>JBIOUO010000422.1:0-28162 GCA_044867195.1 Ilumatobacteraceae bacterium
TCTTCGAGCGCTTCGCCCGCGGCGCCACCGCCGGTCGCCGCACCGGCAGCGAGGGCGCCGGGCTTGGTCTGGCGCTGGTCGACGAGCACACGCGGATCCACGGTGGCCGGGTGTGGGTGGACGACCGTGCCGACGGTGCGCCCGGCGCGCGCTTCGTGATCGAGCTCCCGGCGTTCGTCCCAGCTGCCGAACCCGAGGCCGGCGCCGAGGAGGAGCCCGGGCTCGACCAGGCGATCCACCTCGACGAAGTCGAGCCGTCAGCGCGGCATGACGAGGCGAGGCTGCCGTGACGCGGGCCGTCGCCGCCGCAGCCGGCGTGCTGCTGCTGGTCGCGACCAGCTGTGCGATCCAGCCCGACTCGTCGCCGCGCGAGGTGCCCGAGGGCGACCGGCTGTCGCTGGAGCTGGTCGAACCGGCAGGCGGCGAGGCGGAGGGATCGACGCGGATCTTCCTCGTCACGGGCGGCAACAGCGAGCGCCGGCTGCACTCCGTGCTGCGCAAGGTCGAGGCTCGTCCGCTCGCCGCGCTCGCCGAGCTGTTCAAGGGGGCCAACGACGAGGAGGAGACGGCCGGGTTGCGCTCGGAGCTGCCCGGCGGGATGGAGCTGATCGCCACCACCCTGTTGGCGGGGACGCTCACCGTCGACGTCGGCTCGGAGATCCTCGACCTGCCGGCGGACTCGCTGCGCCTCGCCGTCGCCGAGATCGTGTTCACCGCCAGCGAGCTCGACGGCGTGCGCGCCGTGCGCCTGACAGCTGACGGCGAGCAGCGCTCGTGGCCCGACGGCCAGGGCGAGCTGCAGGCGGATGCGCTGACCGTCTACGACTTTCCGGGACTCGTCGAGTCGGCCCAGCCTCCGTACCCGCCGATCCCGAGCCCACGCGCCACGCCGTGACCCGCCCTGCGGCGTCCCATCGGCGCCCTACGCGAAGAAGACCTGGGCCACGTCGTACAGCGCGCGGTCGACCGGCTTGGCCTGGCCAACCGCCACCGACAGCGGGGCGGGGACGATGTCGTGGCCGCGCAGGACGACCATCTGCCCCCACTGCCGCTCGTGGACGAGGTTGATCGCGGCGACCCCGAAGCGGGTGCACAACACCCGGTCGTAGGCCGTCGGCGTGCCGCCGCGCTGCACGTGGCCGAGCATCACGACACGCGTCTCGAACCCGGTGCGGTCACCGATCTCGCGAGCGATCACGTCGGCGATGCCACCCAGGCGGACGTGGCCGAACTTGTCGTACACCTTGTCCGCCATCTCGATCGTGCCCGGCACCGGCTCGGCCCCCTCGGCGACCACGACGATCGAAGCGAACCGGTTGCGCTCGTGGCGGCGGCTGAGCCGGCGGCAGATCTCGTCGATGTCGAACGGGATCTCGGGGATCAGCACCATCGTCGCCCCGCCGGCGATGCCGGCGTAGGTCGCGATCCAGCCGCTGTGGCGTCCCATCACCTCGACGACCATCACCCGGTCGTGGCTCTCTGCCGTCGTGTGTAGGCGGTCGATGGCGTCGGTTGCGATCTGCACCGCGGTGTGGAAGCCGAACGTGACGTCGGTGCCGACGATGTCGTTGTCGATCGTCTTGGGCACGCCGACGAGCGGCATCCCGTACTCCTCGCACAGCCGGCACGTGACGGTCAACGAGCCGTTGCCGCCGATGACGATGATCGAGTCGAGGCCGAGGTCGGCGATGGTGGCGGCGACCTCGTCGACGCCGGACTCCGTGTCGAACGGGCTGCCCCGTTTCGTGCCGAGGACCGTCCCCCCCTTGGGGAGCGTGCCGCGCATGGTCTCGATCGTCAGCGGGATCGTCTTGCGCGCCCGCACGCCGTCCCAGGCGTCGAGGAAGCCGATCAGCTCGTCGCCGTGCGTGCGCTCACCCTGGCGCACGATGGCCCGGATGACGGCGTTGAGCCCCGGACAGTCGCCGCCACCGGTCAGCACCCCCACGCGCACGGCATCGAGCGTACGAGGTCGCCGCACGGCGTGCTATCCATCCGCCTGTGGGATGGGACGCCAGCCGACCGGTGCCCTGGCGGCGACTGATCAAGGAGTGGCTGATCTACGCCGCGATCATGTGCGTGGTCTTCGCCGTCGTGTTCCGGAACAGCGGTCTGCCGGCGATCGTCGGCGGGCTGCTCATCAGCGGGCCGCTGTACCTGGGGTTCGGCTATGTGATGGCCAAGTTCGGCTACACGCGCAAGACGCTCGCCGACCTGCGCACGCCCCGCGCGTCGCCGGGGACTGCGGCGGGAACGGCCGCCGAGACCAGCCGCACCCGGCCGGCACCCACCCGGCGCACGTCGCAGGGGCCGAACCGACAGCGGGCCAAGCGGCGATGACGTGCGTGATCGCCATCGACGCCGGCACGACGGGGGTCCGCAGCAGGGCCGTGTTCACCGACGGCCGGGCCGACGTGTCGACGTACCGAGAGTTCACCCAGTACTTCCCCCGCCCTGGATGGGTGGAGCATGACGCCGTCGAGATCTGGGAGGCGGTGCGGGCAACGCTGGGCGACGTCGTCGAGCGCGTCGGCGCCGGTGAGGTCGCGGCGATCGGCATCACCAACCAGCGCGAGACCGTCGTGGCGTGGGACCGCCGCACGGGCGACCCGTACGGCCGGGCGATCGTGTGGCAGGACCGCCGCACGTCGGCCCGCTGCGACGAGCTCGCCGAGCAGGGCGCGCTCGATCTCGTGCGGGCGCGCACTGGGCTCGTGCTCGACCCGTACTTCAGCGGCACCAAGGTCGAGTGGCTGCTCGGCGACGGCGGCGTGCCGGTCTCACCGGATCTCGCCGTGGGCACGATCGACAGCTGGTTGATCTGGAACCTCACCGGCGGCGAGGTACTGGCGACCGACACGACGAATGCCAGCCGGACGATGCTGTTCGACATCACGTCACGAAGCTGGGATGCGGAGCTGTGCGACCTGCTCCACGTGCCGATCGGCGCACTGCCCGAGGTCGTGGCGAGCAGCGGCCGCATCGGCGTGACGTCGGAGCGCAGCGGTGCGCCGCCGGGTATCCCCGTGAGCGGGGTCGCCGGAGACCAGCAAGCCGCGCTGTTCGGGCAGGCCTGCACGGCGCCCGGCATGGCCAAGAACACCTACGGCACGGGGAGCTTCGTGCTGCTCAACGTCGGGGACACGTGCCCGCCGCCGGCCGCCGGGATGCTCACCACGATCGCCTGGACGCTCGCCGACGGCACCGTCGCCTACGCCCTCGAGGGGTCGATCTTCTCGACCGGCTCGGCGATCCAGTGGCTGCGCGACGGCCTCGGGATCATCGCTACGGCGGCCGAGATCGGGCCGCTGGCCGCCAGCGTCGACGACAACGGCGGTGTCTACGTCGTCCCGGCGTTCACCGGTCTCGGCTCGCCATGGTGGGATCCCTACGCCCGTGGCACGATCGTCGGCATCACCCGCGGCACGACGCGGGCCCACCTCGCGCGCGCCGTGGTCGAGTCGATGGCGTACCAGACCCGAGATGCCGTCGAGGCGATGGTGTCGGCCAGCGGGCGACCGCTGCGCGAGCTGCGGGTCGACGGTGGCGCGTCGGTGATGGACACGCTGCTCCAGCTGCAAGCCGACCAGCTCGGCGCCACCGTGCAACGACCGACGGACCCCGAGACCACAGCGATCGGAGCGGCGTACCTCGCCGCGCTCGCCGAAGGCGTGCTCCCGGACCTGGCAGCCGTCGGCGCGGCGTGGCAGCTCGACGCGGCGTTCGAGCCGGCGAGCGACCGGGCGTCGGCCGACGCCGCGCACGCCACATGGCTGCGAGCCGTCGAACGATCCCGCGCCTGGGCGACCTGACGGCTCGGCGAGCCACGTGGTGGACGTGGACTGCCATCGACCGTCAGGCCGCCGCGGCGAAGGCGTCGTCGGGCGCCTCGGTGGCCACCATCTCGCCGTGGCGCTTGCTGGCGAACGGTCGCATCAGCAGCTGCTCGGCGGTGGCGAGGAGGATGATGACGTCGAGCGCCGGCGACCAGTTCTCGACGTAGTGCAGGTCGAGGCGCTGGTAGGCGTCGAACGCCGGATTGTCGCGGGCCTCGACCTGCCAGAGGCCGGTGATCCCCGGACGCACCGCATGCCGGGCATGCAGGGCGGCGGGGAACGCCTCCACCTCTTTGCGCAGTGCCGGCCGGGGGCCGACGAGGCTCATGTCGCCGGTCAGCACGTTGAGCAGCTGAGGCAGCTCGTCGAGGCTGGTGCGGCGCAGGATGTGGCCGATCTTGGTGACCCGCGGGTCGCGGGCCAGCTTGAACAGCGGGCCCGAGCGCTGGTTCCCGGCCAGCATCGCGGCGAGCTTGGCCTCGGCGTCGACGCACATCGTGCGGAACTTGAACATCCCGAACTCGACGCCGTCCTTGCCCACCCGCTGCTGGCGGAAGAACACCGGGCCGCCGTCCTCGCGCTTGACGAGCACGGCGACGAAGGCGAACACCGGCGCCGCGAGCACCAGCATCGTGCCGGCGACGACGATGTCGAGCGTCCGCTTGAACGCCCGCCCGGCGAGCGACGGCGCCGCCGACTCGACGTGCAGTAGGGCCTCGTTGGCGACCGACGACACCGTGATGCGCGTGGCGTCGATGCCGGGCAGGCCGGCGTGGACGACCACCTCCGGGCCACCCGCGTGCTCGGCACGGATCAGCCCGGCGAGGAGGGGCGCCGGGAGGTCGCCCGAGCTGACGACGATCCGCTGCGGCCCGACGGACCTCACGACCTCCGCGAGGTCGTCGAGCTCACCCAGCCACAGGTCGCCGCGACCGGCGGCATCGGCGTCGGCGAACGACCCGACGAGACCGATGATCCGGGTGCCGGCCTCGGGATGCACCTCGGCCGTGCGGATCAGCTCGATGGCACGGGCGTCGGTGCCGACCACGAGCGTCGACTGAGCGAGGCGACCCTGACGCCGGTTGACCGACTGCCAGGAGCGCAGCGCCGAACGCCACACGACGAGGAAGGCGAACGCCAGCACCGCAGCGGCGGCGATCCACCGCAGCCGCAACGCCGGACCGACGATGCGATCGATGACGAGGACGCCGCCGAGGATGGCGGCGCTGGCGCGGGCGACCCCGGCCAGCTCGACCCACCGGATGGCGATGCGGTGCGGGTTCCACAGCCCCTGCGCCCGCAGGCTGAACAGACCGATCGCCGCCGCAGCCAGGGTGTACAGCCCCTCGCTGGCGTGGATCCGCCCGAAGGCGACCGTGAAGCTCATCACCAGCGCGAACGCCAGGGAGATCGCGGCGGCATCGCCCGTGGCCACGATGCGCTGGCGGCGACGGCGCTCGAAGGCGGCGCCAGCCGGCGCACCCACCCTCTCGCTGATCGCCCGCCGCACCGCGGAGGGTGCGCCCATCGTGTCCATGCCCGTTGCCCGTTTCTGTCGCCCGTCCTGGTCGCTGAACCAGAGTTACTTCGTGGTAACCAGATACGAAGATGGCGGAGATGCGGTTCCCCGCCATCGGGGAAACCCCGTGCGGTTGCCGGCCGGTTGGCGAAAACCGCTGGTCAAAGGCTCAATCACCTGGTCAGACCGACCGCTCGCGGAGGCGTGATATGCGTCACCGCGAGGCGGTTGAGGAGCCTGGAACGCCGACACGAGTCGCCGAAGGCGGCGGGGACTGGGTAGACACGAAGCCATGCAGGTCGACGAGGCATGGCTCGCACCCACCTGGTTCATCGACTTCGACGATCCGTCGGTCGCCGCGTTCGCCGCCGACGCGGCCGGTGGGGCCACCCATCCCGTCGACGTCGCGATGCGCCTCTTCTACGCCGTGCGCGACGGGTTCCGGTACGACCCGTACAACGTCGATCACGCACCCGACGCGTTCCGCGCCAGCGCCGTGGTGCGCTCGGCGTCGAACTGGTGCGTACCGAAGTCGGTGCTCCTCACGGCCGCAGCGCGGTCGCGCGGCATCCCCGCCCGGCTCGGATTCGCCGACGTGAGGAACCATCTCACGAGCGAGAAGCTGCGCGCCCAGATGCAGACGGACGTCTTCGCCTGGCACGGTTACAGCGAGCTGCTGCTCGGTGACCGCTGGCACAAGCTGAGCACGGCGTTCAACATCGAGCTCTGCGATCGGTTCGGCGTGCGGGCGCTCGATTTCGACGGGACCGGCGACGCCCTGTTGCACCCGTACGACGCCAACGGCAACCGGCACATGGAGTACATCCGCCAGCGCGGCTCGTTCGACGATCTCCCGCTGGACCAGATCCTGGCCGACTTCGCCGACATCTACGGTGCGGATCTCCCAGGGTCGGCGAGCGGAGTCCAGACGGCGAGCAGCGCCGCCGCGGCCGGCGACGACGCCTTCCGCTGACGCGTCAACTGATCAGGGCGTCGACGATTCGCGCCAGCAGTGCGAGGCGGATCCGCTCGCGCTCGTGCACGGCCCGCGACGCCCGTCCGGTGGCCACCACGACGCCGGCGATCGGCAGGCGGGCCCAGATCATGTCGCCCGGCGCGTTGGCCGCCGGGCGGCTCGGGTCGAGGTGCTCGCTGCCGTCGAAGAACGCAAGGAGCCAGCGGGCGTCCGGCGGCTCGCCTCGCCGCTCGACGAGCTGGTCACCGCGGACCGCCACCGCCCAGTCGGCGTCGGCAGCGGCGAGCAGGCCGCTGACGAGCAGGGCGAGGCGTCGCGCCCGCGGCGCCTCGGCGACGTGCGCCGCGAGCTGCAGCACGGCGGTCGCCGAGTCGGGTCGCTCCTCGCCGACCGGGCGGACGTGCTCGACGGCGACGCCGTCGACGGCGTCGATCTCCTTGGCCAGCAGCTCCAGCGATACCGACTCAGGCAGCGCCACGACGAGCTCGTCGATCACCCTCCCACCGCCGCGCTCGAGGATGTCGATCGCTGTGACGTCGCCGTGGACGGCGCCGATACGGCTGGCCACCTGGCCGAGCGCGCCGGGACGGTCCGGCAGCCACACCCGGACGACCAGCGTGCGCGCGTGCTCGGGCGCGGGCCGATCCACGTCCATCGCCGGAACGTAGCCAACGCCGGCCGCGGCCGTGTCTCCGGCGTGTGACGGCAGCGTGAACGGGTGTCTACCATGCGCGCGTGCGCTCGCTGCCGAGCGGGACGGTGACGTTCCTGTTCACCGACATCGAGGGCAGCAGCGCTCGTTGGGAGCGCGACGGCGACTCGATGCGCGCCGCCGTGGCCGGTCACGACGCCGTGCTGCGACAGGTGATCTCCGACCATGAGGGTGTCGTTGTCAAGCACACCGGCGACGGGGTGATGGCGGTGTTCGAGGACGCGGTGCACGCCGTCGCCGCGGCTGTCGACGTGCAGCGTTGGATCGACCTGGTTCCGGTTCGGATCGGCGTGCACACGGGCCGGGCGGCTCCCGACCAGCAAGGCGACTACCTCGGGCTGACGCCGACCCGCGCCGCCCGAGTGATGGAGGCCGCCCACGGCGGCCAGATCCTCCTCTCGTCGGCCGCGACCGGGTTGGCGCTCGATGATCTGCCCGCGGGCGTGACGCTGCGGGATCTCGGCGAGCACCGTCTGCGCAACCTGGAACATCCGGAGCGGTTGTGGCAAGTCGTCCACGCCGCGTTGCGAGTGGACTTTCCTCCCCCTCGCGGGACCGCCGCGGCAGCCGCCGGCAACCTGCCGCAACTGCGGACGTCCGTCGTCGGGCGCGACGAGGAGCGGGCCCAGCTACTGGCGCTGCTCCGCGTTCATCGTCTGGTCACCGTCACGGGTACGGGTGGTGTCGGCAAGACGACCCTCGCCGTGCTCGTGGCCGCCGACTGGGAGGCGTCGGGCGGTGTCTGGTTCGTCGATCTCGTGGCCGCGCCCACTGGCAGCGAGGTGGTGGCCGTGGTGGCCGACGCGCTGGGCTTGCGTCAGCGCAACGGTCAAACGTTGGATCGCAGCGTGCTGGACGCCCTCAGCGTGCGCGACGTCCTGCTGGTGATCGACAATTGCGAGCACGTCGCGGCCGGCGTGGCAAGCTTCATCGATCAGGTCTTGGCGACCGGCCCTGGTGTCAGGGTCCTGGCGACCAGTCGGGAGTCGCTCGGCGTGCATGGCGAGCAGCTGTTCCCGCTGGCGCCCCTGCCTACCGACGCCGACGGCGCCGCAATCCGGTTGTTCATCGAGCGAGCGCAGGCGATGCGACCGCAGCTGCAGCTCGGCGACGACGATGCAACCGCGGTGGTCACGATCTGCGAGCGGCTCGACGGCCTGCCCCTGGCCATCGAGCTGGCCGCGGCGCGAGTGCGCAGCCTGTCACCGAGCGAGCTGGCCGCCCGGCTCGATGATCGGTTCCGGCTGTTGCGCAGCACGGGTCGGGGCACTGGGACGCACCACGACACGTTGGAGGCCACGATCCGATGGAGCTACGAGCTGCTCACCGACCCGCAACGTCGCCTGCTCGAACGGCTGGCCGTCTTCTCCGGCTCGTTTGATGCGGCGGCGGTGGCAGGCGTGGCGGACGACCTGGTCACCGACGAGCTCGATGCCTTCGATGAGCTCGACGTGCTCACGGCCAAGTCGCTCGTCATGCCGGCCGGTTCAGCGCGGTTCCACCTGCTCGTCAGCGTGCAGGCGTTCGCGCTCAGCAGGCTCCGGGACCGGGGCGACGCCGACGACGCCTCCGCGCGGCACGCCTCCTACTTCCGGGAGCTGGCATTGCGGCTCGGACCGCTCGTGCTCGACGAGCCTGGGACCGACGCCGTCGACCAGCTCGACGACGACTACCCCAACGTGGTGCAGGCCCTCGACTGGTGGTCTCGCCACGATCCCGAGAGCGCCCTCGACATGCTGCTCGCGGCACAGCAGTCGTGGGTGGTGCACGGTCACGCCGCCGAATTGGAGCGAAGAGGCCTCGATCTCCTCGAGCGGCTACCTGACCTCGACGGCGTGCGACGCGCCAAGGCGCTCGTCGCCTCCGGCACCGGGCGCTTCATCCGCGGCGACACGAAGGGCGCTCGACCGCTCTGGAAGCAAGCCATCGCTCTGCTTGCCGGCGACGATCCCGAGTACGCCCACACCAACGTGATGGTGGCCCAGCTCGCGCTGTTCGACGGCGAGACTGACGTCGCGGTCGATCGCCTTGCTTTCGCCCTGGCCCACATCGACGTTCCCGGGCCTGCCTACTACCGCTACGCGACCTACGCCATGGCCTCCGCGGTCGCTGCCTGGCTGGGCGACGTCGAGACGGCCCGGCACGCGCTCGACGCCGCCTTCGCCGCGTCGCCGCGAGTCTCCCCCAGTCGGCGCGCTCCCTACATCATGGCTGTCGCACTCCGAGCGCTCGACCCACCTCGCGCAGTGCAATTCCTCCACGAAGCACTGGATGACACGATCCGCAAGGACCCATACGCCCACGCCGCCACCCTGATGCAACTGGGCTTCTCGCTGCTCGCAATCCGCCGCACCACCGATGGGTGCGCCACCCTCAGCGATTCATTGCCCCTGCTCCTCGCCACCGGCAGCCGCCGAGACGCCGGAAGCGCGCTCGACGCCCTCGCCGCCGCCCTGCATCGGCAAGGTCAGCTCGAGGCCGCCGCCCTGGGCTACGCCGCGGCCGGCCGGATACGTGACGACCTGGGCATCGTCGGATTGCCCGGTGAGGACGAACGCCACCGCCATCGCGTCCGCGCGCTGCGCCAGCAGCTGGGCGACGACCGTTTCGACACACTCACACGCCAGGGCGGCAGCCTGGCCATCGACCAGGTCTGCCAATCCATCGACAAAGCCGTCCACCGACTCCCCACGTAGCGTCGCGGGCCACCGCCGGTGACGTCATTAGCCTCCCGACGATGAGCGACGCCGACCGCCTCAGCCGGCTCGAGGACGCACTGACACGTCTCGCCGACCTCACCGTCCAGGTGGCCGAGGCCACGGCTCGCAACACGGCCGACATCGCCGAGCTGTCCGCCGACATCCGCCGCCTTTTCGACGGCATGTCGGAGCACCTACGCGACCACCCATGACCCGACGCCCGACCACCGCTCAGCCGAGCTTCGGGAGGCCCTTGCGGAGGTTGCGGATGCCTTGGGCGATGCGCTTCTCGTTCTCGATCAGGGCGAAGCGGGCGAATCCCTCCCCGCCCGGCCCGAAGCCGAGGCCAGGCGACAGCGCGACGTCGGCGTCGCGCACCACCATCGAGCAGAACTCGACCGAATCGAGCTCGGCGTACGGCTCAGGGATGGGGGCCCACACGAACATCGAGCCGCCCGGCTTGGGGATCTCCCAGCCGATCCGGCTGAGACCGTCGATCAGCGCGTCGCGGCGGCTCTGATAAGTCGCGCAGACCTCGGCTGGGAAGTCGGACGCCTCGTTGATGGTGACCGTGGCGGCGATCTGCACGGGCTGGAACATCCCGTAGTCGAGATAGCTCTTGAGCTTGACGAGCGCCTGCACGACCTCGGCGTTGCCGAGCAGGAACGCGCAACGCCATCCGGCCATCGAGAAGCTCTTCGTCATCGAGTACAGCTCGACGGCGCACTCCTTGGCGCCTTCGGCCTGGAGGATGCTCGGCGGGCGGTAGCCGTCGAAGCCGATGTCGGCGTAGGCGAAGTCGTGGACCGCGATCATCCCCCGTTGTAGGCAGAAGTCCACGACGCGCTGCATGAACGGCAACTCGACGACGGCACCGGTCGGGTTGTGCGGGAACGACAGCACAAGCACGCGCGGCTTGGGCCACCCGATGTCGTAGGCGGCGGTGAGGCGCTCGAAGAACTCCTCGGCGAAGCCCTCGCGCTCTTCGGGATGGGCGAGCGAGCGCATCGGCACCTGGCGCAGGTCGGCCCCGGCGAACAGCGGACCGTAGATGTGGATCGGGTAGCTCGGACTCGGCACGATCGCCGCGTCGCCGCGGTCGAGGAGCACCCACATCAGGTGGCTGAAGCCCTCCTTCGAGCCGATCGTGTTCGTGATCTCGAGCTCCGGGTCGACCTCGACGCCCCAGACGGCGTGGTAGTACCCGGCGATCGCCTCGCGCAGCTTGGGCAGCCCGCGGGACATCGAGTAGCGGTGGTTAGCCGGTTTGGCGGCCGCCTCGGCGAGCTTGAGCACGGCGATGTCAGGCGACGGGATGTCGGGGTTGCCGAAACCGAGGTCGATCACATCTCGCCCTGCCCGCCGTGCCTCGATCTTGAGGTTGTTGATGATCGTGAAGACGTACGGCGGCAGGTTCTCGATGCGCCTGAACTCCATGGTCAACGACGCTACCGGTCGACGTCACTGCGTTCCCCGGCGACGCAGGCCGTGGCTGAGCGCTCGCCGCGCGCAGCGACGCCTGCTCACGCCCATCTGTGGCATCGTGCTGCCATGGTCAAGGAGGCACAGCCGGGCTGCATCTTCGTCGTCATCGAGATACCTCGTGGCAGCCGCAACAAGTACGAGATCGATCACCACGACAACCGCGTGTACCTCGACCGGCGACTGTTCACCGCGACCACGTACCCGGCGGACTACGGGTTCGTGCCCTACACGCTGAGCGGTGACGGCGACCCGCTTGACGCGCTGGTCCTGCTTGACGACCCGGTGTACCCGGGCGTGTGGGTCGAGGCCCGGCCGGTCGGTGTGCTGTACATGGAGGACGAGGCCGGCGAGGACGCCAAGCTGATCTGCGTCCCGCCTGGTGAGCCGCGCTGGGCGAGCGTCGAGGACATCGGCGACCTGACACCGCAGCTGATGGCCGAGATCCAGCACTTCTTCGAGGTCTACAAGGCGCTCGAACCGGGCAAGCACTCGTCGACCGCGGGGATCGGAAACCGCGAGGACGCCTGGCGCGAGATCGACGAGGCCCGCGCCAACTACGTCCCCGAGTGACAGCTTCAGCGGAAGGCACGCGCGCCGGCGGGGGGGTTGGGGGGCAGAGGCTCCTGCCGGAGCCCCCCGATCGCCGATCGATCCAGCTTGGCTGGTCGATCGGCAGCAATTCGTCGGTGCCGGCCGAAGGCCGGCTCGTTGCACTCAGCGGAAAGGCTCTGCCTTTCCGCTGAAGCTCTCAGCGACAGTGGGCAGGAGGGCGGCACCCACTGCGCCGGCGCGCTCGCCGAAGCTGGCGAACGCCAATGAGGGGTGGGGCCGGAGGTCGGGCGCGTAGAGCAGCTCGCCGAACCAGCGCCGGATCGGAGCGAGGTAGAGGCCGGCGCCCTCCGCCAGCCCACCGGCGAGGACGAACGCCGCCGGATCGAACGCGTTGGTGAGATTGACGAGGCCGAGGGCGACCCAGCGGGCGAACTCGTCGATCACCGCCAGCGCTCCATCGTCGCCCTCCTCGGCCGCCGCCTGCACGTGCTCGCCGCGGACCAGCGCGACGTCGCCACCCGCCTTCTGGACGACCCGCCGCAGGCGGCCGCCGACGGCAGCCGCCCGCGCGAGCTGGGCGAGCCCCGAGCCGGAGGCGTAGCGTTCCCAGCACCCGCGACGACCGCACGGGCACGGCGGCCCGCCGGGATCGACGACCATGTGCCCGAACTCGCCGGCGAAGCCGTTGCAGCCGACCACCAGCCGGCCTGCCGCCACGACGCCTCCGCCGATCCCGGTGCCGAGCGTGACCATCACGACATCGTCCAGGCCCTGGGCGACGCCGAGGCGCCACTCGGCGAGCGCGGCGCAGGTCGCGTCGTTGCCGACGGCGACGGTCCGCCCGAGCTGTGCGCCGAGCCGGCCACGAAGCCGGCCACGAAGCCGGCCGGCGATGTCGAGGTCGATCACGTCCGGGATGTTCGGCGACGACCGCAGCACGCCATCGAGCGTGATCAGCCCGGGTGCGCCGACGCCGACCGACTCGATCGGGCCGGCCACCGCGGCGAGCTCGGTGCCGATGTCTGCAAGCGTGTCGATGAGGAGGGCACCGTCGTATGGCGTCTGGCGCCGCACCTCGGCCACCAGTTCGCCATCGGTGAGGACGACGCCGAGGCATTTGGTGCCTCCGACGTCGATGCCGAGGCGCCGGCCGTCCAAGCCAGCCGTCAGGCTTCGGCGCGCGTCTTCAGCTCGCGCACGGAGTTGAGGATCCGCACCTCGGCCCGGCGCTTGACGAACCCCGGCAGGGGCGCGGCCAGCTCGATCGACAGGTCGTAGCGCACCTCGGTGCCGCCGTCGTCCATCGAGCTCAGGTGGTAGGCGCCCTCGATCGAGCGCTGGATGTCACCCTTGACCATCTTCCAGGCGAGCACGTCTGGCGCCTGCGTGTAGTCGTAGGCCAGCGTGTAGTGCGTGCTGCGGCCGAGCGCCGAGGCCCTGAACTCGACCTCCGACGGTCGCTGCTGCTCGTCCCGCGACCGCACGACGACGTCCTTGACGTCGCGCACCCAGTCGGGGTAGCGCTCGACGTCCGCCGCGATCTCCCAGACCCGCTCCGGCGGCGCGCTGATCCGGATCGTCTCGGAAGCCGTCTCAGCCATGGCGCTCATTCTGCCACGGCGTTCTCGCGCCGAGGGAAGCTGCCGTGGTACGCCGCCCACAGCCCGTTCAACCCGAACCCGAGCATCGGCACGAGGAAGCCGAGAGCGAGCGATGATCCGGGCTTGCCGTCGGGACCTTGGAGACGGGCGAACGTGGTCGCCACGGCGACAAGGACCTGGGCGAGCAACGTCAGCAGCATGATCCGCCGGACGCGCGCCGGGGTGGCGTCGCCGAGCAGGAGATAGAGGCCGGTCACGGTGATGACATCGGTGCGGCTGCGCTGGACCGCGTTGTAGTACGACCAGAGGAACGCGAACACGCCAACGCCGAACAGGGCGAGGGCGGTCACCGCAGCCACCCACTGCCAGAACGTCGTGAACAACGCTGCGGCGAGCGCGGCCGTCACCGCGAACACCGCGGTGGCGGCGATGTCGGCGCTGACCAGGACGTCGCCGGGCGGGCGGCCGGCGACTTCGTGCCCGACTCGCTGCTGTTGCTGCTGCTGCTCGTGCTGCTCGTGCTGCTCGTGCACCGCCACGGACCTCATCGAACCCGATCCGGCGCCCGATCCCACCTCACCAGACGCCGAGCGATCGACCGAGGCGTTCGGCCAGCACGTCGTAGGAGAACTCGGCGACCGCGCGCTTGCGAGATGCCGCGCCCATCTCGACGCGTCGGACCGGGTCGTCGAGCAGCGCCTCGAACGCCGCGGCGACCTCGTGTGGATCCTCGGGCCGAGTCACGACCAGCCCGGTGACACCGTCGTCGACCGCCTCGGCCGCCCCGCCCGAATCGCCGGCGATCTGCGGCACCCCGCACGACGCCGCCTCGACGAACACGATGCCGAACCCCTCCTGTTCCAGCCCGCCCCACCGTGAGCGGCAGGCCATCGTGAACACGTCCGCGCAGCCGTACAACTCCGGCAGACGGTCATTGGCCACGCGTCCGAGGAAGCGAACCGGTGCCTGGCGCTCCGCAGCCAGCCGCCGCAGCCGCCGCTCGTCGCGACCTCCTCCCGAGATCGCGAGGACCAGGTGGGGGTGCGTCGGCGCCAGCAACGCGGCCGCCTCGATCGCGACGTCGAAACCCTTTCGCGGGACCAGCCGGGACACCGACACCAGCAACTCGGCGTCGACCGGCAGCCCGAAGCGCCGGCGGACTGCCGCGCGGGCATGAGCGTCGAGAGGACGGAACCGCTCCACGTCGACACCCGGCGGCACGACCGTCACTGGCAGCGATCCACCCGCCGCCCGCTCTGCCTCCCGCGCCGCGTAGGCACCCGCCGACACGATGTGACGGGCTCGCCGCAGCACGTTGCCCAGCGCCTGGCGTGTGCCGGGCAAGCGCCCGGGCACGGTGACCTCCGCACCGTGCAGCACCACGTCGTAGGGCATCGCGAGCGACGGTCCGACGAGGCCGAGTGGGAGCGCCGGGTCGAGCACGACCAGATCCGCGGCGATCTCCTCCGCCAAGCGCTCGATGCGACTGGCCATCCACCGGTGGGGCAGCAGGACCGGCTCCGGCGTTCGCTCCACCCGGAACGGCTGCGCCGCATCGAACTCCGCCGCGCCGGCATACGGGCTGGTCAGCACCGCGAACTGGTCAGGCGGCAGGCGCCTCCACCACTCCCACAGCAGCGACTGGATTCCGCCGATCTTCGGCGGGAAGTCGTTCGTCACGAGGACGTGCTTCACGACGGATGACCAGCCCGGCCGGCCTGAGGGTCCGGGACCTCGCTGACCCCGGCCCGGCCGTCAGGGCCGTCAGGGCCGTCAGGGCCGACGCCACGCGGCTTGGGTCCGCCGTTGCTCGCCCCAGCGGCTTCCAACCCGAGCCGAGCGCTCGCCCACACCGCGTGCTCGGCGAGCACCGGGTCGTCGCCCTGGCGGTACCGGGCCAACGTCGACACGACGCGGGGGTCGGTCGGATCAGCGCTGTTGCCCAGGATCACGAGCGCGTTGCGCCGCAGCCACCGGGGGTCCCGCCCCGCGATGTACCAGTGGCCGTGACGTTCGAGCAGCGTCGCGTCGTCGGCGTCCAGCAGCTCGAGCACGTCGACCCAGGCCCAGGCACCCGCGGGCAACGGGTGCTGGTGGCGGCGGCCGAAGTGCGCGGTCGGCGGGCACACCTCTTGGCAGTCGTCGCATCCGTACAGGCGGTCACCGACCGCCGGCCGGAGCTCGACCGGTATGGCACCCGGGCGTTGAAGGACCCAGGCGAGGCAGCGGTTGGCGTCGACGACGCCCGGCGCGATGATCGCACCGGTGGGACAGGCGTCGAGGCAGCGCCGGCACGCGCCGCAGCCGTCGCGCACCGGCTCGCCGGACGGAGCAAGGTCGGCCGTGGTGATCACGCACCCGAGCACGAACCAGCTGCCGGCACCGGGCAGCAGCAGGTTGGCGTTCTTGCCGAACCATCCGAGGCCGGCGCGGTAGGCAACCTCGCGGTCGACCATCGCGTTGTCGTCGGCGAGCGCGACCGCGCGGTCACCGGCGGCCCGCAGCCGGCTGGCCATCTCCCGCAGCCCGGCGCGCAGCAGTGCGTAGTGGTCGACCCAGGCGTAGCGGGCAACACGGGCGTGCGGGCCGACGCCGTCGCCGGTGGGGCGTAGCGGGTCGGATTTGGCGAGGTACGAGCGAGCAGCAACGACGATCGAGCGAGCGCCAGGCACCGAAGCGTGCGGATCAGTCGAACGCTCAGGGTTGCGATAGGTGAAGCCCATGCCCGCCGCGAGCCCGGCGTCGCGGCGGGCGTAGAGGGCAGTCCGGGCCCGCTCGAGCACGGTCGCCGGCGCCACGCCGACGTGCTCGATGCCGTGCTCACAGGCGATCGCGCGCAGCTCGTCGAGGCTCGGGGCGGCGGGGCGGCGGCGCACCGCGCCAGAGTACGGGGTGCGCTCATCGGCGAGCTCTCGAGACCGTCGCAGCTTCGTTCACGATGACCATGGACCGGAGCATGGCAAGGGGGTGTCACAGCGACGGCTCGCAGCGACTGGACCCGATCCGTTGGAGGGTTTGCCAGAGGGCCTCCCCGCCGCAAGCACTCCAACGGGGGAAACCCTCCAACGGCCTCCAACGGGGCACTTCAGCGGACGGCGAGCAGGGCGTCGCTAGAGATCCAGTTGGCGCCCATCGCCGCCACGTCCCGGCGGATCGCCTGGTCGTTGGTGACGACGACGACCGGCCGCTCGAGCGGTGTCGCCCGCACCTCGGCTCGGATCAGGTCGTCGGCGATCACGCCGGGCGGCGAGTACACGACACGCGACATGCGGCGCCTCGTCGCGTGCGCTCCGACGACGTCGGCGCCGTCGAACACGACGGTGATGTCGGACCCGAGCCGGCGGGCGAGGTCGTCGATCAGGTCGAGGCACCGCTCGCGCTGGCGGGCGAGGTCGTCGTCGGGCCATGCCAGCTTGGCGACGTTGTACCCGTCGACGAGGATCAGGGCGCCGGCTGCACGCAGCAGGTGCTCCGTCGCCCGCGCCGAGTCCCGAGCGACGCCACCAGGGAGGGCGAGCGGCACGCGCCCGGTCGTGCCCACCTCGATCAGGCTGGACAACCGGTCGGCGAGGCCACGCGCCGACCGGGCGAGGTCACGCAGCTCGAACACCTGCGCGCCGGACACCTCCACGCCGCCTCGCTCGGCCCGATCCGCGAGCAGCGAGTCGCGTTGCATCTCGGCAGTCGCAGCGCGGTGGAGGGCGGCGTCGCGCTCCGCCTCGACGCCGGTCAGCCGAGCGCGCGCGGCCTCGGCGCGATCCTTGGCGTGGCGGGCCTCCTGGCGGGCGGCCGCTACCTCGCGGCGGAGATCGTCCAGCTCGCCGCGCACGTGGCGCTCCGACGCCTCGGCGCCCGCCAGCCGGCGGGTGACCTCGTCGAGCCGTGCCTGCATCGCGATCACCTCGGCGCGCGACCGCGCCGAGGCCTGCTCGGCCGCTTCACGCCGGCGCTCCGCCCGCCGCAGCGCGCCCTCCGCATCGGCCCGCGCTGCCACCTCGTCAACCTCTGTGACGAGGGCCGCGATCCGGTCCTCCCATCCCTCGTCCTGGCGCAACCACTCGATGCCGATCGGGTCGACGAGCTCGGGCAGCGCTCCGGCGGCGAGCCGGCGACGGAACGTCGGGTCGGCTTCCACGGCTCGACGCACCGTCCCCAGCGCCGACGTCGGCACTCGCGCCATCCGCAGGAACGGCTTCAGCGCCGGCGGATATGGGATCGGCGGCCTCGTCTTCTGGCCTCCGGCGGCGACGGCGACCGCGAAGTCGATGGCCGACCGCAGGTACCGATGCTCGAGCGGCCTGCCCATCGCGGCCCACGTTAGGGGTCGTGGTGGCATGGCCGTCGGCTGGGCTCCGAACAGGCGCTCGACGAACTGATGTTTGACACGAACGCTCGTTCGTGGTGTCATGGTGGTCGTGGGACTCTCGATCGGCAGTACACAGCTCACCCGCCCGCGCCGGCGACGCGCCCGCGACGGGCCGGTGCAGGGCACCTTCGACGATCTCGGCACACCGCTGGCCGAGGTGACGTTCTGCGTCCTCGACCTCGAGACGACCGGAGGTGACCGGGCAGAGGACTCGATCACCGAGGTCGGCGCGGTGAAGGTCCGCGGCGGGGAATGTCTCGGCACGTTCCAGACGCTGGTCAACCCCGGTCGGGCAATCCCGCCGCGCATCACGATGCTCACTGGTCTCACCGACGCTCTGGTCGCACCAGCGCCGCGCATCGACGCCGTGCTCCCAGCCCTGGCCGAGTTCCTGCGCGGCACTGTCCTCGTCGGCCACAACATCGGCTTCGACGTCGCCTTCCTCCGCCGCGCCTTCGAGCAAGCCGGTCACGGCCGCTTCGATCCCGTCCGCGTCGACACCGTGGCGCTGGCCCGGCGGCTCGTCCGCGACGAGGTGCCCGACTGTCGCCTCGCCACGCTGGCCTCTCGGTTGCGGCTCGACCACACGCCGACGCATCGTGCGCTCGACGACGCCTTGGCGACGACGGATCTGCTGCACGCGCTCATCGAGCGGGCGTCCGGGCTCGGCGTGTTCGGCATCGACGACCTCACGACGCTGGCGTCGATGGCCGGCCATCCGCAGGCGGCCAAGCTGCGGATGACGTCGAGCCTGCCGCGCACCCCAGGCGTCTACCTGTTCTGCGGCCATCGCGACGAGGTGCTGTATGTCGGCAAGGCGAGCAATCTGCGCCAGCGTGTGCGCAGCTACTTCGGCCAGGAGGATCGCCGCCGCATCGGGCCGATGCTGCGCGAGGCCCAGGCGATCCGTCACCATTGCCTGCCCGACCCGCTCTCCGCCGAGGTCGTCGAGGCCCGCCTGATTGCCCGCCTACGGCCGCGCTACAACCGCGCCGGCACCCGCGCCGATCGCTACTGCTACGTGCGCCTCGACATCGACGCCTCCTGGCCGCGCCTGTCGATCGTGCGCGATGCGGGCGCCGGCGGTCTGCATCTCGGTCCGTTGCCGTCGCGGACGATGGCGATGCTCGTCGTCGAGGCGCTGGAGGCCGCGTTCCCGTTGCGCCGGTGCTCGACACGCCTCGGACGCAACCATCGGCCGGCACCCGACGCCACACCCTGCGCGCCGGCGCAGATGGGCGTCGCCGCGTGCCCGTGCGCCGGCGCCGCGGACCGCCGGAGCTACGACGACGCGGTCGCCGCCGCAGCCACGGTCATCGGCGGCGCGCCGGGAGCGTTGGTCGAGCGCCTCGGCGACCGGATGCGGTCGCTCGCCGCGAACCAGCGGTTCGAGGAGGCGGCGATGGCGCGCGACCGTCTCTCGGCCCTCGAAGGCGCCGTGACGCGCACCCGTCAGATGGAGAGGTTGCTGGCCCGTGGGCGGTTCGAGGCCACGCGTGGCGACGTGACGTGGGTGATCGACCGGGCACGGCTCGTCGACGTCCGCGTCGCGGGATCGACGGCCGGCGCGCTTCCCGCGGCGGCGCCGCCGGCCCCCGAGCCGGGACGGCCGCTCCCCCGCGCGCTGGCCGACGAAGCGCTGCTGCTCGCCCGCCGCCTTCCGGGCCCCGCCGCCAGCGATTCTCCGGAGTCTGGATCGCGCTGAGCGCGACGGCACGCGGTCAAGAATCCGGATTGTTGTCGGCGGCGTCCTTGGAGACGGTGATCATCCGCTCCAGAGCATCGGCGGCCGCACCCTCGTCGATCGAGCGCTCGGCGAGACCGAGACCGGCGGGCAGGTCGTCGGCTACGCCGGCGACCACCAGCGCGGCGGCGGCGTTGAGCATCACGATGTCGCGGTGGGCGCCGCGCTCGCCACCGAGCACGCGCCGCACGACCTCTGCGTTGTGCTCGGGGTCGCCGCCGACGAGCTGGTCGTGGGTCGCCGGCGCCAGCCCGAGGGCGACCGCGTCGACGGTGAACATCCGCGCGCTGCCGTCGTGCTCCAACGCCAGCACCGTCGACGTCCCCGTGGTCGTCAGCTCGTCGAGACCACCGCCGTGGACGACCCAAGCATCCGTCGAGCCGTGGGCGCGCAGCGACGCGAGCATTCGCTCGGCGAAGCGGGCGTCGGCGACGCCGATCAGCTGGCGGCGCACCCGTCCCGGGTTGGCCATCGGCCCGAGCAGGTTGAAGACCGTGGGGATGCCGATCTCCCGACGCGACGGCGCGGCGAAGCGGAACGCCGGGTGGAACCGGGGGGCGAAGCAGAACCCGATCCCCGCCTCCTCGACGCATCGCCGGACACCGTCGGGGGTCAGCTCGAGGACGACGCCGAGCGACTCCAGCACGTCGGCCGTCCCGCACAGCGACGACGCCCCGCGGGCGCCGTGCTTGCAGACCGGCACACCGGCGCCGGCCACGACGAGGGCGGCCATCGTGGAGACGTTGATCGAATGCGAGCGGTCGCCGCCGGTGCCGACGACGTCGACGGCGCGGGCCCGCAGGTCCTCGTCGAGCGGAACGAGCGCCGCCGCGGCGAGCACGGCGTCGAGGAGTCCCGACAGCTCGTCGGCCGTCTCCCCCTTGGCGCGCAGGGCAACGACGAAGCCGATCAGCTGCGCCGGCGTGGCGTGCCCGTCGAGGATCGTGGCCATGGCCGAACGTGCCTGCTCGGCCGTGAGGTCATGCCCGGCCAGCAGCTCAGTGAGCAGACCCGGCCAGCCACCGTGGTCGTCCAGCCCGTGCTGGTCACGGTCACCGGTCACGGCGGCTGCATCACTCACGCTCGGAATCTAGGGGTCGCCGGAACGCCCGCGGGCCGCGCACCGCGGGTGCCGACTCGGTGCGCCCGGCGTCAGGCGCTGCGTCGGCGCTGGCGGATGATCCGGCGCCGCTCGCGCTCGGTCGCCCCGCCCCACACTCCTGCCTTCTCCCGGGAGCTCAGAGCGTGCTCGAGACAGGCGGCCCGCACGCTGCATCCCGCACAGACCTCCTTCGCAGCCGCGGCGTCGTCGTCATCATCCGGATAGAAGATGCTGGCGTCGAGACCGCGGCAAGCCCCCAACTTGCGCCATTCGATGTCACGCAGCGACACGTAAGGATCCCCAATCCAACTCGTCTGGTGACAGCACGATAGAACTACTCAGCCGGCGTGCGCCAGAGGGACTTTGCGCGGTTCGCGTGACGACCGAGCCGATTCGACGGATTCTGCCCGAAGTGGCCGTCCCCGGCGTGGGTGGGAGCCGCCAGACCGACGCTCGTACACTCGCTCGCGTGCCAGCCGAGGTCCGTACGGACACACCGCTCGAGCGGGCGTCGATGCTCGACCGCCTGGGAACGGGCACGTTCGACGTGCTGGTCGTCGGCGGTGGCGTGACGGGCGCCGGTGTCGCCGTCGACGCGGTGACCCGTGGCCTGTCGACTGCGCTCGTCGAGGCTCACGACTTCGCCAGCGGCACGTCCTCGAAGAGCTCGAAGATGATCCATGGCGGGCTGCGCTACCTCCAGCAGGGAGACGTGCGGCTGGTGTATGACGCGCTCCACGAGCGCCAGCGGTTGCGGCGCAACGCGCCCCACCTCGTGAAGATGCTGCCGTTCATGATCCCGATCCTCACCAAGGACGGGCTGATCCCGCGGCGAGTCGCTCGTGCGCTCGGGTCGGCGATGTGGATGTACGACCTCACCGGTGGCTACCGCATCGGCAAGTTCCACCGCCGGTTGAAGGCCGAGACCGCACTCGCCCACCTCCCGACGATGCCTCGCGAGCGGCTCGCCGGCGGTTACCTCTACTACGACGCGACGACAGACGACGCCCGCCTCGTCATCAATCTCATGCGCACCGCTGCCGCCCGCGGGGCGGCCGTCGCCAACCGGTGCCGCGTGGTCGGCCTGACCAAGGATGCGGAGGGCAACGTGAACGGCGCGATTGTCGACACCGGCGCCGGCCGCATCCGTGTCACTGCCCGCGTCGTCGTCAACGCCGCCGGCGTGTGGGCCGACGAGGTCCGCCGGCTCGAGGACGGCGTCGCAGCGGACACGATCCGGCCGGCCAAGGGCGTCCATCTCACCGTGCCGTGGGAGAAGGTGCGCAACGACATCGCCGTCGTGATCCCGGTGCGCGGCGACAAGCGCAGCCTGTTCGTGGTGCCATGGGGGCCCCGCGGTGACGGCACGTTCGACCACAGCTATATCGGCACGACCGACACCGACTACGACGGCCCGCTTGACGATCCGCCGTGCACGGCCGACGACATCGCCTACGTGCTCGGCGCGCTCAACGCGGCGACCACGACGAATCTCACGCCCGACGACGTGACCGGAGTGTGGGCCGGCTTGCGCCCGCTCGTCAGGTCGGCGACCAGCGGGCGGACGGCAGACCTGTCCCGACGTCACCGCGTGACGGTCGGCCCAGGAGGGCTGGTGGCGATCACCGGCGGCAAGCTGACGACGTATCGGGAGATGGCCGAGGACACGGTGGACGTCGTGCTGCAACGCCTCGGACGCAAGGCGCGCTGTCGCACCAAGCGCCTGCGGCTGCTGGGCGCCGACGGCTATGTCGCCCCACCCGAAGGTTCCCTGGCTGCCCACCTCGGAGGGCGTTACGGGACGCTGGCAGGTGAGGTGGAGGCCCTCGTCGCTGCCGACGCCGACCTCGCCGCGCCGCTCGTGCCGGGCCTGCCGTACCTGCGCGCGGAAGCTGTGTACGCGGCCCGTGCCGAGATGGCGACGACCCTCGAGGACGTGCTCGCCCGGCGCACCCGCGCCCACCTCTTCGATCGGCCGGCCAGCGCGGCCGCCGCGCCGGCGGTCGCCGAGCTGCTGGCGTCCGAGCTCGGCTGGGATGGCGCCGAGACGGCACGCCAGCTGGCGGCATATCAGGAGCTGGTGGCGACGGAGGAGGCCGACGCCAGGCAGTCGGTCCCGGTCCGGTGACCGCCCGGTCGCCCACCCGCGAGCGCAGCTCCCGATGACAGAGCCGACGCCGCCGATCGAGCTGAACGGTGTGGCGGCGCGTTGGCGTGGCGCCGTCGACGTGCCGGCGGCTGCCGTGGACGCACTGCGTGCCGTGACGACCGTCATCGACGGCGAGCGCCAGGTCGCCGAGCGCAGCCGGGACTGGTGGCCCCTCGCGCTGCACTGGTCGCTCGCCGGCGAGGTGCCGCAGCGCGCCGCGGTCGCCGTGCGCCCGGTCTCGACCGAGGAGGTCCGGGCCATCGTGCGGGCGTGCGCCGAGCACCGCGTGCCGCTCACGGTCGCGGGCGGGCGCAGCGGTGTGTGCGGCGCCAGCGTGCCGGCGTTCGGCGGCGTCGTCGTCGACATGACCGGGCTGGCCGGCATCGTCGCCGTCGACAGCACGTCCGGCGTCGTCGAGACATGGGCCGGGACGTTCGGGCCGGACCTCGAGCGCGAGCTGGGCGAGCGCCACGGTCTCAGCGTCGGGCACTTCCCGCAGAGCTTCGACATCGCCACCGTTGGCGGGTGGCTCGCCTGCCGCGGAGCCGGCCAGTACTCGACGCGCTACGGAAAGATCGAGGATCTCACCGTCGGCATGGAGGTCGTGCTGGCCGATGGCAGCGTCGTGCGGACCGGCGGCGCGCCGGCTGCGGCCACGGGCCCCGACCTGACCGGGTTGTTCCTCGGCTCCGAAGGGACGTTGGGCGTGATCACCCGGGTGTGGTTGCGCTGCCACCCGTCGCCACCCGCCGAGCAGCGGGCGGCCTACACGTTCCTCTCGTTCGCCGCCGGGATCGAGGCGTGCCGGACGATGCTCCGCCGCGGCGCCACGCCCGCTGTGCTGCGCCTCTACGACGAGATCGAATCGGCGCGCAACCACGGCGCCGGCGGCACGAGCTGCGTGCTGCTGGTGCTCGACGAGGGTGATCCGGCGGTCGTGTCGGCGACGATGACGATCGTCCACGAGGCGTGCGCGGCGGCGGGTGGCGAGCCCGCGGCGAGCGAGCTCGTCGATGCGTGGCTGGCTCACCGCAACGACACGTCGGCGTTGCAGGGCCTGACGCGCAAGGGGTTCGTCGTCGACACGATGGAGATCGCCGCGCCGTGGTCGCGGCTGGCCGCGCTGTTCGCCGACGTGCGGGCCGCGCTGACCGCCGTGCCCCATGCGCTGGTGGCCAGTTGCCACCTCTCCCACAGCTACCCCGACGGCGCCTGCCTGTACTTCACGTTCGCCGCCGCGCCACCGGCCGCCGACGTCGAGGCCACGTACATCGCGCTGTGGGACGCCGGCCAGCGGGCCGTGCTGGCCGGCGGCGGCAACCTGTCGCACCACCACGGCGTCGGGCTCAATCGCGCCCGGTTCATGGCCGAGGCCCTCGGTCCGGGGCTTGCCGTGCTGGGCGCCGTCAAGCGTGCCCTCGACCCGCACGGCATCCTCAACCCCGGCAAGCTCGGCCTCGACTCGCCGTTCGGTCCCCCGCCGTGGCCGCCCACCAGGTGAGCGCGCCCAGCGGGCACCGCCCCTCCACCCGAGTGTTTGCTGGACCGGAGTGTCACGTGAGGGAACGCCCCGCAGCGAACACTCGGGTGGCGCTCGGCGGGCGTGCGCGGTGACGATGCGCTGGGATCGTGACGCCATCGCCGCCGGCGGGAGTGTCGCCCTCGTGTTCGCGGTGCCGTTCTCGCTGGCCGCCCGCTGGGCCGCCGACAGCCGTGACGATCCGGCTTTCGCGACGTGGCTCACGCTCGGTGCGGTGGTCGGGTTCGTGCTCGGCGCGGGCTGCGCGGCCTGGGTCCAGCGCACCGGCACACCGCTCAGCCACGGCATCGTGACCGCCCTCGGCACCTACGTCGTGGCGCAGGCCGTGTTCGTGCTCGTGCGCCTGCTGCGCGGGCGAGATGTGCGATGGTTCGCGATCATGTTCAACCTCACCATCGTCGCGGCTGCCGGGCTGCTCGGGGGCGTGCTCGGCCAGGCGCTGCGGGCACGGGGCGTGCTCCCCGGCAGCCGAGACCGTCAGTCGTGAGCGCGATCCTCGCCATCGACGTCGGCACGACGACCGCACGGGCGGCGATCGTCGACGACGAGCTGCGGATCGTTGCCATGGCCCGCCGGCTGTCGCCGCCGTCGACGCCGTTCCTGGGTCTCGTCGAGCTGGACGCCGCCGAGCTGGTCCGCATCGTACTCGATGCCGCCGCCGAGGTGACGGCGTCGGTCGGTGAGCCGATCACGGCTGTCGGCATCACGAACCAGCGGGCCAGCACGATCGTGTGGGATCGAGCGACCGGGGAACCGATCGGGCCGGGACTCGGCTGGCAGGACCTGCGCACGATCGGCGAATGCCTCGCCGCCCGCGCCGAGCACGATCTCACGCTCGCTCCCAACCAGTCAGCGACGAAGCTGGCGTGGCTGCTGGCCAACACTCCAGGCTCCGGCGACCGCGACCGCGACCTGTGCTTCGGCACCGTCGACTCCTGGCTGGCATGGTCGCTGTCCGCCGGATCGCTGCACGTCACCGACCACTCCAACGCCGCGGTCACTGGGATGCTCGACCTCGACGGCACGTGGAGCGAGCACGTGCTCGACTGCCTCGACATCCCCGCCGCCCTGCTGCCGCGCCTCGTCGACTCGACCGGTGTCGTGGGCGAGGCAGCCGTGCTGCCAGGCGCCCCGCCGATCGCGGCTCTCGTCGGTGACCAGCAGGCGTCGCTGGTCGGTCAGGGATGCGTCACGCCTGGACGGGCGAAAGTCACGTTCGGCACCGGCGGGATCCTCGACGTCTGTACAGGGGTCGACGGGCCCACCTCCGCCCGGCGCGCCGCCCACGGTTCGTACCCGATCGTCGCGTGGTCGCAGGGCGGCTCGCTCACGTGGGGCGCCGAGGCGATCATGCTCGCTGCCGGCAGCAACGTCGAGTGGCTGTGCGACGACCTCGGCCTCATCGCCACCCCTGCCGACAGCGACGCCGTCGCGGCGTCCGTCGGCTCAGCCGAGGGCGTGGTGTTCGTTCCCGCCCTGCTCGGGCTCGGCACCCCGCGTTGGGATTACGGCGCGCGCGGGACGCTGCTCGGCGTGACGCGGGGGACCACGCGGGCGCACGTCGTGCGAGCCGTGCTCGATGGCGTCGCCCACCGAGGTGCCGACCTCGTGGAGGCGACCGAGGCAGACACCGGGACGGTGATCGACCGGCTGCGCGTCGACGGCGGGATGAGCCACAACCCGACGTTCACCCAGGCACTGGCCGATGCCACCGGCCGCCCGATCGAGGTGTCACCGGTCGTCGAGGCGACCACCGTCGGCGTGGCGTTCCTCGCCGGGCTGGCCACTGGCGTGTGGGACGAGATCGCCGACGCCGACCGGGCATGGGTACCCGCACGTGTGGCGGAGCCCGGCACCCTGCTCGACCGGGTGGAGTGGAGCCGGGCGATCGAGCGGGCCGCGGGCTGGATTCCCGAGCTGTCCGCACTCGATGTCTGACGGCCTCGTAAAGTTGCCCGGCCGAGGCCCGGCCGATGATGCTGTCGGAACCAGAGCGCACGACGAGTGGACGCCGTCCGGCATCGAAAGGACGTCAACCGAGTGGAGAACCCAACCCGACGCCGGGTGCTGGCCGCGGGGTTCGCAGGAACTGCCTTCGGCCTGCTCGGCGGGCGCGTCGCATCCGCCGGCACCACGCCTCCGGCCGGCGAGGACACGGCACCGACGACCGCGGCCCCGACGACCACGTTGCCGCCGCTGCAGCCGACGCTCGAGGACGTCCCGCTGCTCATGTTCGCCCACGGCC
The DNA here is from genome assembly GCA_044867195.1 of Ilumatobacteraceae bacterium. Classification (GTDB taxonomy): domain Bacteria; phylum Actinomycetota; class Acidimicrobiia; order Acidimicrobiales; family Ilumatobacteraceae; genus JALZMG01. The sequence goes on from JBIOUO010000422.1 coordinate 26,527, forward strand.
TCGAGCTCGCGGCGCGGGACCTGTACCGCGACGCCGTGGCCGCCGGGGCAACGGAGCTGGCGCCGGTGCTGCAGAGCCAGCACCAGGCGTTCGCCGACATCCTGCTCGGGATCCTCGGCACGCGCGGCGTCTCGACGCCCGATCAGGACTTCTACGAGCAGTTCGCGGCGGCCATTGGCGTCGCCGACGCCGGGCCGCTCGCTGCCGCGGCGTTCGACCTCGAATCGGCGCTCGTGGCCACGCACACTGAGTCGCTCCGGCAGCTCCAGGGCCTCAACGGGACGCGGGTCATCGGCTCGATCATCACGCCCGAGGCCCAGGCGTGCACCGTGCTGGCGGATGCAGCCGGCAACGGCGACGACTTCACGGCGCTGTTCGAGAACGACGCCGCGCCGCTGTCGCCGAGCTCATCAGCCACGTCGGGCGCGGGGAGTGGGGGTTGACCATGGTGCAGCGTGACCCAAACACGCCGGCGGCGAAGACACCCGCTGGCGAGACGCCGACGGCGCCGGCTGGGTCGGGGCCCGCCGGCCTCGGTCGGCGCCAGCTGCTGCAGACCGGCGGCTTGACGATCGGGCTCGGCGCGGTGCTGGCGGCGTGCGGCAGCAGCAGCGAGGCCGGCGAGCCGGGGCGGGTCGGGTATGCGCCGGCCGCCACACCGCTGCCGCAGCTGACAGTTGACGACGCGGTGCGCATGCGCACAGCGACGTCGATCGAGTACACGATCATCGACATGTACGGGAGGATCACCGAGAGCGGAGCGTTGAACGAGACCGACCAGCGGTTCGTCGACCGCCTCGTGCAGGATCATCAGGCCGCGGCCGACGTCACCGCCCGCCTCACGATTGGCGCCGGCGGCGAGCCCTATGGGTGCGTCAACTCCTGGTACATGACACGCGTCGTCCCCCCGATCTTCGAGCACATCGACGGCAACGAGGCCGCCGGGATACCGCCCAGCGACAACCCGGCGCGCGACATGATCGCAGTCGTCAACGCGATGGAGTCGATGGCCGCCTCGATGTACCAGGGCATGGTCGAGACGCTGACGTCCCCGCAACTGCGCGCCGAGGGGATGGCGATCGGCGCCCAGTCGGCCCGTCACGCCGCGGCGGCGGCGATCCGCTCGACCGGCGCGCCGGAGGGGTACTTCAGCCCGGTGCTGACCGGCGGCGCGGTCGCGCCCGGTGAGGACGGGCTGATCCCGCTCTACGCGATCCCGAGCCAGTTCGGCTCGCTGGCCCCGGTCCAGTTGGTCATCGGCGCACCGAACGAGGCCGGCTCCCGGTTCACGATGCCGATCGAGACGCCTGCTGCGAACTCGTTCGTCTACGCCGGCGAGACCTGCGACACGGCCTGAACCGGTCTGGCTGATCCGTAGGATGGAGAGCGACGGTGAGTCGGCCGGGTGGCCGCGGCGTGCCGGTCACGTCGAGGAAAGTCGGGACTCCATAGGGCAGGGTGCTGGCGAGAGCCAGGTCGGGGCGACCTGACGGACAGTGCAACAGAGAGAGACCGCCGATGGGCCGGGCGACCGGCCACAGGTGAGGGTGAAACGGTGCGGTAAGAGCGCACCAGCGTCCGGGGTGACTCGGGCGGCTCGGCAAACCCCACCCGGAGCAAGGCCGAGCAGGAGGCA
>JBIOUO010000423.1:0-10915 GCA_044867195.1 Ilumatobacteraceae bacterium
CCGGAGGCGTCGGTGACGAGGGGGTCGAAGCCGAGCCGGTCGAGGTCGGCGACGAGCGCCTCGAGCGCCGACGGGGCGTCGTCGTAGCGCGCCGCCCGGATCGCCCCCTCGGCCTCCCCGACCGCCACCGCGTCGGCGGAGCTGGCGCCGATCCGGCGGGCCATCGCCAGCACCATCCTGGCCAGCATCGGCATCGTCGGCGGTTCCAGGCCCAGGGACGGCGCGTCGGGTGTGAGCGAGTACCGATGCTGGGGTCGGCCGACCTCGCCCCTGGCGTCGGTGGTGACGTCGAGCAGCCCGACCTCGCGCATCCGGTCCAGGTGCGGGCGGACGGTGTTCGGGTGCAGACCGAGCGTCTCGGCGATCTCGGCCGTGACGAGCGGCCGCGGCGAGCGGGCCAGCTCGAGGTAGATCGCGTAGCGGGTGTTGTCGCCGAGCACGCGCAGCACGTCGCGGGACGGGAGCGGTGCGCCCGGGGTCACGGCCACGTCTGCAAGATTACACGGCGTAGACCGGTAAAATCGTGGCCATGACCGCGTCGCCACCCACCCGCGACGACGTCGTCGCCGTGCTCGAGTCGGTCGTCGACCCTGAGCTCGGTGCCGACATCGTGACGCTCGGGATGGTGCCCGCCGTCAGCGTCGAGCCCGGCGGCACCGTGCGTGTCACGGTCAAGCTGACCATCGGTGGCTGCCCGCTGCGGGCCGACATCAAGCGCGAGATCGAGCAGCGGGTGGGCGTCCACCCTGGCGTCACCGACGTGCGTATCGACTGGGGCGAGATGACGCCCGACGAGCGCAGCGAAGTGATGGCCAAGGCGCGGTGGACCGCCCGCCAGCAGGCCGCCGACACCCAGGTGCCGTCGTCGACGCGCATCCTGGCCGTCGGCAGTGGCAAGGGTGGTGTCGGCAAGAGCTCGGTCACGGTCAACCTCGCCGTCGCGCTCGCTCGCCAGGGCCGGACCGTGGGCGTGCTCGACGCCGACATCTGGGGGTTCTCGGTACCCCGCCTGCTCGGCATCACCGAGCGGATGGAGGCCCAGCGCGTCGAAGGCAGCGACCGCCCGCTGATCGTGCCCAACGAGCTGGCGGTCGGCGAGGGCCGGCTGAAGGTGGTCTCCACCGGCTTCCTCGTCGAGGAGGACACGGCCCTGATGTGGCGCGGGCTGATGCTGACCAAGGCCGTCGAGCAGTTCCTCCGTGACGTGGCGTGGGGCGACCTCGACGACCTGCTGATCGACATGCCGCCGGGCACCGGCGATGTCCAGATGGGCCTCGCCCGGCTGCTGCCGCGCGCCGACATGGTGATCGTCACGACTCCGGCCCAGGCTGCGCAGAAGGTCGCCCAGCGAGCCGCCGACATGGCCCAGCGCAGCTTCGTGCGCGTCGTCGGCGTGGTCGAGAACATGACCGACTTCGAGTGCGCCCACGGTGACCGCTACCCCTTGTTCGGCGCGGGCGGCGGGCAGGCGCTGGCCACCGCGATCGGCGTGCCGTTGCTCGGCCAGGTCCCGCTCGAGCCGGCGGTCTCGGCCGGTGGCGACGCCGGTCGGCCGGTGGCGCTCGACGGCGACGGCCCGGCGGCCGCCGCGTTCCGCCACATCGCCGACCGCCTCGACCAGGTCGTGCCGCAGGTGGCGCCCATCGAGGGCCCCGACATGGCCGGCTGCTCGGCCCGCCTCCTCCAGGCGGTGGAAGTCGCCCTCGCCGACCCCGTCCGAGCCGGCTGACTCCCTCATCGTTGGAGTGTTTCCGCCGTTGGAGTGTTTCCGGAGGGTACGCCCCGGCGCAAACACTCCGATGACGCAAACACTCCAACGGAGTCAATCGAGGGTGTCGTAGTCGGGGTCGCCGGGGAGGGAGACGCCGGCGGGTGAGCCGTCGGGAGCGCGGCGCAGCTTGGGCTGGATGCGCGGCGGCGTGCCGATGGCGTCGGCGACGGCGAGCGCGGCCGCGGCGTCGGCACACTCGGCGACGACGCGTAGGTTGGCGATCGTCGGCGGCAGCATCAGCAGCGACCGGGCCTCCGCCTGGGCGATGGCCTCGGTGGGGGAGACCCACATGCTGTCGACCAGCTCGACGTCGTCGTGGACGCCGTCTTGGCCGTGCGGCGCGGCGGCGAGGAAGAACCGGGTGTCGAAGCGCCGAGGCTGCTGGCCTTCCGGGGTCACCCAGTGGGCGATGTAGCGGATCGCGTTGAGGTCGAGCACGAGCCCGTCGCGCCGGCACAGCTCCTCGATCGGTAGCGAGCCGTCGTGGACGGCACGCCGATCCGCCTCCACCACCGTGAGCGGCCCGCCGTCGCGCCGCCGGGCGAGCAGCACACCCGCCTCCTCGAAGCACTCCCGGACGGCGGCGACCCAGTACGCCAGCCCACCGTGGTCGATGCCCAGGCGGACCGAGGCCGTGGCGTCGTCGAGCCCGTCGCAGTACGGCTCGAGGGTCTCGGCGTGATCGATGTCGTCGACACGGCCGCCTGGGAACACGTACATGCCGGCGGCGAACGCGGCGCTCGCCGTGCGCCGCAGGACGAACACCTCGACTCCTCGCGGCTCGGCGTCGCGCACGAGCACCACCGTGGCCGCAGGCAGGGCGGGTATCGCGTCGGGGTGGTCAGCGGGTCGGTTCACGCGTCGGCGAACCTAGTTCGGCGACCGGCGACGGCTCGGCGCCCGAACGCCGTCGGACGCCGACGTAGGCGACGGCCGCCACGACGACGGCTCCGAGCACGAGGGCGATCAGCTGCCAGTTGTCGTTGAGGGCGACGGTGATCCACGTCTGGAACCGGTCGACGGCGTCGGTGACGGAGCCGGAGCCCTCGTGCACGTCGACGACCCAGAAGTAGTACAGCAGATAGACGCCCGACAGCAGCACGAACGCCGCGGCAAGCAGCTGCACGTGCTGCATCGCCGAGCGCAGCACGCGCAGCAGGGCGTGGTTGGCGACGGCGAGCGACACGGTGAGGGCCGTGACGAGCAGGCCCATCCCGAGCGCGTACGCCGCGCCGTTGACCACGCCGGCCACCAGCCCGTCACCGGCGAACAGCAGTGGCAGGAACAGGGCCAGCGTGCAGCTCAGCGACACGGTGGCGTAGACGATGCCGTACACGAACATCGAGCGGGCGGTCGAGTCGCGGTGGCCGACTGCCAGCTTCGGCGTCGCGATCGGCAGCGTGAAGCCGAACAGCATGGCGACCCCGAGGACGACGAACGCCACGCCGGCGAGGCCGGTGACGTACTTGGCGTGGGCGAGCACCCACGACGTGGACCATTTGGTGACCGCCCCGACAAGCACGAACACGGCCATAAATCCGCCGGTGACGGCGGCGCCGACGAGCAGTGCCCGCCGTACGGTCGCTCGCTCGGAGTCGCGGTGCCCGGCCTCCAATCCGAGGAAGAACATCAGATACGTCGGCAGCAGCACGAACCCGCACGGGTTGACGGCGGCGACCATTCCCCGCAGGAACGAGAGCCCGACGTTCACGGCCACAGCTCGGCGATCTGCCGGCGCAGCTCGCCGGCGTCGATCACCCCGTGGGTGGCGGCGATCGTGCCGTCCGGCTCGACGAAGAGCGTGACGGGATAGGCGGCGATGCCGAGGGCGTCGGCGAGCGCGCTGCGCGGATCGCGGAGCAGCTCGTACGTCACGCCGCGTGCCGATGCGAAACGGGTCATCGGGCCCGCCGAGTCGAGCGGGTTGACACCGACGAACCGGACCCGCTCCCCGACGTCCCGGTGCACGGCGGCGAGATCGGCAAGCTCGCGGGCGCACGGCGGGCACGTCGTGAACCACAGGTTGACCACCATCGGTCGCCCGTCGGCGACCAGCTCGACTGCGGTGCCGTCGACGTCCTCCAGCGCGACGGCGGGGAGGGCGCCGGTGGGCATCGGCGGGTTGGTCGAGGCGCCCGGTTCGAGATAGGTGCCTGGCTGCTGGAGGACGACGTCAACGTCGGGGTCGTCGGCCACGACCCGGCTCCAGACGACGGCACCGGCGGCGCTGATGCCCACCGCGGCGACGAGCGCAAGCACTCGTCCCGACCTAGACACGCCGAAAGGCTACCGAGCACCACCGCCGGCGGTCCCGCCGTCCCCCGTTCCCGGGCCGGTGGGGGGGGACCGGCCCGGGGACGGAGGATTCGACGACGGCGCCGTCAGGCCACGCTGCCTACGACGCCGAGCTCGTCGACGATCAGCTCGGGACGCGGATGCTTCGGCGGCCGGCCGCACGGGCGCTTGTTGCGCACGATGCGGCCGTTGGCCAGCAACTCGCCGCCCCACACGCCCCACGGCTCCTCGCGCTCAAGAGCGCCGCTCAGGCACTCGACAGAGAGCTCGCACTTGGCGCAGATCGCCTTGGCGCGGGCGATGTCGATGATGTCGTCGGAGAAGAACAGGGGGGTAAGCGTGCCGTTGCCATCCGCGCAGCGTGCGACGCGGACACGAACGGCGGCGGGACTCGATTCCGGTTGCGGGAGCTCGTAGATGGCGTACATGTCGTTCGTGTCCTTGTCGCGTCGTCGTTCTGTGTCGCTGCCTGTCGTGAACCCCGAAAACCGGAAAGGCCGCCGGGTGATCCCGGCGGCCTCAGGGTCGAGCTCGACATCTCTATGTCGAGAGTCTCCCGAGGAGCCGGGTGGAACGCTTGGCGGTGAAGCCATGGGTGCCGAGGTTGCCACCGATGCACGGGTCGGCCTGGGTGCCGAACCACTCCCGGCCGTAGCGCCCGGACACGGCCGGGACCACGGGCGCGGCGGTCGGCATCACTGCCGCCTGCTGCATCGTGGGGATCCGGATCATCGTGTGCGTGCTCCTACGGTCGAGGAAAGGTGCGGCCCGCAATTACACGGGTCTGGTCATGCAAACACGACTGGTCCCACGAGTCAAGGACTTTGCTGTGACGTCACTCGAACGGAGCTCGCCACGACCATGGCGACCCTTGTCCGGCTCTACGCGACGTCGCGGCGATCGGGGACCTCGGCGACGACGAGCGGCGGGCGGGGGTGCACCGGCGGGCGGCCGCGCCGGCGCTTCTCGGCGACGACGGTGCCCTCGACGAAGATCTGGCCGCCCCAGACGCCCCACGGCTCCTCGCGCTCGAGGGCGCCCGCGAGGCATGCCTCGCGCACCATGCATCGTGAGCAGATCGCCTTGGCCCGGGCGATGTCCACGGGCTCGTCGGAGAAGAACAGCTGGTTGAACGAGCCGCGGCCGTCGTTGCACCGGGCGTAGCGCTTGATGTCCACGTCATCAGGAGTCGCCTGGCGGCGTTCTGATGCACCGAATTCGCGCCGACGAGTACGCCGCGCGGCCAGGCCGGCCGGCGTTGCTGACGCTCAGCCGGCGTGGACGTACTCGTAGCCGTCGGCGAGGTCGCGCCGCACCAGCTCGCCGGCGCGGCGGAGGTGCTCGAGGTGGGCGAACGTCTCGCTGTCGGCCATCGGGCCCTGCGCTCGGGGCGAGAACAAGTGCGCCGACAGCTCCTGGACGCGCGCCGGCCGTCCGAGCTCCTCGGTGGTCCGCCGCAACAGGTCCAGGCGCCCGACGTGGTGCTCCTGGATCGCCTTGGCCCGCGCGGCGAGGTCGTGGAACGGGTGACCGTGGGCCGGCAGGACGATCGAGACGTCGGGCCCATAGGCGGCGACCTTGTCCAGCGACTCGAAGAAGTCGAGCAACGGGTCACCGTTCGGATGGAACCCGCCGATGTGCGGCGTGATCGTCGGCAGCACGTGGTCGCCGGCCAGCATCACGCCCTCGGTCGGGTCGAACAGGCAGAGGTGATCCTCGGTGTGGCCGGGGGTGTGCAAGCCGACCCACTCCCGCCCGGCAAGGCGAATGACCTGGGCATCGGCGAGACGGACGGTCGGCACGGGCGTCTTGAACAGCCACGGGGCGATGCTCGCGGCGCGCATGCGCATCCGCCGCCGGAACGAGAATCGGTGCCCCTCGCCGCCCCACGGCGGCGGTTCCCACGGTCGCCGGCGGGGCACCGTGTCGGTGCGGGACAGGGCGACGTCCTCGATGACCTCGACGACCTCGACGTCCTCGACATCGACGTCCGGCGGCTCCCTGCGGTCCCAGATCATCCGGAACCGCTGGTGGGTGACGATGTCGGCACCGGTCTCCTTGCGCACCCAGCCGGCGCCGCCGAAGTGGTCCGGGTGGCTGTGCGTGACGACGACGGTGTGCACCCGCGAGATCGGAATGCCTGCACCCGCCAGCCGCTCGACAAGCTTGGCGTAGGACCGCCGGCCGGGCAGGCCGGGGTCGACGATGGCCACACCGCGCTCGTCCTCCAGGACGTAGCAGTTGACGTGGCCGAGCCCGGGCATGTCGATCGGCAGCTGCGCCCGCATCACGCCCGGCGCCACCTCGACGACTTCAAGGGCGGCAGGCTCCTGCTCCTGTCGACGCGGTCGCTCGGCCATTCCTGCGATGGTACGGGCACGCGTCGAGTGGCGGCGATCTGGGTGGGCAGCGTGCCATTTCCGGTTCTGGGCGGGGTCGCGTGCGAACTGCGACGATGGTCGGCGATGGACTGGGCGCTCTATGCCGCCGGATGGACGGTCGGCTGGCTGCTGCTCTGGTCGACGCGGCGAGTGCCACCAGCCGCCGTCACGGCGCGCCCGGCAGTCGCCGTGATCGTGCCCGCCCGTGACGAGGCGCACGCCCTACCCACGCTGCTCGCGTCGCTGCTCCCCCAGCTCCGTCCCGGCGACGAGCTCGTCGTCGTCGACGACCATTCGCGCGACGCCACGGTGGATGTCGCCCGAGCGTGCGGCGCCGGTGTCGTCATCGCCGCCGACCTGCCGCTGGGCTGGGTCGGCAAGCCACACGCCTGCTGGACCGGCACAGCAGCGACGGCGGCGCCGGTACTGGCGTTCGTCGACGCCGACGTCCGCCCCGGCCCGCAGCTGCTCGACCGCCTTGTGGCCGCCGTGGCGACTGACCCGGGCAGCGTGGTGTCGGTGCAGCCGTGGCACGACGCGATCCGACCCGGTGAGCAGCTGACGGCGCTGGCGAACGTCGTGGCGTTGATGGGCAGCGGAGCGTTCACGGTCGCCGGAACGAGGCTCGCCGCCGACGTGGCGTTCGGCCCGGTGCTCGCGCTCGACCGCCGGGCGTACCGGCGGGTCGGCGGGCATGCCCACCCCGACGTCCGCGCCAGCCTCACCGAGGACATCGCACTCGCCCGCCTCGTCGGTCACGCCCGCCTGTACTCGGACCGGCGCGACGCGACGTTCCGCATGTACCCGCTCGGCGCCCGCCAGGCGGTCGGCGGGTGGTCGCGCACGATCGCCCACGGAGTCGGCGCCACCCGCTGGTGGCTCCTGCTCGGCGTCGTGGCGTGGGTGTGGTCGCTGGCAGGCGGGCTGTTCACCGGCTGGCTGGCGTACCCGCTGAGCGCGCTCCAGGTCTCGGTGCTCGCCCGCCGAGCGGGCCGGCTCACCCCGCTGCTCGCCGCGCTCTACCCGATCCTCGTGATCACGCTCGTCGTGGTCGTCGCTCGCGCCGCCTGGCTGCGCGCCGTCGGGCACGCGACCTGGAAAGGCCGTCGAGTGCCGGCCGCGTGATTGCCCTCGGCTCAGCGTCAGCGGATGTCGAGGAGGATCTTGCCGACGTTGGCGTCGGCCTCCATGTGGGCGTGAGCCGCGGCGACGTCGGCCAACGGGAACCGCCGGTCGATCACCGGTCGCAGCGCCCCGCTCGTGAAGAGCGGGAGCACCTCGGCGGCGAACCGGCGGCAGATCGCCGCCTTCTCCTCGAGCGGGCGGCTGCGCAGCACGGTGCCGATCCAGTGCACGCGCTTGGTCAGCAGCAGCCCGAGGTTGACCTGCGCCGCGCCGCCGCCCATCAGCCCGACCTGCACGATGGCACCCTGCGGGCGCACCGCGCGCAGGTTGCGATCGGCCTCCTCACCGCCGACCACGTCGAGGATCGTGTCGACGCCGGCCGAGCCCTGCGCGGCGAGGCCGGCCTGGAGCGCCCCCAGCCAGTCGGACGGCGAGCGCTCGAGCACGAGGTCGGCGCCGAGCTGGCGGCACGCGCCCACTTTTCCGGCCGAGCAGGTGACCGCGACGCGCGCCCCGATCGCCTTGGCCAGCTGGATCCCGGCGGTGCCGACCCCCGACGCGCCGGCGTGGATCAGCGCCCACCGCCCGCTGGTCAGCCCGCCCTGCACGATCAGCGCGTCCCACGCCGTGACGAACACTTCTGGCACCGCCGCCGCGTCGGCGAGGTCGAGCCGCGGTGGCACCGGCAGCGCCACGCGCTCGTGCGTGACGAGCTGCTCGGCGTAGCAGCCGCCGGCCTCGATGCCCATCACGGCGTCGCCCACGCGCCAGTCGCGGACGCGTGCGCCCACCGCGGCGACCCGCCCGGCGTACTCCATGCCGGGGATCTCCGGCGACGTGTCGCCGGCGAGGCGCCGCGGGTCGGGATAGCCACCCCGGCGCTGGATGACGTCGGCACGGTTGAGCGCGCTGTGGTGGACGTCGACGAGCAGCTCGTCGGGACCAGGCTCCGGCGCCGGCACGTCGGCCACCCGGAGCACCTCGGGCCCGCCGTAACCGTCGAGCACGACGGCGCGCATCAGCCGCCGTCCCCGGGCTCGCCGGACGGGGCCGGGTCGGCGGTGGGCGGGACGAACACCCGCTGGCGGTAGTAGCGCAGCTCGTCGATCGAGTCACGGATGTCGTCGAGGGCGCGGTGAGCACCGGCTTTCTGCGGGCGTTCCTGGCGCACCTTCGGGTACCAGCGGCGGACCAGCTCCTTGATGCTCGACACGTCGATCGAGCGGTAGTGGAGATGGTCCTCGATCGCCGGGAGGTAGGCGGCGAGGAAGCGGCGGTCGGTGCCGATCGAGTTGCCGCACAGTGGCACCGAGCGTGGCTCCGGAACGTGCTCGCGGATGAAGGCCAGCGTCTGCGCGCCCGCCTCCTCGAGCGACGTGGCCGAGGTGCGCACGGCCTCGAGCAGGCCCGAGCGGGTGTGCATCTCGATGATGAACGGATCCATGCGGGCCAGCACGTCGTCGGGCTGGTGGACGACGATGTCGGGACCCTCGGCGACCAGCTGCAGGTCGTCGTCGGTGACGACGGTGGCGATCTCGACGATCACGTCGGTGGTGTGGTCAAGGCCCGTCATCTCGAGGTCCATCCACACGAGCACGAAGGCGGACACTACCGGTGGCACGATGGCGGCCGTGAGCGCAGACGTCGTGCCGTCGTTCGCCCGTGCGCTCGCCGAGCCGGGCGCAGTCGAGCGGGTCGAGCTGCGCAGCCGGTTCGGGTTCATGGCGTTCCACGGCGGCGCGCTGGAGCGCCAGACCGACCGCATCGCAGCCGCCGCGGCCGAGGCGGCCGGTGCCTCGCTGTACGCGGTCGCCCACCCGGAGCCGGACCCGCCGCACTTCCCGTCGATCGACGTCCGCGGCGACCACTCGCCGTTGCTCGCCGGCTTTCTCGCCCACGTCGCGGTCGTCGTCACCGTCCACGGCTACGGGCGCGACGGGATGTTCACGTCGCTGCTGCTCGGCGGCGGCAATCGCACGCTGGCGGCAGTCCTGGCCGCCGAGCTGTCGGCCGCCCTGCCCGAGTACGACGTCGTCGGCGAGCTTGACGCCATCCCGCGCGAGCTGCGCGGCCTGCACCCCGACAACCCGGTGAACGTCCCCCGCTTCGGCGGCGTGCAGCTCGAGCTGCCGCCCCGCGTCCGTGGCCTCGGGCCGCGCTGGGCGTCATGGGCGGGTGACGGGTTCGTGCCGCCGGCGGCCGCGCTCGTCGACGCGCTCGCCCGCGTCGCCCGGTCCTGGGCGCCATGAACGTGGCCCGGCGATCGGCGCTGGCGTGGGTGCTCGCCGTCGGGATGGTCACCGCGGGGTGCGCGGGAGACGACGATGACACCCTGACCCCGCTGCCGATCGAAGGTGGCACCGTCGGGCCGCTGACGGCGACGACACCCGTGCCTGCCGCGGTCACGACGCTCGCCGCAGGGTCGGGCGGCGCCGGCGGCGTGGCCCCGACCACCACACCGATCACGGCCACGCCGACGACGGCTCCGGCGGTCGGTGACTGGGATGGTGCCCGCTTCGACGTCGGCACGATCCAGGCGCTGACCCGCGCCGGCGCGGCGCAGGCGATCTCGTTCGACCGCTGGTCCTACACCCGGCCTGACGGCTCGACGGTGGACGCCACAGCGCTCGACGCCGAGCCCCTTGTCGCATGGTGGAGCACCAGCCCGTTCACCAACCGGCGGGTGCAGGCACGCACGTTCGTGCTGGCGCCCGACGTCGAGGTGCTGGTGCTCGACCCGAGCGGGAAGGCGGCGGCCTGCGCAGTCCCGCCGCCGGCGACCTCTCCGACTCCGACGTGGATCGAGTCCGATCTGTCCGCCCTCCAGGATCCCGCGGCGGCGACGTCGATGGTCACCCTGAGCTACTCGCCGGCTGGCGAGGTCACCCGGATCCGCCTCACGAGCGGCTGCTGACAGAGCGTTACGGGGCCAGGCGTTCGATCACCCACGCCGTTGCGTCGCGGCGGTAGCGGATGCGGTCGTGGAGTCGGCTCGGGCGGCCCTGCCAGAACTCGATCTCGTCGATGCCGAGGCGCCAGCCGCCCCAGAACTCCGGGCGCGGCACGTCGCCTCCCGCGAACTCAGTGGCGACGGAGGCGATGCGGCGGTCGAGGTCGGCCCGATCGGCGAGCACCGCGCTCTGCGGCGAGGCCCACGCGCCGAGCTGGCTGTCGCGTGGGCGAGACAGGAAGTACTCGTCGCTCTCGGCCGCCGTGGCTCGCGACATCGGCCCGCGCACTCGTACCTGGCGATGGAGGTCGAGCCAGGCGAACACGCCGGCTCCGCGGGGGTTGGCGTCGAGTTGGCGGCTCTTGGGGCTGTCGTAGTTGGTGTGGAAGAGAA
>JBIOUO010000424.1:0-6257 GCA_044867195.1 Ilumatobacteraceae bacterium
ACGGCACGTACACCGGCACCATCCCCAGCTCGCGCTGCTCGGCGGCGAGGTCCTCGAGCCACGAGCTGAGGAAGCCGGTGCAGTCATACAGGAACGAAGCCGTCGGCGCGAACACCTGCAGGTCTCCCGTCCACCCGAGCCGCTCGTCGCGCTGCGGGCAGTCCGTGGGCACGTCGACGAAGTTGCCGCGCATGCTCCAGCGCACGTTGTCGTGGAGCCGGACCAGGCCGGCGTGCGAGCAGTCGAACGTGCCGGTGGGCTCCATGTCGGAGTGGCAGACGACGGCCTCGATGTGAGCCGAGCGAGTCTCCGAGCGAGCGAACCAATCAGCGCGCTCACCGGCGGCGAGCGACCCCGGCCAGCCGCTGACCTCGGCGTAGCGGAATCCGTGGATCGTGAACTCGGGCTCGTACACCTCCGTGCCCTCGCCGGCGAGCACGTACTCGTCGGTCGCCGCGGCGAGCCGCAACGGGCGCACGCCGAGCTCACCGTGCTCGAGCACTTCGGCGTGGCGCACCCGCACGCGATCGCCGGGCTCGCCCTGCACGGTGATGCGGACGCGCCCGGAGATGTTCTGCCCGAAGTCGACGATCGTCTTGCCGCTCGGCGAGGTGAAGATGCTCACCGCGGCGAGCGTCTCGATCCGCCGGACCGGCGGACCGCTCGGGGCGACGAGCACGCCGGCCACCGCCGGCAGTTCCTCGACGGCCGACCACGACGCGTCGTCGAACCAGGCGCTCGACCACGACGCGTCGGCGAGCCGGGCGTCGTAGGTCTCGCCGTCGTACAGGCCGGCGGCGAGATGCGGGCCGAGCCCGGCCCGCCACGTGCCGTCGGTCGCCAGCACCTCACGCTCGCCGTCGCCGTAGACCAGCTCGAGCTGGGCGATCGGTCCGATGCGCGAGCCGAAGATCTCCCGCTTCCCGCCCTCGAAGCCGAACCGGCCGCGGTACCAGCCCTCGGCCACAGTCATCCCGATCGCGTTGTCCCCGCCGTGCAGGAGGCCGGTGACGTCGAACGTCTGATACCGCAACCGGTGGTGGTAGCTGGTCCATCCCGGCGCGAGCACGTGGTCGCCCACACGCGCGCCGTTCAGCTCGGCGGTGTAGATGCCGAGGGCGGACGCGTACAGGCGAGCTCGGACAAGCCCCGGCCGGACGGTGAACGAGCGGCGGAACCGGATCGGACGCTCGGGCGCGACGCCGTCGAGCTCGACGCTCACCGGGACCGCCTGCCAGTCGTCGGCGTCGAGCAGTCCCGCTTCGACGTCGAGTGGTGCGCTCCACTCCGAGAGCTCACCACCAGGGCCGGCGACGCGCACCGCTATCCGCCGCCGCTGGCGTGACCGCAGCGGGGCGAACGGCCACTCGACGAAGACGGTCTCGACGGATGGGATCAGGTCGGTGGACTCACCACCGTCGCCTTCGGGATCCTCGGCACGCACCTCGTAGCCGGACTGCACCCAGCCCGACTCGTCGGCTTCGACGATCCACGACAGCCGCGGCGTTGCCGACCCGATGCCGAACGCGTCGTCCCGATACTCCGCCCGCAGGCGGACGACGCCCGCGACCATCAAGCCGTCGCTTGCTCGCGGTACCAGTCGAACGCCAGCGTGCCACTGACGCAGTACAGCCCGGCGACGCGGCCGGTGAACGAGCACGCCGTCTCGGCGGTGAGGAACCGCCCGTCGAAGGCGGCCACCTCGTGGCCTTCGCCAGCCGCGTCCTCGTAGCCGAGGTGGATGATGTCCGACGTCATCCGCGCGGCGAACTCCTGACCTGGGTCGGCCATCTCGGCGTACAGCACGACGGGTCCCCGCGGCAGGGTGGCGCGCTGCTCGTGGACGATCGTCGGCAGGCGGACGCGGGCGACGATCTCGTCGCCGTCGATCTCGAGGTCGTAGTGCTGCTGCTCGTCGTAACGCACCGTCAGGCCACCGACGCCGTCACGCTGCGCGACGGCCGCGCTGATGAAGGCGTCGAGCCGGCGCTGGCGGCGGCCGACGAACGTCGGCACCGGGTCATCCATCGTCCGGCCCTCACCGCGCAGAACCAGCTGCCCGCCCGACAATGCCGCCACGTCGGTCGGGAGGCGGCGCACGGCGATCCACTCCGGGCCCAATCGCTTCCCGTCGAAGTCATCGTCGAACACCGGCGGCGGCAGGTTCGCGCTGAGGTGCACCGGCTCGATCACCGGCCACCCGTCGACCCAGTCGACGTGGGTGCCGAACGTCTCTCGCCCGAGCGGCGAGAACGACCGGGTCCCACCCTTCACTCGCATCCCGAGCATGACCGCCGACCACGACCCGTCGGGCGCCTGCACCAGATCGGCATGCCCGCTGTTCTGTACCGGCCGGTCCGTGCTGCGAGCGCTGAGGACCGGGTTGTGCGGGCAGCCCTCGAACGGGCCCGCCGGCGAGGGCCCGCGGGCGATGCTGACGGAGTGCCCCCGCTCAGTGCCGCCCTCGGCGATCATCAGGTACCACCACTCGCCGATCTGGTACACGTGGGGCGCCTCGGGGAAGATCAGCCCGGTCCCCGACCACATCGAGCGCGGCGGCTCCAGCGCTTTGCCGGTGTCGAGGTCGATCCGCACCTGCTGGATGCCGTGGTGCCGGCCGAGTCCTGGGCCCGACAGGCTGAGGCCGGAGTAGGTGACGTAGCACTCGTCGCCGTCCCACGCCAGGTCCGGGTCGATGCCCTCGACACCGTCCAGCACCAAGCCGTCGCTCCACGGCCCCGCTGGATCGCCAGCCGTGAAGACCATCGTGCCACGACCCATCGCGTCCGTCACCGCGAGGTGGAACAGACCATCGTGGTGGCGGATCGTCGGCGCCCACGCCCCGCCGGCCGTCGGCACACCCTCGGCCTGCAGTTGGCCGGGGCGTGTGGCGACGTGACCGATCAGCTCCCACGACACGAGGTCGCGGCTGTGGTAGATCGGGATCCCCGGGAGGTACTCGAACGTCGACGTCGCGAGGTAGTACTCGCCGCCGACGCGGACGACGGACGGGTCGGGATTGAACCCAGCGATCAGCGGGTTGGGGAGCTTCACCGCTACTTGACCGAGACGTCGAGGCGGGCCGGCGTGTCGTCGACGCTCGTGCCGGCGAGCAGTGTGAACGTGCCGGGCTCCCAGTGCCACCCACCGTCCCAGTGCGCCAGCTCACGGCCCCGAACCGCCACGGCGACATCGGCGGACTCACCGGGATCGAGCTCGACGGTCTCGAAGCCGACGAGCCAGCGGGCCGGCCGCTCGACGGCCGAATCCGGTCGCTCGGCGTAGATCTGGACGACCTGCTTGCCGCGCCGGTCGCCGGTGTTGGTGACTTGGACTGTGACGGTCGTGTCCTCGCCGGCGCTGATCGCCGCCGGGGCGCTGGCCACGCCGATGGCCCACGTCGTGTAGCCGAGGCCGAATCCGAACGGGTAGGCCCAGGTGTCGCCGCTGCGCAACCAGGCGCGGTAGCCGATGTGGATGCCCTCGCTGTAGACGACCTTGCCGTCTCGCGGCGTCACGTCGGTGACCGGGATGTGCTCGTCGTCGACCGGCCACGTCGTCGGCAGCCGCCCGCCCGGCTCCTCGGTGCCGGCGAGCATGTCGACGAGCGCGTTGCCGAACTCCTGGCCGGGGAAGTACGTCAGCAGGACGGCCGCCACGTCGTCGCGCCATGGCATCAGCACGGGTGAGCCGGAGTTGACGACGGCGATCGTCTTGGGGTTGGCCGCGGCGACAGCGCGGACGAGGTCGTCCTGGCGACCGGGCAGGGCGAGCGACGTTCGGTCGAAGCCTTCCGACTCGACGCGCGAGTTGGTGCCGACGACGACGATCGCCACATCGCTCGATGCGGCGAGATCGGCTGCCTCGCGGATCAGCCCGTCGGGATCGGAGTTGTCAGGCTCGGTCCCGAACGTGAACGAGAGCGCGTTCGCCAGCGGTCCGACGTTGCCCGACACGTCGACCGTGACGAGCACGTCGATGGTCTGGCCGGCGCGCATGTCGACGGGGGCGGCCGCTGACGGGGGAGCGAGGAACGCCGCGCCGAGGTCGGTGCCCACGGGCGCGAGGTGCTCGCGCACGATCTCGGTCCCGTCGACGGCGATCGTCGTCGGGTGGATGCTGGCGAAGCCGAGGCGGATCGTGCCGTCGGTGTCGGCCCGGTACTGGGTGTGCAGCGTGAGCGACGAGGTCGCGGCGATCGGGGCGTCACCGCCGAACCAGACGAGCGCTGTGGACCGCCGGTCCTCGGCGAAGATGGCGTTGCCGCCGGCGTCGAGGAACGTCACCCGCAGCCCAGGCTGACCGGTCTCCGGATTGGTCATCGTCGCTACTGGCAACTCGGCGATCCCCGTCTCGACGACGGCCCCGATGGCGTAGCGCATCTTGTCGCCGAGCGCCGCGCCGAGTGCGTCGAGCGGCGACGACACCTGTGCCGGCAACACCGTGGCGCTGCCCCCGCCCTGGGTGCGGGCGTGGCTGGCGTTGTGGCCGATCACAGCGACGCTCGTCAGCGCCGACGGATCGAGTGGCAGTACGCCGTCGTTGCGCAGCAGCACGCTGCCGGCGATCGCCGCCGTGCGGGCGAGTCCCTCGTCGGCGCCGCCCTGAGCACTCGCTGGCGGAGCACCGGTGAGCGCGCCGACCCGTGCGGCGAGCCGCAGCAGGCGGGTCACCTTGCGATCGACCGTCGCTTCGTCGATCTCGCCGGCGCGCACGGCGTCGACCAGCGCCTGCCCCCACGGCCCCTCTGGGCCGGGCATGACCAGGTCCTGCTCCTTGCTCGCACTGTGCAGCGAGCGCACGGCCGTCCAGTCGCTGATGACGACGCCGTCGAACCCCCACTCCGTGCGCAGTGGTGCGTCGAGCAGGTCGTTCTCCGTCGCCGTCACCCCGTTGATGCTGTTGTAGGCGCTCATGATCGACCACGCCCCGGCGTCGGCGACCACGTGCTCGAACGGCCGCAGGTACAGCTCGCGCAGCGGCCGCTCGTCTACGATCACGTTCACGTTGAAGCGGTCGGTCTCGAAGTCGTTGGCCACGTAGTGCTTCGGCGTCGCCGCCACGCCGAGCGCCTGCATGCCGCGGACGTACGCCGCGGCGAGCTCGCCGGTGAGCAGCGGATCCTCGCTCATGCACTCGAAGTGGCGGCCGCCGTAGGGCGAGCGGTGGAGGTTGATCGTCGGGCCGAGCACGACGTCGACGCCCTTGCGCCGGGCCTCGGCTGCCAGCGCGGCGCCGTAGCGCCCGGCGATGTCGCGGCTCCACGACGACGCCAGCGAGCTGCCCGACGGGAGGTTCAGCGACGGCTCGCGCTCGTCCCACCGCTCGCCGCGCACGCCGGCCGGGCCGTCGGACAGGAGCATGTTGCGCAGCCCGATGCGCTCGATCGGCACGGTGTTCCAGAAGTCGCGGCCGGTGAGCAGGGCGACCTTCTCCTCGAGCGTCAGCGAGGCGGTGAGTTGCTCGATCGCTTCGTCGTTCATGGGGCGGTCCTCTCGAGGTTCTGGAAGGCCGTGATCAGCTGGCGGTACCAGGTGGCGCTGGCCTTCGGGATGCGCTCCTGCGTGCGGTAGTCGACGAACACGAGGCCGAAGCGCTTGTCGTAGCCCTCGGCCCACTCGAAGTTGTCCATCAACGACCAGGCGAAGTAGCCGCGGACGTCGGCGCCGTCGAGCACGGCCTGGCCGACGGCGTCGATGTACCCGCGCAGGTAGTCGATGCGCTCGACGTCGTTGACGCCGCCCTCGGGGTCGACGTAGTCGTTGAACGAGGCGCCGTTCTCGGTGACGAGGATCGGCAGCGGCGAGAAGTCGCGGCTGACGCGCACGAGGAGGTCGCGCAGTGCGCCAGGCGTGTTCGACCAGCCGAACGACGTCGGTGTGGGCGGGACCGGCTCGACGGTCAGGCCGGCCGGTGACCCGTCGCCGTCGCCGCTCGGGGCCGAGGCGAGGAAGTTGTGGTAGTGGTTGACGCCGACGAAGTCCGACCGCGCGGCGATCAGCGCGAGGTCGCCGGGTTGGACCAGTGCGCCGTCGGCCTCGCCGGCGTTGAGCCCGTCGGCGGCGAACTCAGCGACGACGTCGTCGGGGTACTGGCCGTGGTAGCAGGGCTCGAGGAAGATGCGGTTGAGGCGGATGTCGAGGCGCGCGGCGGCGGCGATGTCCGCGGCTGCGTCCGTGCGAGGGTTGACGTTGCTCAAGATGTTGGTGATGCCGACGCGGGCGCCGGGCGCGGCGTCGCGGAAGTGGGCCAGCGCC
>JBIOUO010000425.1:0-3326 GCA_044867195.1 Ilumatobacteraceae bacterium
CTCGACGGCGTCAACGTCGTCGACCCCGGCGAGCCGTTGCAAGCGGAGTACCTCTACTGGGTCGGCTGCGCCGGCAGCTTCGACGACAAGAACAAGCGGGTGACCCAGGCGATGGTCAAGCTGCTGCACCGTGCCGGTCTCACCGTCGCCGTGCTCGGTCCGTCGGAGATGTGCACCGGCGATCCGGCTCGCCGCTCCGGCAACGAGTATCTGTTCCAGATGCTCGCCATGCCGAACATCGAGATGCTCGACGGGATGGGTGTGCGCAAGATCATCACCCAGTGCCCGCACTGCTTCAACACGCTGGCCAACGAGTACCCGCAGCTCGGCGGCAACTACGAGGTCGTCCACCATTCGCAGCTGCTGGAGTCGCTGATCGACAGCGGCCGCCTCGACATCAGCCAGGCGACGCTGGAGGAGCGCATCACGTACCACGACTCGTGCTATCTCGGGCGGCACAACGACGTCTACCTCGCGCCGCGTCGCGTCGTCGGGTCGATCAAGGGGATCGAGGTGGTCGAGATGCCGCGCAACGGGACCAAGGGGATGTGCTGCGGGGCCGGCGGGGCGCGGATGTGGATGGAGGAGTCGATCGGCGTCAAGGTCAACGACGAGCGGTCCCGCGAGGCCCTGTCGACCGGCGCCACGCGCATCGCCACGGCGTGCCCGTTCTGCTACATCATGCTCGACGACGGCACCAAGGCCGCCGGTGCCGACGAGTCGATCAAGGTCGGTGACATCGCCATCCACCTCCTCGACGCGATCGAGGCCGGCGAGCGCCGCTTCGACCAGCCGGCGGCGCCCCTCGCCAACCCGGTCGGCGGCGACTGACTCACTCCTCGTTTCAGGTGGCGGTGGCGTTGAGGATCGGCGTGGTCGGGGCGTCGCTGCCGTTCGGCCCCGGCTCCTCGGTGATCGCCCACTGCTCGGCGCTGGCCGGGTCGAGCCCGGCGGCGTAGACGCTGAGCCGGCCGGTGTCGTCGGGTCGGAACGTGGCGAAGCGCTCCGGCGTGCCGTCGCGGATCGCCCACAGCTCGTACACCCGATCAGCCTCAGGCACTGGGACGTCGTCGGCCTGGAGCACCGCCGCCTCCTGCGCCGCGGAGTGGACGATCGTGACGCCGGGCAGGGAGTTCGGCTCGCCGGTCTCAGGCATCTCGATCGTCTGCGCATCGTCGGCCTCGAGCACCGCCGCCACCTCGTCGTGGGTCTCCGAGCCGCTCCACGGTGCCAGGATCAGGGCGCCGACCACGATGGCGACGACGGCCGCTGCGGCGGCGCTGATCGCGATCCAGTGGGTGCGGCGACGCCTGGCGGTGATCGGCACGACCGGCGCCACCGGTGGTTCCGGCGGTTCCGCCGCTGTTGCTGTGTCGTCGGCGGGCAGCTGCGGCGTGCGCGCGATGACGCCGAGGACGCTCAACCGCAGCGCGGGTGGCGGGGCCTCGCCGACGGCATCGGCGAGGACGGCGGCCGCGGCACGCAGTTCGTCGAGCTCCGCCTGCAGATCGGGCCGGGCGCGCAGCACGTCGTCCAACTCCGACACCTCCTGGTCGGGGAGCGCACCGACGGCCGCGAGGGCGAGCTGCTCGCGCAGTTCGTCGTCGGTCATGACGAGGCCCCCAGGTTCGAGCGCAGGCGGATCAATCCGTCCCGGATGCGAGTCTTGACGGTTCCCAGCGCGACGTCGAGACGATCGGCGATCTGGACGTGCGTCAGCCCGTGGTAGTACGCCAGCTCCAGCGCCTCCCGCTGGGCGGCCGGCAACGTCGCCATCGCCGCGCGTGCCCGACGGCGGTCGTCGGTGTCGATCGCGTCGTCCTCCGGCGTCGCCGGCGGATCCACCGCTTCGGCCGCGACGGCCTGCTGGCGATCACGGCGGGACTGCTCGCTGCGCACCCTGTCGACCGCACGTCGATGGGCGATCGTCACGGCCCACGTACGCACGCTGCCGCGCGCCGGGTCGTAGCGCGCGGCCTGGCGCCAGATCTCGACGAAGACCTCCTGGGTGACTTCTTCTGCCTGTGCGGGATCGCGCAGCACGCGCCGGACCACGCCATAGACGGTCGGCGCGAGCGAGTCGTACAACGAGGCGAACGACGCATGGTCACCAGCGGCGGTGGCGGCGAGGAGCGTCGTCGGATCTGGGTCCACGCGCCCACCAATGTGGCAGATGCTCGACACACCGGGCGCGGATTCCTCCGACTCCCGCCGCCGGGGGCAGGCCATGGGAAGCGCGATGGGCGCGGTCAACACCAGCACGCCCCGTGTTCGGAGCGGCCACTTCGACAGATGCCCGCTGGGGCTCGGTTCAGCCGTCGAGCAGCCGCAGGACCGCCCGCTCCAGCCTCGCCCTCGACACGTCGCCGTCGACGCGGCCGATGCGGCGCAGCGCCGGGGCGATCGTCGCGCCGGCCTCGAACGCGTCGATGACCCGCGGGTCGACGTACGAACCACGGGCGACGGCGGGCGTGTTGCCGAGGTACTGCGACACGTCAGCGATCGCCCTGCGCACGGCGCGCGTCCGGCGGGCCGGCGATGCAGCCGGACCGGTCGCGTCGGCCGCCCCGGCGAGGGCGACGGCGGCGAGCACGGTGCCGTGCCAGGTCCGGAAGTCCTTGGCCGAGACCTCACCCCCGACGACCTGCTTGATGTAGCCGTTGATGTCGGTCGACGAGACGTCGTGCCAGCGGCCGCCGTTCTTGAACGCCAGCAGCTCACGTCCGCCGCCGCGCCGGGACCGAAGCGCGGTGACCGCGGCGAGGACGTGCTCGTCCGCCACGGCGACGAGGCGGTCCCGTCCGGACTTCGCCGGATACTCGAAGACGACCTCGTGGCCGTGCACGTGGACATGAGTGCGCTGGATCGTGGCCAGCCCGAAGCTGCCGTTCTCCTCGGCGTACTGCTCCCCGCCGATGCGGAAGAAGCCGAGGTCGAGGAGGCGGAACGCAGTGCCGAGGGCCCGCTCCCGCGGCATGCCCGGCAGCGTCACGTGCTCGGCGACGACACGCCTGGCTGCCGGGAGGCGCCGGGCGACGGTGAGCACCCGGTCGTGCTTGGCTCGGTCGCGCTGCTCGCGCCACACCGGGTGATAGAGGTACTGCCGCCGCCCGGCGTCGTCGATCCCGACGGCCTGGATGTGGCCGTTGGCATGGGGGCAGATCCACACGTCCCGCCAGGCCGGGGGGATGACGAGCCCGACGCAGCGAGCCAAGTCCTCGGGGCCCAGGCGGGCGCCGGTCTCGTCGACGTACTCGACGCCCCGGCCCCGCCGCCGGCGCGACCATCCCGGCGAGTCGGGGTTGACTCGACGCAAGCGCGGCACG
>JBIOUO010000426.1:0-7786 GCA_044867195.1 Ilumatobacteraceae bacterium
GCCCTCGATCGGCCCGCGGACTGCCCGCTGATACATCTGCAGGCCCCATACGGACTTCAGGACGCTCATCCACTGCACCTCGTCGTGGTTCTCGGCGTCCACGCCGTGCCCGTTGCGGTCGGGCAGCGACAGCACGGCGGCGGCCCGCACGCCGAGCACGCGCGTGGTCATGTCGGCGCGCTCGATCGCCCGCCCGAGGCGCCACATGACGTACGCCTCGTCGTGGGTCATCGCCGTGGCGAGGACGCCGTCGACGCGCCGCCCGTCGAAGATCACACGGGCAAGGTAGCGGTCGCGGAGCCGCCGCTCGGCGCCCCGGTCCGCCTCCGTGGTGACGTAGAGGTAGAGATCGTTGAGGACCACCCAGCCTTCGCGGGGGACCGTGTCGCGCGTCGTGCGCAGGTTCTCACGCGAGCTGGTCACCGAGCTGACGACGCTGCTCGGGTTGTCACGATCGCTGACCAGGAAGCGGGCGACTGCCAGCTCGACCTCGTCGGCGCGCGGCACCCGCCGCGGCTGTGCTTGGTACTGGGACTGGTGTTGGGACTGGGACTGGGGCTGGGATTGGCTCGGCTGGGGGTGGTCGCCGACCACGATCTGGCGGAAGCGGGCGTCGCTGCCGACCACGGCGACAAGCGGTTCCCAGCGGGTCTTCATCTGCGGGGGGAGGTCGGCCATCAGCTCTCCGTGCACGCGCACCAGCCGTGCCGTGTCCTCCGCCCGCTCGAGGTAGCGGGCCGCCCAGTAGATCCGACCGGCAACGCGTGAGAGCAGCACCCTTCACCCCTTCAGCCGACGATCCAGGTGTCCTTGCTGCCGCCGCCCTGGGAGGAGTTGACGACGAGCGAGCCCTTCGGGAGAGCAACCCGGGTCAGCCCGCCAGCAGTCACGTAGCTCGTCTCTCCGGTCAGGATGAACGGCCGCAGATCGACGTGGCGCGGCTCGATCGCGTCGCCGCACAGCGTCGGCGCCGTCGACAACTGGAGGATCGGCTGGGCGACCCAGTTCCGGGGGTCGGCCTCGATCGCCGCCGCTTGCGCCACGAGCTGGGCATCGGTGGCCCGGTCCCCGATCAGGATGCCGTACCCGCCGCTCTCGTTGGCCGGCTTGAGCACCAGCTGGCGCAGGTTGTCAAGGACGAACCGGCGCTCGTCGGCGTACAAGCAGCGGTAGGTCGGGACGTTGGGGATCTGCGGCTCCTCGCCGAGGTAGTAGCGCACGAGGTCGGGGACCCACGCGTAGACGACCTTGTCGTCGGCCACGCCGGCGCCAGGTGCGTTGGCAATGGCCACCGTGCCCGCCTTCCACGCCCGCATCAGGCCGGCCACGCCGAGCGTCGAGTCGGGGCGGAACACCTCGGGGTCGAGGAACAAGTCGTCGATCCGGCGGTACACGACGTCGACCGGCTCGAGGCCGTCGATCGTGCGCATGTGGACGCGGCCGTCGTCGGTGACCGTGAGGTCGCCGCCCTCGACGAGCGTGGCGCCCATCCGCTGGGCGAGGAACGAGTGCTCGAAGTACGCCGAGTTGAAGATCCCCGGCGTGAGCACGACGATCGACGGGTTCGTGACTCCGGATGGCGCGAGCGAGGCGAGGAGCTTGTTCAGCTCGTCGGTGTAGGCGTCGACGGGAGCGATCATCTGGCTGGCAAAGAGCTCCGGGAACGCCCGCTTGGCGACGGCCCGGTTCTCGATGACGTAGCTGACACCCGACGGGACGCGCAGGTTGTCCTCGAGGACGTACATCGTGCCGTCGGCGTCACGCACCAGGTCGGAGCCCGAGATGTGCGCCCACACGCCGAACTTGGGATGCACGCCGCGGCACTCCGGTCGATAGTTGACCGAGTCGTCGAGCAGGGCGGCCGGGAACACGCCGTCGCTGACGCAGCGACGGTCGTTGTACACGTCGTCGATGAACAGGTTCAGCGCCCGCAGGCGCTGGATCAGGCCGTGCTCGATGCGCTCCCACTCGGCAGCCTCGATCACCCGCGGGATGAGGTCGAACGGCCACGCCCGGTCGATCCCCGAGCCGTCGGAGTACACCGTGAACGTGATGCCCATCGTCAGGATGTCGGCGGCAGCCGCCCCCTGGCGGGCTTGCAGCTCCTCCACCCCGATGCGGTCGATCAGCGCCAGCACGGCCGCCCCCGCGGGGCGCGGCACCCCAACCTCGTCAACCAACTCGTCCCAGGGCCTGCGCGTCGTCGTCACCTCGACCATGCCGCAGCCGAATGTATGCCACGTTTGTTTCGGGACGATGAAAGCAAGGCACTCGGATGCCACCTGCCGAGCCGCGTGCTCCGACGTGCCGCAGCTCTCCCCGGGCCGCGTGCTCAGCCGGGTTGCGGCTCTTTGGGCAGGCCGAGTACCCGCTCGCCGACGATGTTGCGCTGGATCTGGCTGGTGCCGCCCCAGATCGTCTCCGAGCGGGAGAAGAAGAACGCGGACATCATCGGGCTGACGGGGTAGCCGGGGCGGCGATTCTCCCGCTGCGCGCCGGGCCACGAGCCGCTCTCCGGGCCGGTGTCGATGAGCATCGACGCCGCGCCGAGGATGTCGAGCGCCAGCTCCATCGCCCGCTGGTGCATCTCCGACCAGTACATCTTGTTGGTCGCCCCGATCGCCGCCACGCTGGGATCCTTGGATCCGCGCAGCGTGGCCGACAACGTGCGCAGCCCGTGGTAGCGGAGGATCTGGATGCGCGTGTAGTAGCCGGCCAGCCGCTGGCGGATGATCGGGTCGTCGATCCTTCCGCCCGCGGTGGCTGCGGCGACCAGCTGGCGGAACTCCTCCTCGAAGCGCCGGAAGCCGGTCGTGGCCGACTGCCCGCGCTCGAAGCCGAGCGTCGAGTTGGCGACCTTCCACCCGTCGTTGACGCCCCCGACGACGTTGGCCTTCGGGCAGCGGGCATCGTCGAAGAACACCTCGCAGAACTCGGCCGTCCCGTCGGGCTGGGTGATCCCGCGCACCTCGACGCCGGGCTGGCGCATCGGAACGAGCATGTAGGAAATGCCCTTGTGCTTGGGCGCGTCGGGGTCGGTCCGAGTGAGCAGGAAGCAGTAGTCGGCGCGATGGCCGCCGGTGGTCCACACCTTCTGGCCGTTGATCACCCACTCGTCGCCGTCGAGCACAGCGGTCGTCTTCAGGCTGGCCAGATCGGAGCCCGAGTCGGGCTCGCTGAAGCCCTGGCACCAGCGAATCTCGCCGCCCAGGATCTTCGGCAGGAACTCGCGCTTCTGCTCCTCAGTCCCCCACTGCAGCAACGTCGGCCCGACGAGCGTGTCGCCGAAGAAGTCGGCACGCATCGGCGCGTTCGCGCGGGCGAACTCCTCGGCCACAACCACGCCCTCCATCGTCGACAGCCCCTTGCCGCCGTAGTCCTTGGGCCACGTGGCGCAGATCCAGCCCCCGGCGTAGAGCTTGTGCGGCCACTCCTCGTTGAACGCGGCCCGCTCCTCGGCGGACAGCTCGAAGTCGTCGTCGAACCAGCCGGCCGGCAGATTCTCCTCCAGCCAGGCCCGCACCTCCTTGCGGAACGTCTCGGTCTCGGGAGGGTACGTGAGATCCATGGGCATATCTTGACCCGCCGGTCAAGTCGGCCGCAACGTGATGGCCGGGTGATGTGCTACGATGAAGCACATGGATGACGCGAGCGAGGTCAACGAAGTTGCCAAGGTCGGCATCCGGGCGCTCAAGCAGAATGCGTCAGCGGTCGTGGCGAGAGCTGCCCGCGGTGAGACGGTCGTCATCACCGACCGGGGCCGCCCGGTCGCGCAGATGATCCCGCTGCCGAAGAGTCGTCTCGACGAGCTGATCGCGGCAGGACTGGTTCGCCCGGCTCGGGGCAAGCTCACGGACCTGCCGCCTCCGGAGCCTGGGCCGAACCTCTCCGCCGTGCTCCAGAAGATGCGCGACGAAGAGCGCTACTGAGCGTGGCCCAGTATTTCGACACCTCGGCGCTGACGAAGCTGGTGATCGAGGAGCACGAGTCGCGTGCCCTGCGCACATGGCTCGAGACGCCCGACCGTCAACCCGTCGCGTCCGACCTCGCGCGCACCGAGCTCGTCCGCGCGGTCCGGCGAGCGCAACCTGAGCACGTTCTGCGGGCGCGGGCGATCCTCGAGCGCATCGACGTCCTCGAGTTGCCAAGCGCGCTCTACGACTACGCCGGACGTGTCGATCCCGTCGAGCTGCGCTCGCTCGATGCGTTGCATCTGGCCGCGGCGATCGCGCTCGGCGACAACCTCGAGGCGATCGTGACGTACGACGAGCGGCTGGCGTCGGCCGCTCGTGCCTACGGGATCGCTGTCATCGCGCCGTCGTAGGTCGGCAAGGATCACAGTCGTGACGAACCCCCGCGCCGGGCAACCTGCCGAGACTTGCGACCTCGTCGACGTCGCCCACCTCGTGACGGCCTACTTCGCCGACCGGCCCGACCCGTCCGACCCGGCCCAGCAGGTCGCGTTCGGCACGTCGGGCCATCGTGGGTCGAGCCTGACGCGCTCCTTCAACGAGGCCCACATCCTGGCCACGACGCAGGCGATCTGCGAGTACCGCCGGATGCAAGCGATCGACGGGCCGCTGTTCGTCGGCCGCGACACCCACGCCCTCTCCGAGCCGGCCTGGGTGAGCGCGCTGGAGGTGCTCGCCGCCAACAACGTCAGCGTGCTCGTCGACGCCGCCGACCGCTACACACCGACGCCGGCGGTGTCGCACGCCATCCTGCGCGCCAACGGCGGGCGCACCAGCGGGCGCGGGCTGGCCGACGGGATCGTCGTCACGCCCTCCCACAACCCGCCCTCCGACGGCGGGTTCAAGTACAACCCGCCCCACGGCGGGCCGGCGGACACCGACGCCACCGGCTGGATCGCGTCGCGGGCCAACGAGTTGCTCGCCGCAGACCTCGCCGGTGTGCGCAGGGTTCCCTTCGCCTCGGCACGGGAGCGCGCCCAGGCCTACGACTTCCTCGACACCTACGTCGACGACCTGCCGAGCGTGATCGACGTCGACGCCATCCGCAGCGCCGGCGTCCACGTTGGCGCCGACCCGCTCGGCGGGGCCAGCGTCGACTACTGGGCCGCCATTGCCGAGCGACACCGCCTCGACCTGACCGTGGTCAACCCGCTCGTCGACCCGACGTGGCGGTTTATGACCCTCGACTGGGATGGCAAGATCCGGATGGACTGCTCGTCGCCGAACGCGATGGCGTCGCTCATCGCCCAGCGCGACCAGTACGACATCGCCACCGGCAACGACGCCGATGCCGATCGCCACGGCGTCGTGACGCCCGATGGCGGCCTGCTCAACCCCAACCACTTCCTCGCCGTCGCCATCGCCTATCTCTACGAACGGCGCAGCCGCTGGTCGGCGGACGCAGCGATTGGCAAGACGCTCGTGTCGTCGTCGATGATCGACCGCGTGGCCGCCGAGCTCGGCCGGCGGTTGTGGGAGGTCCCGGTCGGCTTCAAGTGGTTCGTGCCCGGCCTGCTCGACGGGTCGGTCGGCTTCGGCGGCGAGGAATCTGCCGGGGCGTCGTTCCTCCGCCGCGACGGCACGGTCTGGACGACCGACAAGGACGGCATCCTGCTCGCTCTGCTGGCCTCGGAGATCCAGGCCACGACCGGTGAGTCGCCGTCGGCGCACTACGCGAGCCTGACCGAGCGCCACGGCGCGCCCGCCTACGCACGTGTCGACGCCCCGGCGACCCGTGAGGAGAAGGCCAAGCTCGGGCGCCTGGCGCCAGGCGACGTCACGGCGACCGAGCTCGCCGGCGAGGCGATCACCGCCCGCCTGACGTCGGCGCCCGGCAACGGGGCGCCGATCGGCGGGCTCAAGGTGACCACCGAGTCGGCGTGGTTCGCCGCCCGCCCGTCGGGAACAGAGGACGTGTACAAGATCTACGCCGAGTCGTTCCGCGGTTCCGAGCACCTCGCGGTGGTCCAATCCGAAGCGCGGCGGGTGGTCGCCGCGGCATTGGGCGCCCCATCGCATTCTTGACCGCGGCAGGTCGCGCCTGGCGCGATCAGGACTCCGAAGAAGCAGCGCCCGGCGCTCGCTACGTTGTGCCCATGACCTTGACCGACACGCCGATCGAGGCCGCCGCGCCCGCCACGCCGGCGCGCTGGACGGCACAGTGGAAGGAGCTCTACGAGGAGGTCATCACCACCGGCCTCTGCACCGGCTGCGCCGGGTGCGTCGTCACCTGCCCCCACGACGTCATCGGCTACGAGCACGAGGAAGGCAAGTACATCCCGTTCCACCTCGAGGAGGAGCTCGGCCCGGCGGACTGCATCCACGGCGTCAAGGGGTGCACGACGTGCACCCGCGCCTGCCCACGTTTCCGTGCCTGGGAGTCATCCGCCGACATGCACCTGTTCGGCCGGGTCCGGGAGCCCGACGAGATGGCGGGGATCTGGCGCCAGCTGCTGCTGACCCGGGCAACCGACGAGACCCAGCACCGCCTCGGCCAGGACGGCGGGTTCGTATCGGCGATGCTGATCTGGCTGATGGAGCACGACTACATCGACGCGGCGATGGTGTCGGGGGTCGAGGACGACGACGCGTGGAAGGCCAAGCCGGTGCTCGCCCACAATCCCGAGGAGGTCCTCGCCACCGCCGGCAGCCGCTACACCTACTGCGCCAACCCGCTGGCCCTGCCCGGCGCCAAGGCCGAGGGCCTCGACCGCCTCGCCCTCGTCGGGATGGGCTGTCAGACCAGCTCGCCGCCGATCATGTGGGACCGCAAGGCGGGCAAGGTCTCCAGGCCGTTCCTGTTCAACATCGGCTTGCTGTGCTCGAAGACGTTCGACGATGCCATCTTCCCCGAGCTGTTCGAGGCCAAGTACGGCCTGGCCAAGGCCGAGATGGCGAAGATGAACATCAAGGGCGTGTTCCAGATCTGGATGAAGGACGGGTCGTACCACGAGATCGATCTCAAGGAATGCCACCAGTGGACGCGCAACGGCTGCAAGAAGTGTCCCGACTTCGCCGCCGAGCATGCCGACATCTCGACCGGCGGAATCGGTGAGGACAACGACTGGACGCTGACGATCGTGCGCACCGAGCTCGGCGAGGAGGTCATCGAGCGGATGCTCGCCGACGGTGTGATCATCGCCCGCCCGGCGCAGGAGGACACCAAGGCGATGAAGCTGCTGCGCACGCTGTCGATCGTGTCCCGCCGGCGCTGGCCGTCCGACGCCGATCCGGCGCCGAGTGTCGGCGTCCCGCCGCCGAAGAAGAAGGCCGCCGCGGCCGCTATGCCGGCGGCCCCCGCCTGACCCGCGAACTGTGAGGCGCCGGTATCGGTACCCGCCGCCGGTGCTCACAGTTCCGGAGGACGGCCGCGAACTGTGAGGCGTCGGTGTCGATATCCGCCCACCTGACTCACAGATCCGGCGGATGGCCGGCCGGGCCGACGGGTCAGCCTCCCTGGCGGCAACTGGCGAGGTCGCGCATGAACTTCTGCATCTGCTCGGTGCCGTCGTTCGGGCCGGTGATGTTCACGTCGATGTTCGCCTCCCCGATCGCCTGCAGCTCCTCGCTCGAGTACACGTCGATCTTGTCGATCATGCAGGTGCGCTGAGCCGTGGTGAGGTCGGGCAGCGATTCGACAACGTCCTTGGCGACGGCCTTGGCGCTCGGTTGGCTGGTGCACGCGCCGAGCAACGCAATACCGGCCATGGCGAGGGCGGCGAGCGGGCGGCGATCCACGAGTTCGACACGCTACCGGCGCGAGGCGGACACCCGACGTGCGCCGGTGGCACCCACCCCCGCCGCCGACCGGTCAC
>JBIOUO010000427.1:0-19025 GCA_044867195.1 Ilumatobacteraceae bacterium
CGGTGTCGCCGAGCTCGACCCGTTGTCGGGCCGCTACACGATCGAGCTGGGGCGGGCATTCGCCGACGAGTTCCCGATCCGCGTCGTCGGCCAGGTCCTCGGCTTGCCCGACGAGGCACGCGACCGCTTCTACTACTGGTATCACTCGATGATGAGCGGACTCGGCGGGCAGCCCGGCCACGAGGAGGGGTTGCGGGCGCGCATGGAGCTGGAGCAGTACGTCGAGAGCCTCGTCGCGGCCCGCCGGCGCCAGCCGAGCTACCTCTACGACGACGCGGGCAACGAGGTGGCGATGGACATCATCTCCGAGCTCTGCCACTCGGTCATCGACGGCGATGTGATGTCGACCGAGGAGATCACCTCGTTCGTCGCCCTCATCGTCGGCGGCGGCGGGGAAACAACCCGCGGGGCGATCATGAACATGTGGTACCTGCTGCTGCAGCATCCCGACCAGTTGCAGGCCGTGCTCGCCGACGAGCAGCTCTGGGAGCCGGCGTTCCAGGAAGCGCTGCGCTGCGCGACGCCGATCGGCGGCCTGCAGCCGCGCCACAACAGCTTCGGCCTCGAGCTGCACGGGATGCGGATCCCGGCCGGGTCGCTGCTCAAGATGGTCGACTACGCCGCCAACCACGACGAGCGGATCTTCGCTGACCCGGAGTGCTTCGACATCTTCCGCGACGACCTGTACACGGGCAAGATCCTGCGCGGCGGGTTCCACAAGGACGGCCGCCACAGTCACCTCGCGTTCGGTGTCGGCACCCATCTCTGCCCGGGGGCGTGGATCTCGACGCAGGAGTCGGTGCTCGGCTCGCAGATCCTCGCCCGCCACCTGCGCGACCCGGCGCTCGCCGTGGCGCGGATGCCCAAGGACATCGACGGGACGAGCCCGATCCCGATCGGCATCGGCGCGATCGGCGAGGTGTGGGTCGAGTTCGACCGGGCGTGACCGTCGATGAGCGACCTCGACACCGTCGATCCGCACCGCGCCGGCTATCGCAGCTACGAGATCCACCAGCGCGAGCGACCGGGCGAGGCCACGCCGCTCATCCGGCCCGGCCAGCTGCGGACAGCCGAGTACCTCTGTGATCCGTACCCGCTGGTGGGCACGCTGCGCGAGCACTACCCGTGCTACCGCGACTGGTCGGGGAACGCCTACTGGATCACGCGCTACGACGATGTCACGTCCGTGTTCCAGGACGACGCCAACTACGAGAGCCGCCCGAAGCGGTCCTCCTACGGCCTCGACTTCGGCCGTGATCTCGCCACCGCGCTGCCCGTGCTCGCCGCCGATGCACGAGGGATCGACGAGCACGCGCCGCGGGTCGCCGAGGAGATCGCCGGTCGGGTGACCGTCGCCGGCGAGTGCGATCTCACCACCGAGGTCGCGCTGCGGTTCTCGATCGAGCTGCTGAGGAGGGTGTGGGGCATTCCCGCCGGCGACCTGCGCTGGTTCGCGGCGGGGTACTGGGCGATGCAGCGCGGCGTCCACGGCGACGCCGCCGGCGAGCACGCCGGCCGGCGGGCGATCGCCGAGCTGATCGAGTACTTCGGCCCGCTGCTCGCCGCTCGGCGGGCGAACCCTGGCGGCGACGTACTGTCGGCCGTCGCCACGCTCCAGCTCGACGGCGCGCCGGCCGGCCCGGAGGATGTCGTCGCCACACTGCTCGAGGCGGACCACGAGACGTTGCCAGGCGCGCTGGCCAACCTGTGGTTCCTGCTGCTCACCCATCCCGACGAGCTGGACGACGTCGTCGCCGATCGCCGGCTCGTGAAGACCGCCTATCTCGAAGCGCTGCGCCACTCGACGCCGGTGCTGGCGGCCAACCGCTACACCCGCCACGAGGTGGAGCGCTTCGGGCGCCTGCTGCCAGCGGGCGCGCTCGTCGTGTGCTCGGCCGCAGCCGCTAACCGCGATCCCCGCGCGTTCGCCGACCCCGACGTGTTCGACGTGCGCCGGCGTGATCTCTGCCAGCGCGAGCCGCGGGGGCAGTACCGCGCCGACGGGCTGTGTTCAGGGATCACGTTCGGTCTCGGCAAGCCGTCGATCCACCCGGCGGTTCCGGAGGATCGCCCGCGATCGCGCTACGCGCTGACACGCGACGCGGTCGTGCTGGTGTCGAACGTCCTGCTCGATGCGGCGCCGAAGATCCGCCTCGCCGCGGGCGCGCGGCCGGTGCTGCGGTCGCTGCGCCTCGGAGAGGCCCATGTCTGCTGGCACCTCCCGGTGACGCGGCGATGACATCGTCGCCTCGCCCCCTGGACGGACGCCGGGCGCTCGTCACCGGTGCCGCGAGGGGACTCGGTCGCGCGTTCGCGATCGCCCTCGCCGAGGCGGGTGCTCATGTCGCGGCGTGCGACGTCGACGCTGCTGTCGGCGAACTCGAGCCCGAGCTCGCCGTCCACGGCGGTCGGGCGTGGACTCAGGTCGCCGACGTCTCACGTCCCGACGACGTGATCGCGTTCGTCGACGGCGCGGCGGCGCGACTCGGCGGCCTGGACATCGTCGTCAACAACGCCGGCGTCGTGCGCGTCACGTCCCCGACCGCCGACCCATGGGACCAGGCCGTCGAGGACTTCCGGGCGACCGTCGGCGTCAACCTCGGCGGCACGTACCTCGTCGGCCGCGCCGCGATGCGCCACCTTGTCGAGCGTGGCGGCGACATCGTCAACATCACGACCGACCACATCCACACCTGCGGCTACCCGATCGCTGTCGACCACGGCGATGCCGCGGCGTGCCCCTGGGCCACGGTGCGCCGCCCACCCCTCGGCGGGCCGGGGTTCGACGTCTACGACGCGTCGAAGTGGGGCGTCAAGGGCCTGACCCTGGTCTGGTCGCGTGCGCTGGCGCCGCACGGCGTGCGGGTCAACTCGCTGGGGATGGGTCCGACCGACACGCCGATGTTCCGATCGCACCTCGGCACCGCGGCCCTGCCACCGTCCACGATGAGGCCCGAGGACGTGGCGGGCGTGCTCGTCGAGCTGATCGCCGAGGGCCCCGGCGGGCGCACCGGCGACAGCGTCGAGGTGTGGGCGGGCCATCCGTGCGTACTGGCCCCGGTTGGCCTCGACGGAACGCTCGCCGCCAACGTCAGGCCCGACCGCGGGCGCTGACGTCGCGCGCCGCCGTCCAACTGGGCGGCCCCGGTCTATTCCGATCTGCGCGTCAGGCGCTCGTGGCGGCCAGCTCGCCGGCTGGCTCGATGGCGTCGCCGACCGCGATCCGGCCGGGAACGACCACCTTGGCGTTGACGCCGCGCAGATTCAACCGCTGGCCGACCTCGGAGTTGACGAACCGCATCGCGTCGAGCCCGAAGCGGGCGGTGAACTTGGCGCAGCCGCGGTGCGGCGCGGGGGTGATCTCGACGACCGCCTCGCCGACCCGCAACCGGGTGCCGGCGGGCAGCTCCTCGGTGCCGAGGTGGAGGTCGACGTAAAGCTGGTCCCCCGCGTCGGGCCAGTCAGCCGGCGAACCGGCGATGAGTGCCGCGGCGCGGGCGTTCATCAACGTCAGCTGCCGCTCCGGGTCCGGCCCGCCATCGGGCGAGCTCCTGGTGGGGCGGGCGTGCCACGAGTCGCCGACGAGACCGACGGACAGGTCGAGGTCGGCGTGCTCCACCACCTCGCGCAGGTCCACCGCCGGGCGGCGCACGATGAGCGCCAGCCGCCCGCTGGCGATCGGCGACGCCTCGATGACGTCCAGCCCCGCTTCCAACTGCTCGCTCGATCGATGCGCCATGGCCGACATCCTGGCCGACCGTGGGGCGGTGATGTGGGCAGATTTCGGGGACGTGTCAGCGGTTCATGTCCGGTACGACCGCGAGGACATCCAGACCGAACCGGGAACGGATGTCCTCCGGGACACGGATCGTGCGGTCGAGCATGGCGGTGGCCACGGCGCTGGCGAGCGTCAGCAGCATGCCAAGAACGACGAACACCGTCACGGTGAGCAGCGCCGTGCGGAGCACGGACGCGGACTTCTGGCCCGCCGCCGCAGGGATCAACTTCACGTTGCGCTGACGGACCACGTCGCTGGCCGTGCCCTCTCCGAGCTGCGCCCTGACTTGCGCGGCCCGCACCTCCGAGTAGCTCTGGACGGCCTGATCGAGGTCCAGACGTAGGAGGTGCAGGTCCTGCACCTGCACCGGGTCAGCGAACTCGGCTTCGGCATTTGGATGCAGCTGGAGATAGTCGGTCACGGCCTGGTTCGCCTCGTCGCGGTCGTCTCGGGCCTCGTCGACGAGAGATCCGAGGCTCTCCGCCGTCTTGTTGCCCTCCTCCGCGCTCGAGTCGGCGACGTAGTCGATGTAGGCATCCACGGTCGCGTCGGCGAGCTTCCGTGACCGCTCGCTGTCGAGCGTCGCCGCGGTGACTTGGACGAGTGTGTCGCTGCGGACCGTCGTCGTGATCGCGTTGCGCACCTCACCGATCGTGAGCTGACCGTTCTGGTCGCCGATCCGGACGTCCGCGCGCTGGGCGATGCCATCCACGAATCCGTCGATGCCGAGGAGGATGGTCAGCTGGCTGGCGGCCCGTTGAGCCGGTGATTGGAACGTGAACGCCGTGCTGTTGGTGGCCGTGAGATCGGACAGCAGCGAATCGTTGGTCGAGCTCATCGTGGCCACCGACCGGTACCGGTCGTCGTGGTTGAACGCGGTGGCAACCCCCACTGCAGTCAGGACGATCAGCGGCAACAGGTGCAGCCACGGGCGCCGGAAGAACGCCTCCAGTACGTTGAGCACGACGCGGCGGGTGATCCCTTCCGGCTGGCTCGACGTGTCCGCGTTGAGCCGCGGCACCGGCCGAGGGCCCCGCGTGCGCCTGAGTGTCGCGGCTTGAGCGTCCACGCCCAAACGCTAAATGACGAGTTCCGGATTCTCAGCCGATTTGATACCGAGGCACAGCGAGGCGACACGGTTCAGTTCCTCGTGGACGCCGAAGCGTGTGCATTCGTATCTGGGCGGGAATCGTCCCGGAATCCGAGACGATTCCCGCCCAGAAGCCCGTCTGGGACGATTCCCGCCCAGTTCGCGGGCAACGGTCGGTCGCGTCGGACGATACGACGCGCCGCACGTTGCGTTGCATCGGACTCGCCGGTACCGTCGCCGCCGCTCGGTGGACGGGAGGGCAGGTGAGGTTGAGACGGGGGATGACGATCGCGGTTGGCATCGCATTGCTTGCCGTCGCCGCGTGTGGTGGTGGGGACTCAGACCGGCTGGCCACGTTGCGATCGGACCCGATGGCCGACTACGAGCTTCCGGGGGCCGTCGATGCGCGGGACACCCAGTCCGCCGGTAGCACCGGCCCTGGCGTTCCTTCGCCGGCGAAGGTGCGCCGCACGTTCACTGTCGCCGAGGGCGGCGTGCCCGACGCCTTGACAACGCTCGCCGACGCCGCGCGCGCTGACGGATGGACGCTTCATGATCGGGCCCCCAACGGCTATTCGGGCGAGAAGACGATCGACGATCTCCTGGCTCAGATCGTGATCGCCGGAATCGACGCCGACGACATCGTCTGGGTCGAGATCTCCACGAGGGACCGGTAGCAGATGAGGGAGACCACGATGCGCGCTGCAGGCATCACACGAGACGGGCGGCGCTCGCTCCTGGCATTGGCGGTGCTCGGCCTGTGCTCCGCGCTGGTCGTGCCGTTCGCCGGCACCGCCCGCGCGGCGGTAGAGATCAACCCGCTCAAGGTGGTGCTCCTCGGCGACAGCTATGCCGCCGGCAACGGGGCCCGCGACGCGGACGGCGATCGCAACTACGAGGGGCCCAAGGGCTGTTACCGCAGCCCGACGAACTGGGCCAGTCAGTACGTCGACTGGCTGCGCTCACAGGGGTACCAGGTCACGTTCGTCAACCGGGCGTGCTCGGGCGGCGTCATCGCCGACTACACCTCGCGACGCCACATGGACGACAAGCGTGTGGCCATCTTCGCATCGGCATCGACCCCACAGGACGAGATCGTGCAACAGGCCCTCGACGAGGAGTGCACGACTCGGTACGCGGGCGACGAGGCCTACACGGCCGAGTACGAGACCTTCGACTTCGTCCTCGGTGCCCACGTCGTCAAGTGCGACCGTTGGATGGAGCCACAGATCGACGCCATCGGTGAGGACACCGATCTCGTGCTGATGACCGGGGGCGGCAACGACGTCAACTTCGCCGAGATCGTGAAGCAGTGCTTCGCCCCCTTCTATCGCGACCCGGGTGACTGCCGCGACAACGTCGACAACGCCCGCCAAGGTCTCGACGACGTGGAGAACGATCTCGTCGGTGCATTCGCCGCGATCCGCGCCGCGTCACGCGACGACACCAAGGTCGCACTTGTCGGCTATCCATATCTGGCCAACAACGACGACTTCGAGCTGGTGTTCCACCGCCTCGGGTTCTTCTGGGAGTCAGACCGCTACGCCGCCGCGCGCGAGGTGCGCGAGCTCGGCCGTCAGGGCGACGCCGCGCAGGGCAGCGCCGTCGAACGGGGGAACAGCGCCGCCGGCGACCCGGGTTTCGTGACGTTCGTGAAGATCAAGGATCTGTTCGCCGGGCATGAACCGAAACCCGAGCTGGGGACCGGCAATCCGGACCGGTGGATCAACGAGATCGAGCAGTTGGTGCTGATCGAGAACTTCCACTACAACGCGATCGGTCACCACGAGTTGGGGTACTACCTCTCGCAGTTCGGGCCGTTCGGCGCACTGGGCGCCGGCACCGGCATTGGCAGCGCGGTCGACCTGGCGTTCGTCATCGACACCACCGGCTCGATGGGCGATGACATCGCCGCCGTCAAGGCCGCCGCCAACGCGATCATCGACCGGCTCGAGGGAGGAGCTCAGAGCTATCGGGTGGCGGTGATCGACTACCGCGACTTCCCGGAGCGCACGGGTGATCCCGGCGACTACGCATCACACCTCGACCTCGATTTCTCGTCCGACCCGGCGGCGATACGCGACGCCATCAACGGGCTCGATCTGGGCTACGGAGGCGACACGCCGGAGACCGCCTGGTCGGGCCTGACCGAGGCGTTCTCGCTCAGCTGGCGACCGGGCGTGAAGAAGGTCGGCTTGCTGTTCGGCGACGCGCCGGCGCTGGATCCCGAACCGGTCACCGGTCACACCAGCCAGAGCATCATCGCAACCGCGCTGGCCATCGACCCCGTCGCCATCTACGGCATCGATACGGGCTTCGCCGGGCAGACGTTCCGCGACGTGGCCGCCGGCACCGGCGGCGAGGTGCTCGTTGCGCCCTCGCCGAGCCAGGTTGGCGACCGCATCGGCCAGGTGCTGGACACCGCGTTCGCCTCGCCGTACGCGTGGCTCGGTACCGGGTACAACGGCCGCACGGGCAGCCCGGTCCGGTTCGACGCCTCCGGCAGCTACGACCCCGACGGCGAGATCGTCACCTGGGAGTGGGATGTCGACGGCGACGGCACCTACGACACGACCACGCCCGGACCCGAGCTCGTCCACACCTACACCGCCGACTACTCCGGCCTGGTCACCCTGCGGGCGACCGACGACACCGGGCACATCGGTCTCGCCACCGCGTCGGTCGACGTGTCGATCGACGGTGACGGCATCCCCGCCGACACGGACAACTGCCCAGACGTGCACAACCCGGGCCAGGAGGACGACGACGCCGACGGTATCGGCGACCTCTGCGACCCCGACTGGTCACTGCCGACGACGGACGCCGACGGCGTCGGTGTGGCGATCGGGCCACCACCGACGGCCACCGTGCTCGACGAGCCGTATCAGGGCATCGTCGGACAGCCCGTCGCAATCGCCGGAGAGGTGGCCGACCCCGAGGGCGACACGGTGACGGTGACGTGGTATCCCGCCGACGGGTGCACCGTGGCCGCGCCGAGCCAACTGTCCACGACCATCGTCTGCACTGCCCCTGGCACGTATCCATTGTTCCTGGCCGCGGACGACGGTCACGGTGGCGTGGTCGCCGACGAAGCGACGATCGTCGTGACGGCAGGTGGCTACGTGTTCGGTGGGTTCGAGCAGCCGATCAGCGTCGATGCACCGAACGCCGCCACTGCCGGGCGAACGATCCCGGTCAAGTGGTCGCTCCACGATGCCAGCGGCGCGCCCGTCGACGATCCGGCGAGCTTCGTCCGCATCTCATACGCCACGACACCCTGCGGGTCCGCGGAGCCCTCGGGCGACCCGTTGCCGACTGAATCCAACGCCGGCCTGGTCTACCTCGGCGACGGACGCTGGCAGTACAACTGGAAGACGCCGAAGTCGCTGGCCAACAGATGCATCATCGCGACGCTCGAGTTGAACGATGGCGCCAGCAGCGGCCGGCAATTCGTCGTCGACTTCACATAGCGCGAGCACGGACCGTAGTACTCGTGCGGCCGTGGCGGGTTGCGCGGCGCGTACACCGACGTGCGCACGAGCGTGCGGTCGGCGGCCAGCGGCGTCAGCCGCCACAGCTCGACGTTCTCGAGCTGGTGGGTGAGCACGGCGTTGGGCACGAGGAGGTACTGCACCGTGGCATGCGGGAGGAGCTCCCAGTCAGCCTCGTCCGGCTTGGCGATCTCGTCGAGGATCGATTTGCGGCAGCCGATGAAGCGCTGATGCGGCCCGAACGCATCGTGGATCCATCGCTCGAACAGGTAGTAGGGGGCGATCGAGTCCTTGTGCAACGCTTGCGGGTCGGCGATCGCGAGCACGAGGCCGTGAGCCTCGGCGACGGGCACCTCGGTCAGGCCGTGGGTGGTCTTGTCGACGTCGTCGAAACCGGGCTCCGCGCCCGGGAACCGCTGGAGGCGGCCGTCGAGCCCATACGTCCACGCGTGGTCGGGGCGGCGGATCGTGCTCAGCCCGACCCCGCACGGCCCGTTGAGCACCGTGCGAGCCGCGATGGCGGCAGATGTTGACGAACCCGCGCACCGACCCGCCGGGCCGGCGGACGACGGCCAGCGGTACCGTGCCGAGGGTCAGCGTGACGAAGTCGCCGGGTTGGCGCAGCTCGCAGGACAGGGCGACGAGCACCGGCTGGCCGTGGAACAGGACGCCGAGCTCGGCGGCGAACCGCGGCGCCGAGGTGTAGGCGGATGCTGGGTTGTGGATCGACGCCGGGGCGAGCGGGCCAGGCCGCGGCGCGCCGACGCCGGCCAACCGGCGCAGCAGCTCGACCTGTCGTTCGTGGCGCATCGACGCTGATTCTCGGCGATGACGATCGATGTGTCGAGCGTGCCGGTCAATGGGAGCGGCCGTGACCCGTGTTCCGCGTCCGCGCTGGTCCCGTACAGTCGCGGACCGCCATGAACGGTCACCCGCCGTCGAGATGTTGAGTCGCAAACCGCCGATCAATTCGCTCGGGACCGAGCCCGATCCACGGTTCTCGTACGCCAACGAGCGCACTTTCCTCGCGTGGAACCGCACGGCCCTCGCCCTCGTGGCCGCTGGGCTCGCGGCGACGTCGCTGCTCCCACAGTTCAACGTGCCGGGAGGGCGACGGCTGATCGGCGTGCCGCTGATCCTGCTCGGGGCCTTCCTGGCGGTGATCAGCTACCGCCGCTGGGACGCCAACGAGCGGGCCATGCGGCTTGGTCAGCCGTTGCCGCCGTCGCACCTCGGGAGCATCCTCGCCGCCGGCGTGGCCCTCTCGGCCCTCATCGCCGCCATCGTCGCCCTGCTCGGCACCAAGCGATGACCGTCGACGAAACCGGCGACGAACCCGCCACCGACGATCCGGAGGTGCCCGGACTGGCCGGCGAACGCACTGATCTGGCATGGAGCCGGACCGCGCTCTCCGTCGTCGTCGCCGGGGCGGCGCTGCTGCGCCGGGTGTGGCAGGACGTCGACACCGACAACGGCCGGGTCGTCGTGTTCACGCTGCTCGGCGTCGGCCTCGCCGCGTGGGTCACCGCCTTGACCTGGGCCCACGGCGCGGCGAGGAGCACGATCGAAGGACGGCAGGTCGCCAGCTCCGCCGTGCTGCGACGGGTCGCGCTCGGAACGCTGCTCTACTGCGTGGCCGCGCTGGTCCTCTCCGTGCTGCCCGCCCACGACTGACTCAGCGCTCGCCGTCGGCGGTCGGCTGGTCACTCCGGGCTGTCGACGTGCGCCGCCGCTGGCTCGCGACGTCGAACCACGAGCGCCTGCTCAACCCGAAACAGGCGATGCGTGCGTTGGTCCTTCGGCGCGAAGTGCGGTGCTGCAACGGACATCGGGACGACCTCCGGCTGGTCGACCTCGTAGGTCTCGCCTTCGTGGACGATGGTGGCCGACCCACTCGCCACGACGTTCTTCAGCCAGTCCGTGTTGTCTCCGTAGGGCAGCGCGATCACGAAGCCATCGGGCGTCGCCACGGCTTGCACCGGCGTCTCGTACGAACGTCCCGTCGTCCGGCCGACATGCCGGACGACCGAGGCGATCCCTCCCGGCGTCCCGCTCGACTGCAACACGAACCGCTTCGACGCGCGGCTGCTCCGGCGGACGGCGTTCAGCACCACCGGCGACTTGGCACGCATCCCGAGCACGAACACGATCGCGACCACACCGAGGCCGAGGATCAGCCCACCGACGATCCTGGCAATTCCTCTCAACATGATTTCCTGTTTCCTCCATCTTTCGGTTCCCGGTTCTGGGGTGAGACTGTGGCCACCCAGTTGGACTGGGGCGCGACGGGCGGTCAGCCGGTTCTGATGACGCGGATGGCGATGCCGTTGCGGATACCGGTGCGGGAGTAGTCGACACGGATCTGGCCGTTGCTCCGGAAGGCGTCGCGCAGCACGTCCAGCATGCCCCGGTGGGCGTGCTCCTCGACGTCGGCGCGGAGTTGGAAGCCGAACGCCTTGCGCGGATCGCTGCTCAGCCGGAACACGACCTCGACGTCGATGCGGTCGGTGGGCGGGCCGAACATGCCGCCTCGGTTGTGCGCGCGGAGCTCGGTGACGGTTCCTTCGGCGGCCAGCACGCTGCCGACCGGCCAGTCGGTGTCGACCTCGTACGCGCCACGGCCGAACGTGCCGGCACGCAGCACACCCGTCCTCGGATGGGAGAGCAGCCGGCGCACGTCGACCGCCGCTGGCAGGCCGTCGTTGTACGGCCGCCAGCGCCACGTCGTTCCACCATCCCCTGACGTGCCGTGGTAGACGCCGCCCGTGATGATGCCGATGAACAGGCTGAACGGCGTCATCCAGTCGACCGCCACCGTCCGCGGATGCAGCCCGACGGGCAGATCGGCCGTGATGTCCGACCCGCTCACCGACGATGCGGTGACCCGGAACCGGAAGATCCTCCCGGACGCCGGCGTGTCGAACGTGGCGTACATGATGGCGGGCGTGTCGGCGTCGATGTGGATGTCGGTCACGCTGGGATCGCCAGACCGTCCGACCACGTCGGCGAACTTGAACACCCGGCTCCAACCCGCTCCCGACTTCCCGGCGAACAGCTCGCCCCTGCTGGTGCCGGCGTAGTAGACGTCCGTCGCCGGGTCGACTGCCGAGTAGACGACGTTGCCGTCATCTGGATCGAAGATCTGCTTCCAGTCGCCGGGCGGCTCGGCGGTGGTGGTCCGCCACAGCGAGCCGCAGGCGGCCAGCAGCGTCGTCGGGATCTTGGGGTGGACGTGGAACGGGGGGTCGAAGCACTCCGTTCCGATCGGCAGGCCCTGGCCGATCTCCTCGAACCGCCCACCATCGGTCGAGCGGGCGATGCTGCCGATGTACTGCCCGATCCCATAGAGGGTGCCGGCATCGGTCGGGTCGATGTCCACGCCGGCGCCGTCTCCGTCTCGAATGCGATCCCACACCGTGCTCGTCCCGTCGTAGCGCAGCGTCCCGTTGTCCTGCGTCCCGCCGATGAGAACATCTGGATCGGTCGCCGCGTCGGCGAGGTCGTAGAACTCGGTGATCGTCATCCCTTTGCCGATGAACGTCCAGCTCCCCGCGACGCCGTGGTTCGTGGACTTGTAGATCCCTCCGTCGGAGCCGGTGTAGACAATCGCCGGGTTGATCGGATCGGTGGCGAAGGCGTGGTGGTCGTCGTGCGGTCCTTTGACCACGGCGAAGCTCGCTCCGCCATCGGTCGAGACGCGAAAGCTCGTGCCGGTCGCGTAGACGAAGTTCGAATCGACCGGATCGGCGTACAGGAAGCTCCACAGGCTCGACGCCGACTCGGCACCGATCACGGCGCGGCGCTCCCAGGCCTGCTCGGCGCGGCCACCGACCGTGCACGTCGCGCCCGTCGTGCGGTACAGCGTCCAGTCGCCACCTTTGGGTCGGAAGCTGGCGTAGACCCGATCTCCCGACAATGCCAGCCGCACGAGTGTGTTCGGCGCCGCCGCGGGCAGCTGCTGTCCGGGGCATCCGGTCAGGCGATCCCAGCTGTCCCCACCGCTCTGCGTGCGGTACACCCCACCGGCGTCGCTGCCCTCCTTGACCCGAACACCGGCGAGCAACCGCTGCGGGCGCGACCGGTCCATGACCAGATCCGTGATCTCGCCGAGCGCCACTTCGAGCACCGGTTCCCAGGACGCCCCGCCATCCGTGCTGCGGTACACGGCCTCGGGACTGCCCATGTACAGGATGGTCGGATTGGCCGGGTCGAGGAGCAGGATCCGACCGTTGAGCCGAGCATCATCGGTCACT
Source organism: Ilumatobacteraceae bacterium (assembly GCA_044867195.1). Taxonomy (GTDB): domain Bacteria; phylum Actinomycetota; class Acidimicrobiia; order Acidimicrobiales; family Ilumatobacteraceae; genus JALZMG01. The sequence continues at coordinate 12,613 of JBIOUO010000427.1, forward strand.
CGGGTCCAGGTCGAGCCGCCGTTGTCCGAGCGATACAGGCCACTGCCCGCCCGCTGCCGGTCACGCGTCGCCACATACAGCCGCGACGGGTTCGTGGGATCGATCGCGATGTCGCCGATCAGCAGGCTCGGCAGGCCGTCGGCGACCGACCGCCACGTGCTCCCACCATTCGTCGTCTTCCACACCCCGCACCCGCCGGCGGCAGACGGATCGCCTGACAGCGACCCGGCGTAGATCGTGGATCCGCTCGCCGGATGGACGGCCAGGCTCATGATTCGTCCCGTCGCGCCGAGGCCGTACTTGATGTCGGTCGGTCCGAGCGATCGCCAGCGGCCGATCATCGCGGCCCACCAGGCCGTGACGCGACGAGCGGGCCAGTCAACCACGGCTGGCGCAGGTCGATCACGGTGCTGTCGAGCATCGACGCCTTGTGCGCGTCCGTGAACCGGCCGAGCCCGGTCGTCGCCGACCGCGGCCCGATCTCGCCCGACGCCGGTGCGCTGAGGTACAGCGCCTCGGTGAACCGGTTGTCGTCGTGCCACGCGACGATGCCGCCGATCAACGGGCCGCGCTCGGCCGGACTGAGCGATTCGAGCTGGCGCAGGCTGCCGTGCAGCCGAGCGGGTGTGGCTCGGCCGCGGGTGACCTGCACAGCGGCTGCGGTGTCGGAGCCGCCACTCAGGATGCCCGTCACGTCGACGGACGGCGCAAATGTCGGCTTCGTGTCGAGCAGGCGGGCGCACGCGCGCCACCACTTCGCGTACTGGGGGCGATCGCCGGTGATCAGCGCCGCCTCCTCGGATCGGAAACGCATCAGCAGGACGAACTCGCCGCCGGCCGCGACGCCCGCTGTGTTGCCGAGCCATCCCTCGGCACTCGTCCCCACGTCCGCAGGCCATGTGAGCACGTGCTGGCGGAGCGCATCAGGTTTGCTCGTACGAGCTTCGGCAGTCAGCACGAACATCGAGCGTCATCCCCGGGTCACTTGATCAAGATGACGCGCAGGATGATCCCGTTCTTCTTCCCCGCCTCGAGGTCGATGGAGTACTCGATTCGGGTCTGACACCCGAGCTGGAAGGCGTCTCTCAGGAGATCCAACATGCCTTGGCGGACGGGACGATTCTGGTCGTCCCGGAGCTGGAAGCCGAGTCCACGGTCAGGAACCGTGTCCAGCTCGGCAACGACCTCGACGTCGATCTGGTCGGTGGGCGGCCCGTGTCGACTCCCCAGCTCGACGACCCTCAGCTCCTTGACTCGGCCCTGCGACGCGATCAACCGGCTCGCCATGCACGAGATCCTAGGCGCCCGGCCCACAGCGAGCGCGGGCGCTGGCAACCAGGACGCCAGGCCCCAAGGCCGTGACGGACGTGCTACTGGACCATCCGCCCCCGGCCCTCCCAGTAGACGGCGCGCAGCTCCCGCTTGAGCACCTTCATCGCGCCTGACATCGGCAGCGGCTCGGATCGCAGCTCGACCGACTTGGGGACCTTGTAGCCGGCGATGCGCTCGCGAGCCCACTCCTTGAGCTCGTCCTCACGCACCGTGACGCCGGGTTGGATCACGACGATCGCGTGCACCGCCTCGCCCCACTGGTCGGATGGGATGCCGATCACGGCCACCTGGGCGACGGCGGGATGGTCGGCGAGGGCGTTCTCGACCTCCGTGGAGTACACGTTCTCGCCGCCGGTGACGATCATGTCCTTCACCCGGTCGACGAGATAGAGGTAGCCGCGGTCGTCGAGGCGACCGGCGTCGCCGGTGTGGTACCAGCCGCCGGCGAACGCGGCCGCTGTCTCCTCGGGCCGGTTCCAGTACTCGCGCATGAAGTTGCCCGCCTGGGCGCACACCTCACCCACCTCGCCGGGGGCGAGGATGTTGCCGGTGTCGTCCTGGATGCTGACCACCGAGCCGAACACCGGCCGGCCCGCCGACTGCAACAGCTCGCCGCCTTGGCGGTGCTCCTCGGGTCCGAGCACGGTCAGCACACCGCAGTTCTCGGTCATCCCGTAGCCCTGGTAGATGTCGAGGTCGGGGAACAGGCCGAGCAGCCTCTCGAGCAGCGCGGTGGGCATCGGCGAGGCGCCGTAGGTGAGCATCTCCAGCGACGCCAGCCGATCCGGCTTGAACGCAGGATTGTCGAGCACCATCTGGATCATCGTCGGCACCATGACCGTGGTCGTGACGCCGAGGCGCTCGATCACATCGAGCACGGCTCCGGGCTCGAACATCGGCACGAACGTGCTCAGCCCGCCCACCGCGGGGATGGTCAGCACGCCGCCGAACGAAGCGGCGTGGAACATCGGCGTCTGGTGCAGGTAGACGTGGTCCTCGGAGAACGGGAAGCGGGTGGCGATCTTGTAGAAGTCGAACATCGCCGCCCGGTAGTCGATGACGACGCCTTTGGGCAGCCCCGTCGTCCCGCCGGTGTACATGAGGATCACCAGGTCGTCCTCGTCGGGCTCGGGCGGCACCCGCGGCTCGCCGGCGGCCAGCACGGCATCGAACGTCACGTCGTGCGGCACGTCGCCCTCGCCGATCAGGACGACCGTCTCGATCGCGGTCTGGGCGCGGACCCTGTCGACGAGCGGGGCGAACACCTGGTCGACGAAGCACACCTTGGTGCCCGAGTCCTGGGCGATGAACTCCAGCTCCCGTGGTGCCAGGCGGAGGTTGAGCGGGTTGATGACCCCGGCCCCGAGGAACGCGGCGTGGTACAGCTCGAGGTACTGGTGAGAGTTCAGCGCCATCACCGCGAACCGGTCGCCGGAGCCCAGCCCCAGCTGGGTCCGCACGCCGTCGGCCAGGCGCAGTGTGCGTTCAGTGTGCTCGGCGTAGGTCGCGGCGAACGCCCCGTCGACGGTCGCCGGCCGGGTGGCGTATCGCTCAGCGGCGGGCAGCAGCGCGCGGTGGTAGATGAGCTCCTTCATGGCCCCATCCTGCTCGGCTGGCGGCGACGGTCGCGCCAGGACTTGCCGAGGCTGCCCCGCCACGCCATGCTAGGGACTCGATCCGCGCCAAGGGGGTGTGCCGATGCATCGGATGACGGGTACCGACGCCGGGTTCTTGTACATCGAGACCGACCAGTGGCCAATGCACACGCTGAAGATCTCGATCATCGACCCGGGCCCCGACTACAGCTTCGAGCGGGCCAAGCAGTACTTCGCCAACAACATCCACCGCCTCCCACCGCTGCGCTGGCGGATGCTGCCGACGCCGCTGCGGATCAACCATCCGCTGCTGCTCCCCGATCCGGACTTCGACATCGACTTCCACGTCCATCGGATGTACTGCCCGCCCCCCGGGGGGCAGAAGGAGTTCGGGGCGCTGGTGTCGGACCTCGTCCGGCGCCCGCTCGAGCGGACCCGCCCGCTGTGGGAGATGTACCTGGTCGAGGGTCTCGAGGGGGGCAAGGTCGCGTCGGTCGTCAAGCTGCACCACGCGTTGGCCGATGGCGCAGCCTCGGCGGTGCTGCTGAACGAGTTCTTCGTCAAGATGCCCGGCACGGCGAACCCGCCGGATGCAGAGCCGTGGGACCCGAAGCCGCTCCCCGGCAAGGCCAAGCTGTTCGCCCTCGGCGTGCGCGACGCGGCGAAGCTGGTGCGCCACGACGGCCCGGTGTTCCTGAAGCGGGCCAAGGAGGTCAAGGTATGGCGCAAGGCCCAGCCCGACGACCCCGCCCTCAAGGCACCGGCGCCGTTCACCGCTCCGATCCTGCCGATCAACCGTGACATCTCGCGCCATCGCAACTTCGCCTTCACCACGCTCGCGCTCGAGGACGCCAAGGACGTGCGGGCCAAGTTCGGCACCAAGATCAACGACGTCGCCCTGGCCGTCACCGCCGGGGCCATGCGCCGCTACCTCCTCGCCCGGGACATGCTCCCCGAGCAGCCACTGGTGGCATTGATGCCGTTCTCGACTCGCGAGCCTGGCGATGTCCCGATGTGGGGCAACCACGTGTACCTGATGTGGGTCCGCCTGCGCACCGACATCGCCGACCCCGTCGAGCGCCTGCGCGCCGCCCGCGACGAGGCCATGCTCACCAAGGAGGAGGTGATGGGCACCAAGGGTGCCCGCATCGACGACATGGTCGAGCTCGGACCGCCCATCTTCTCCACCGCGCTGACCAAGTTCGTGCAGTTCCTCGCCAGGACGACGAAGAAGCCGCTGTACAACGTCGTGATGTCCAACGTGCCCGGCCCGAGCGAGCCGCTGTACGCGGGCACTCATCCGGTCTCGGCGTTCTACTCGGTGGCCAACGTCTCCGAGGACATCCCGCTGAACATGACGATGTGGAGCTACGTCGACCAGATGAACTTCTCGCTGCTGTCCTGCGTCAAGCAGATCCCCGACCTGTGGGCGATCACCGACGGCATCCGCGAGGAGCTTGCCCTGCTGGTGAAAGCAGCGGGCAGCAGCGAGTAGGCACCGACCGGCCGCCGCGCCCGCCGCCGGCCCCGGCACGCCTCAGTAGTGGATGCCGGGGATTCCCTTCCGCCACTCCTCGTCGTCCATCTGGACCAGCCCTTCGTAGGGCGTGCCGATCATCGTGTGCTCGGGCTCGTTCCAGTAGTGGCTTGCCGGCCGGATCTGCCACGCCCCGCGGCTGGCGTTGAACGCCCCGTCGACGTAGAGGATGACGCCGCTGACGTACGCAGCCTCGTCCGAGGCGAGGAACACGACGGGTCCGCGCAAGTCTTCGGGGAGGCCCATCCGCCGCATCGGCGTGCGGCTGCTCACCCAGAGATCCAGGCCCATCGACTCCATCACCGGCCGGGTCATCTCCGACTCGAAGTAGTTGGGGGCAATGGCGTTGACGCGCACGCCCCGGTCGCCCCACTCGACGGCCAGCTGCTTCGTCAGCTGGTTCACCGCGCCCTTCGACGCGTAGTACGCAGGAGTCACCGACTCGCCGCCGCCGTCGCCGAGGATCGAGCTGATGTTGATGATCGACCCCGAGCCGCGCGACAGCATGTGGCGACCGACGAACTTGGCGTAGTGCCAGACCCCCAGCACGTCCACTTGGAGGATCCGGAGGAACATCTCGTCGTCGAAGTGCTCCGACGGCAGACCCCGCTGGTCGGACACGGCGGCGTTGTTGATCAGCACGTCGATGCGCCCGTGGTCGTCGAGCGTCTGGGCGACGATGCGCTCGACGTCCGCTTCGACGGCGACGTCGCCGGTGTACCAGGTGACCTTGGTACCCCGGGCAGAGAGCTGCTTCGCCGACTCTTCGAGCAGCTCGGCGCTGCGGGCTGTCAACGCCAGGTCCGCCCCCGCCTCTGCCAAGGCGTCGGCGAACGTGACGCCGAGTCCGTACGACGCTCCGGTGACCAGTGCCGTCTTGCCGCTCAGATCGAACATCGCAACCTCCTGCTCGTCAACTCAACGCGTGCGGTCGCCCTGCGGCCGTGATGCCCCTGCCGCTGGAGCGGGCGCCGCGAGCGTAACGAACCCGTCGAGGCGGACAGTGCCGGGTGGCAGCCGGAGCTCGATCCTGGCCGCGACCACGTGACCCGCGTACGGTCGGTCCATGAGCTACGAGACGGTGCTGTACGACGTCAGCGACGGGATCGCGACGGTCACGCTCAACCGGCCGGACAAGCTGAACGCCTGGACCACCCGCCTCGGCGCCGAGTTGGGCGACGCGATGGCGACGGCGGACAAGGACGACGACGTGCGGGCCGTCGTGGTGACGGGCGCCGGGCGGGCGTTCTGCGCCGGGGCCGACCTCTCGGGCGGCGAGTTCGGCGGCGGCGAGGCGCCGAAACTACGGGTCTGCTGGCCGTACCAGGTGCGCAAGCCGGTCATCGCCGCGATCAACGGGCATGCCGTCGGCGTCGGGCTGACCTACCCGATGACCTGCGACGTGCGATACGTGGCCCAGGACGCCAAGCTCGCCTTCGCGTTCGTCCGCCGCGGCGCGATCCCCGAGCTGTCGTCGCACGCCATCGTGCCGCGCGTCGCCGGGTTCTCCGTCGCAGCCGAGCTGCTGCTGTCCGGGCGGACCTTCAGTGGCGCCGAAGCCGCCGAGCTCGGGCTGGTGACGCGGGCGCTTCCGGCCGCCGAAGTGCTTCCGGCCGCGCTGGCGCTGGCGACGGACATCGCCGTCAACGCCGCGCCGGTGTCGGTCGCCGTCGCCAAGCGGCTGCTGTGGGACGCGATGGACAAGTCCGTCGCCGAGGTCTCCGCGCTCGAGAACCGCCTGTTCTCCTCGGTGACGTCACTCCCCGACGCTCGCGAGGGCATCGCCGCATTCGTCGAGAAGCGCCGCCCGGCATGGACGGGCAAGATCACCACCGACGCCCCCGAGTAACCGCTCGCCGAGCTGTCGGCCCGTCGCTCCGCCCGTACATCTGGGTGGCCCTGGTCTCATTGAGGTTTCTGGGTGGCCATGGTCTCGTTTCCGAGACTGT
>JBIOUO010000428.1:0-4714 GCA_044867195.1 Ilumatobacteraceae bacterium
CCGGCCCAACCGACACCATGTTGATGTGGATGCCCACGCACCGATCGGCGTGGCGCATGCCGAGCGCGCTCGTGACCGCCGACCCCCAGTCGCCGCCCTGGGCGCCGAAGCGCTCGTAGCCGAGGGCCGGCATCAGCTCGGCCCAGGCGTCGGCGATGCGCTCGACGTTCCAACCGGTTGCCGTGGGCTTGTCGCTGAACCCGTAGCCGGGCATCGTCGGGCACACGACGTGGAATGCGTCGGCGGCGTCGCCGCCGTGGGCGGCGGGATCGCGCAGCGGCTCGATGACGTCGAGGAACTCGACCACCGACCCCGGCCAGCCATGGGTGAGGACGAGTGGCAGCGCGTCAGCAACCGGTGAAGGGGCATGGAGGACCTGCACCGTCACCCGGTCGGGCGCGCCGACCTCGGGCGTGAACCGGAGCTGCTCAAAGCGGTTGAGCTCCGCCTCGACCCGCCGCCAGTCGTACTCCGAGGCCCAGTAGGCGCAGAGCTCCCGGACGTAGGCCAGCGGGATGCCCTGCGACCAGTCGTCGACAGTCTCCCGCTCTGGCCAGCGGGTGCGCCGCAGCCGCTCGCGCAGATCGATGAGGTCGGCGTCGTCGACGGCAATCGGGTGTGGGACGAGCTCAGTCATGGCGCGTTAGTACAACCTTTCGATCGACGGGTCGACCTCGACGTCAACCACTGTCGGCTTGGCGCTGGTGAACGCCCACTGCAGCGCGCCAGCCAGCTCGTCGGATGTCGACACGGTCCGTGCCTGGCATCCGAAACCAGTGGCCAGGTCGGCGAAGCGAATGCCCGGCAGGTCGACGCCCGGCGGCTTGTCGACGGACATCGCCTGCCCGAGGGCCTTCAGCGCGGCGTAGCCGCGGTTGTCGAGGATCACGAACGCGATCGGCAGGTCATGTTGGGCGGCCGTCCACAGCGCCTGGATGGAGTACAGGCTGGAGCCGTCGCCGAGCAGGCAAATCACCCGCCGCTCCGGATCGGCGAGGGCGACGCCGACGGCTGCCGGCAGCGCCCAGCCGAGCCCGCCGCTGGCCGCGCAGTAGAAGCCGCCGGGGGTGCGGATCGGCAGCTGCTCGTGCATCGCGTTGCGGTGTGACGGCGCCTCCTCGACCACCACTGCACTGGCCGGCATCAGCCCGGCGATCGTGTGCATGACGAATGCCGGCGAGATCGGATCGCTCGCCGCCGGGACGGGACGAGGCCCCCGCCCGACAGCCGGTGGGCGGGGAACTGGACCGAGGTCGTCGAGGTCATCGAGGTCGTCGAGGTGGTCGAGCACGGCGCGCGCCCCGGATCGCAGCGTGGTCAGCACGGCCGTGCCGACGGGGGCCATCGCCGCCGCCTGGGGATCGTCGACGAGCTGGAACAGCGTCGTGCCGGCGGCGAGGAACGGTCCCCCGGCATGCACGTGGTACGTGAACGCCGGCGCGCCGAGCACGACCACCACGTCATGGCCGGCGAGCTGCCCGGCCAGCGTGGCCCGGTGGGGTATGAGGAACCCGGCGAACGCCGGATGGTCCTCCGGGAAGCTGCACCGGCTCGAAACGGGGCTGACCCACACCACTGCGCCGGCCCGCTCGGCCAGCTCGACAGCGACGTCCCACGCTCGATCGCGGTCGACCCCTGGCCCGACCACGAGCGCCGGGTTCGTGCTCGCCAGCAGCCCGGCGGCGACCGCCCGCAGCGCATCAGCGTCACCGACGAACTCGGCGTGAACGTGGCGAGCGTCGACCGGCGACGACTCGGCATCCCAGTCGTCCTCCGGGATGGACACGAACGCCGGACCGCGCGGCGGCTGCATCGCGGTGTGGTAGGCGCGGGCGATCGCGGCGGGCACATCGGCAGCCCGTGCCGGCTCGCAGCTCCACTTCACATACGGCTGGGGGAACTCCGCCGCCTGCTCGGCGAACAGGTACGGCTGCGTCGGCAGCATCGCCCGCGTCTGCTGGCCGGCCGTGATCACGAGTGGCGTGGCGTTGCGCATCGCCGTGAAGATGCTGCCGGCCGCGTGGCCGACCCCGACCGCGGAGTGCAGGTTGACGAACGCCGCGTTGCCCGTCGACTGGGCGTAGCCGTCGGCCATCGCCACCGCCGACGACTCCTGCAGCGCCAGCACGTAGCGCACGTCGTCGGGCGCGTCCTTGAACAGCCGTAGCTCGGTCGAGCCGGGGTTGCCGAAGATCGTCGTCATCCCGAACGCGCGTAGGAGGGCGTACGTCGCGTCCCGGACCGTGGTCGCCGGGTCGACGGTTCGCTCGCTGCGCTCGCTCACAGCGACCGGCGCCTGGCGTCCCAGTTGCGCTCGAGGTTGGCGATCAACGCCGGGCTGTAGAGGCAGCGGGCCTGCTCGCGGGAGTACACGCTCATGTAGCGGCGGAACACGTCGAGCGGCTCGGCCGCCACGCGCAGCGCCGTGCGGTTGGCGAGCAGGCTGGTAGTCCCGGCGCTCGTCAGCTCGGCGGCCGCCCGCTCGACGGCCGCGTCCATGTCCCCGCCGGCGACGACCTCGTCGGCGAGTAGCCGTCCCTCGGCGCTGCCGGCGTCGAACGCGCGGTTGAAGAAGATCGCCTGGCGCGCCAGTCGATCGCCGACGAGCCGGGGCAGGCGGAGGTTGGCGCAGCCGGGGATGATGCCCTCCTTGCGCGCCGGCAGGTTGAAGTACGAGCCGTGCTCGGCGATCACTCGATCCATCACCAGCAGCCACTGGCAGGCGCCGCCGATGGCGAACGTCTCGACGGCGGCGATCCACGGCTTCTCCCGCCGATCCTCCAGCGAGCTGCCATCTGGCCGGCCGAGATCGTGGCCGCGGTACATCTTGCTGACCAGGCCCAGCTCGCGCTCGATCATGAACTCGACCAGCGAGATCTGGCCGTGGTACAGGTGGGTCAGGTTGATGCCGGCGCCGAAGATCCGTCGGCCGGCGTGCTTGGGATGCGTCGCCGGCCCGCCACGCAGCACGCCGACCTCGATCGAGTCGTCGAGCAGCACGAGATCGACGGCCACCTCGAGGGCCGACGTCGAGGCGTCGTCCTCGGCATTGAGGCAGGCATGGTTCTGGAACGTCACCACCCCGGTCGCGCCGTGGCGGTCGACGCGCATCGGCCCGAGATCGACCCCGCCCGACCGTCGCAGCTCATCCACCAAGCCCACGGCTTCGGCCCGCGGCTGTGACATCACGTGCAGCAGGTGCGCACCGGCACCTGGGCTGGCGAGCACCTCGGCGACGAACGCGCCCTGCTCGATCTCCAGACCCAGCTTGTCCTTCTGCAGCCGGCTGCGCTCCTCGTCGATCGCAGCGCGCGTCGGGACCAGTCCGGGGAACTGCTCTGCCGCTGCGTAGACCAGCTCGGCGACGCGCAGCGAGCGGCGGCCGCCGTCGGTCAGAGCGTCGTAGATGCCCTCGATGTCCTCACCGGGGTGCGCTGCCGGCGCCATCAGTCGCCGATGCGCGTGGCGTGGCCCTGCCAGTGCGGCTCACGCAGGTCGCGCTTGAGCACCTTGCCGGCGCCCGTCTTCGGCAGCGGCTCGGCGCGCAACTCGATCTGCTTGGGGACCTTGTAGCCGGCGATGGCCTCGCGACAGTGGCGCAGCAGCTCGTCCGGCGCGACGTCGCTGCGCGGGACGACGACCGCATACACCGCCTCGCCCCAGCGCTCGTCGGGAACGCCGAACACCGCGGCCTCGAGCACGGCGGGATGGCGGAACAGGACCTCTTCGACCTCCGTGCAGTACACGTTCTCGCCGCCGGTGATGATCATGTCCTTGGCCCGGTCGACGAGGAACACGTAGCCCTCGTCGTCCATGTAGCCGAGGTCGCCGGAGCGATACCAGCCGTCGGCGAACGCGGCCGCGGTCTGCGCCGGCTTGTTCCAGTAGCCGGCCATCACGTTCGGTCCCCGGATCACGATCTCACCGACCTCGCCCGGCCCCAGCCGCGAGTCGTCTGGTGCCGTCACCTCGACCTCGACGCCGACCGCGGGCTGGCCGCACGAGCGCGCCCGCGGCGTGTCGAGCAGGTCCTGCTCGCCGCGCATCGTTGTGGCGATCGGCGCCGTCTCGGTCGCCCCGTACAAGTGCTGCAACTCGACGCCGGGGAACGCCTGGCGGGCGCGGCGCAACGTCTCGGTGGCGATCGGCGACCCGCCGTGGCCGATCGTGCGCAGGCTCGACAGGTCCCGCGGCCGGGCCAGCTGCTCCTCGTTCATCGCCGCCAGCATCGTCGGCACGACGAGCGTGTCGGTCACGCCATGGCGCTCGATGAGGTCAAGCGCGGCCACCGGATCGAAGACCGGCAGCACGACGTGGTGCCCGCCGTGCCACACCGTCGCCAGCACGGCGACAGACCCGGCGGCGTGGAACAGCGGGGCCGCGACCAGCCAGCACGTATCCGGCCGGAACGGGAGGAATGCCTGATAGTGGAACGCGTTGGCGACGAGGTTGCGGTGGGTGAGCATCACGCCCTTCGAGGCGCCCGTCGTGCCGCCCGTGTAGAACAGGCCGGCCAGCGTGTCCTCCGCGAGGTCGCCTGGCGGATCGGCCGGCGCGCTGCCGGCGAGCAGCTCCTCGTAGCCCGCCCCGAGGTCGATGACGTGCTTGACGCTGTCGGCCGCGGCGCCGACGTCGCGGCCGGCGAACAGCACGGCGGCGCCGGCGTCCTCGAGCGCGTACTGCAGCTCGGCCTCGGTGTGGCGCTGGTTGAGCG
>JBIOUO010000429.1:0-3091 GCA_044867195.1 Ilumatobacteraceae bacterium
TCCCCGATGGCCTCGGGTTCGAGCTGGTCGGTTGCCATGTCAGTCATGATCATTCCCTCTCATAGTTGTGGCGATCCCGGGCCTCGGCCCGGCGACATCGGCAAGACTGCGACATCTGGCTCGTTGATTGGTGACATCGGGCACGGCCACTCATGGGGCGTACGCGACTGCCACGGAGCCTGCCGGTTCTTGACCAAATGACCAGTTACCGGACGCCCATATGACCATGTGACGGCTCACACGGTGCGCATGATCACCTTATGGACGATCTCACGCGCCGCTGTCACCTCGCGCACTACCTCGCACCGTTCGCCGTAGTCGTCCTTCGCCGCGACGCACCACTCGACAACGCGACCCCCGACGCTGCGCTCGGTCTCGACAACCGCGTCGTCGACCAGTTCGTCACCGCCCATCTGCGCCGACTCCTCGAGACCAGCCCGACCCTCGCCCGTCGCGCCCGGCGGCTCCAGCTCCCCAATGGCGCCGACGCTGGGGGCGCCGATCTGCGGTCGATCGAGAGCAGCCTCCGTGGCGCCCTGCGCGCCAACCCCGCAATCGCCGAGACCCTCTGGGCGCTACTCGCACCATCGCTGAGCGGTGACGCGATGCCTCCGGGCGAATCCGCGCCCCACTCCCCGCGTGGGCACAGCGTGCGGTGGTTGTTCGGGCGTCACGCGGTCGTCGGGACTCTGCTCACCGCGGTGATCGCCGCCGTCGTCGTGGTGGGCGTGTGGGCCGAGCAGTTCCGGATGGCGTCGCTCAGCCCGATCGAGCTCGCCGTCATCTGGATCCTGTCGTTCCTGCCCGGCTGGCTGTACCTCCGCTTCATCGGGCAGCGGGCTGGCGCGATCTGGGACGAGTTCGTCCTCAACTTGCATCGCCTCCGCCTCGACGAGCCCGAGCATCTCCCGCAGCCGCCGGTGAACTCGGTGTTCTTCCGCGATTGGTTCGATGGCGGCGGCTCCATGCTGAGCCGGCACCGGAACATCTACCGTCAGAAGTTCGACGCCTATTACGGGCGTTGCGTCTCGGCGGCGAGCGAGGACTCGCCACTCAAGGCGGGCACGTTCTTCCCCGTCGTCATGGCGACGGCGATCTTCGCCATCGGGTGGACGGCACTGTTCTGGGACGGCACGTTCCTGGCAGGACCGCCAACGACCGTCCTCGACCTCCTCGCCTACGGGTTCCTCGGCGCCTACCTGTTCGACATCCAGATGCTGATGCGGCGCTTCTTCCAGAGCGACCTCAAGCCGAGCGCCTACACCAGCGCCGCGCTGCGCGTGGTGATCGTCATGATCATCGTCCTCGTGATGCACCAACTGCCTCTCGTGGGAGGCGCGTCTTGGCAGGCCCAAGCGGTCATGGCATTCGTCATCGGCCTGTTCCCGCTCGTCGGCATGCAAGCACTCAACCGGTTCGTCGGCAAGTTCCTGAAGTCGCCGGTGCCCTCGCTGCAATCGGCGTATCCCCTGAGCGACCTCGACGGCTTGAACGTCTGGTACGAAGCGCGGCTGATGGAGGAGGGGATCGAGGACATGCAGAACCTCGTGAGCGCCAACATCGTCGACGTCCTGTTGCACACACGTGTGCCGGTCGGGCGTCTGATCGACTGGTGCGACCAGGCTCAACTCTTCGTCCATCTCAGTCCCCGCCCGCCCGGATCCGACGAGGCGCGGGCGAAGCACGCCCGTACCGCGTTGGCGTCGTTCGGCGTTCGCAGCGCGACGACGTACCTCAAAGCGTTCGCCAACGGGGCCCTCGACGACCAGGGCGAGGCGGCCGATCCCCTCGTCCGGCGCGCGCTCGAGCGCCTCGAGCAGCAGGCCCCCGAGCTGTCAGCCCCGGCCGTGATGACGATCGCCCGTGTGCTCCACGGCTCGCCGGCCCTCCGCCCGATCCAGAGCTGGCGGGAGCTGGAAGCTGCGGCCCGGCCATCAATCGACAACACCTCACCCGTGTCGGCCACAGTTGTCGACTTCAGGCCGAAGCCCAGCGACGGCGGAAGCGACGAGGAGATCGCCTGAACGAGGAGCTGTCAGCCGCCAGAGGCCCGAGCGGGCCCGAAACGGCTGACAGTTCCGGCGGGCGTGGCGTCGCGCAGGCGCGCATAGGCGGCGCGGACGGCGTCCGTGTCGGCGGCTGCCGCGCCGCTGGGCTGGACCACGTCGCCGGCGAGCAGACCCCACGCGTCGGCGATCTCGGCGGCGGACGCGCCGGTGAGCACTGCGGTGGCCTGGACGCAGGCGCCGGCGGCGACCTGCTCAGTGGCGCGCGGCACGATGAGGTCGCGCCCGGTCAGGTCGGCGAGCACCTGGCGGTAGGCGGCCGACCTCGCCCCTCCGCCCACCGCGATCAGGCGGCCGTCGCAGGGAGCGAAGCCGGCGAGCGCATCGAGGCCGTCGAGCAGGCCGCAGACCACGCCCTCGAACGCGGCGCGCGCCAGATCCTCCCTCGTCACGTCCGAGCGCAGACCGGTGACAGTGCCGGTGGCGTCGGGCCGATTCGGGGTGCGCTCGCCGTCGAGGTACGGCAGCAGCGTCAGCCCGTGCGCACCCGGCGGCGCGGCGAGTGCCAGCCGGTCGAGCTCGGCATGGTCGACGCCAAGCAGGCGGCGCACCGCCTCGGTGACCTTCGTCGCGTTCAGCGTGCACACCAGCGGCAGGAACCGGCCGGTCGCGTCGGCGAAGCCGGCGACCGCACCCGATGCGTCGGCGGTCGGCTCGTCGCTGACCGTGTACACGGTCCCCGACGTCCCGATCGACACGGCGACGTCGCCTGGACGCAGCCCGATGCCGAGCGCGCCGGCCATGTTGTCGCCGGTGCCCGGCGCCACCACGGCGCCGCGCCACGACCCGGCCTCCTCCGTCGGACCGAGCACGGCGGGCAGCACCGGCTGCCAGTCCAGATCGGCGTCGACGACGGCGAGGAGATCGAGGCGGTACTGACCCTCGGCCGGCGACCAGTAGCCGGTGCCGGAGGCGTCGCCCCGATCGGTGACGAGGCGCCCGGTCAGCTGCAGCGTCAGCCAGTCGTGGGGCAGGACGACGTGGGCCAGCCGCGCCCACGACGCCGGTTCGCTGCGGTGCAGCCA
>JBIOUO010000430.1:0-7082 GCA_044867195.1 Ilumatobacteraceae bacterium
CGGTCTACGACCTCGGCCGCGGCGCCCTCACCGCCGTCGTCTGCTGACTCGGGTGGGCAGGATGCGTCACCGCCTCGGGCGGGCCATCCGCTCGGCCATGTCCTCGGGTAGGCCGTAGGGCAGCGACCGTTCGTGGCGCAAGGCCTCGCCGCGCGGCCGGTCCCATCGGTCGCGGAGCAGACGCTTGACGATCCGGTTGGTGCCGGCCGAGTTGGCGACGATCTCGGCGCTCAGCGTGGCGACGGCCGCATCCAGCTCGGCCTCGGACACGCACCGATCGGCGAGCCCGATCGCCTGCGCCGCGGTGCCGTCGATGCGGCGGGCCGTGAACATCAGGTCCTTGGCTCGAGTCAGCCCGACCCGCTCGGGCAGGCGCACGGACATGCCCCACGCCGGCACGAGGCCCCATTGGCCGTGGGTGTCGCCGAACGTCGCCGTGTCCGCGGCGACCAGGAAGTCGCACGCCAGGGCCAGCTCGAGCCCACCCGTGAAGCAGTGGCCGCGGATCTTGGCGATCGTCGGCTGCGGCAATTGCTCGACCGCGTCGACCGTCTCCGGCCCGAGCATCGGCTCGGCGCGCCCGTCTCCCGACGCGATCGCGTCGAGGTCGTTGCCGGCGCAGAACGAGCGCCCGGCACCGGTCAGCACGACGCAGCGCACGCCGCCGTCGGCCGCGATCGCCTCGACGTGGGCACGCAGCTCGTGGAACGTCGCCGGGTTGATGGCGTTCAGCTTCTCCGGCCGGTTCAGCGTGAGCGTCGCCACGCCGCCGGCATCCGACCGCAGCACCAGATCCATGGGCCGAGGCCTACCAGCCACCCGAGTGTCTCGGTGCATCGGAGTACGGCGTGGCCGGTTTCCCGGCGCTGTGCACTCCGATGACCGCAGATACTCGGGTGGACTGAAGGCCGTGCGGGCCGCCAGGATCGGCCGATGGACACGTTGCAGGGCAAGGGGGCCGTCGTCACGGGCGGGGCGAGCGGCATCGGGCTGGCGACGGCGACCGTGATGGCGTCGAAGGGCGCCCGCCTGGTGCTCGCCGACGTCGAGGGGCAGGCGCTCGACGCCGCCGTCGACGCGCTCCGAGCAAGCGGCGCCGACGTCCACGGCGTGGTGTGCGACGTGCGCTCGCTCGCCGCGGTGGAGGCGATGGCAGACGCCGCGTTCGACGCCCTCGGCGCCGTGCACGTCGTGTTCAACAACGCTGGTGTTGCCGTCGGCGGTCCGATCCTGGAGATGACCCACGACGACTGGCGCTGGACGATCGACGTCGACCTGTGGGGCCCGATCCATGGCGTCGAGGCCTTCCTGCCGCGCATCGTGGAGCAGGGCGAGAGCGGGCACATCCTGTTCACGGCGTCGTTCGCCGGCCTCGTGCCGAACACCGGACTCGGCCCGTATTGCGTGGCCAAGTACGGCGTCGTCGCCCTCGCCGAGGTGCTGTGGCGCGAGCTGCGCGAGCACCAGATCGGCGTGTCCGTGCTGTGCCCGATGCGCGTCACAACGAACATCGGCCAGTCCGAGCGCAACCGCCAGACGGACTACGGCCAGCCGGCGGTGGCGTCGCTCGTGCCGGAGCAGGGGGCAGCCAACGCCGACCTCGCCGGTCGAGTGCTTCCCGTTGAGGGCGTCGCCGCGCTCACGGTCGACGCCATCGAGCACAACCGCCTCTACGTCCTGCCCCACGAGGAGAGCCGCGATCCGATCCGCCGGCGCTTCGAGCGCATCGACCGCACGTTCGAGGACCAGCCAACGGCGGTCTGAGCGCCGCCCTCGGTCGGTCAGTCGCCGGCCGCGCCGGCTTCTGCGGCTGAGCGGTCCAGCTCCTCAGCGCCGGGCTCCGCCCGCTTGCGTGCCCCCGCCTGCCACGCCCGCTCGGCACGGTGCAGGAAGTCGACCAGGACCCGGTTGTACGTCGACGCGTGCTCGACCATCACGCCGTGCGCGGCGCCGCTGATCACGACGAGCTCCGCCGTCGGAATCAGATCGGCGAGCTCCTCGCTGTCGCCGCGTGGTGTGAGGATGTCCTGGTTGCCGACGACGACGAGCGTGGCCACCTCGATCGTGCCGAGCCGGTCGCGCATCGTCTCGTCGGCCGCCAGGATCGCCTCGACCTGGGCCGCGAACGCGTGCGCCGGCCGCCCGAACGCCAGCGGGCCGAGCCAGCCGATCGCTGGCAACAGCCGGCGGAACGAGCGGGGGCCGATCACCCATCGAGCGGCCTGGCCGGTCATCGCCAGCGTCCCCTTCTGCCGCGCCACGACGCCCCAGCTGGTCAGCAGCTGCCGCCGCCACTCGTGGTTGCGGCACGACGTGCACGTGAGCGTCAGCGAGCGCACCCGCTCGGGATAGGAGAGGGCGAGGACCTGTGTGATCGCGCCACCCATCGACGCACCCACCACGTGCGCGGTCTGGACGCCGGCGTCATCCATCACGGCGATCGCGTCGGCAGCCATCTGGTCGAGGGTGTAGGTCCCGTGCGGCTTGTCGCTGCGACCCGCGCCGCGGTTGTCGAACGCCACCGTGCGATGCGTGTAGGCCAGCGCCAGGCGCTGCAAGTCCCATCCGTGCTTGTCGGCCCCGAGTCCCTGGATCAGCAGCACCGGCGGGCCGCTCGCCCGACCCGTGACCTGGTAGTGCAGCCGGACCCCGTCCTGGCTCGTCGCGTACGTCACAACAGCCCCCCGAGCCCGCTCAGCCAGTCGAGCGGGGTGCCGGTCTGCGCCCCACCGAACTCGTCGAGCAGACGCTGGATCCGCTGCTCGACCAAGTCCGCCAGCTCGAGCTCGATCAGCGGACCCCGCCACCGACGTCCTGGCCGGGCTGCGGGCCCGATCTCCAGGCGCGCCGTGCGTCCCCACGGCGAGCTCACGGTCGCCGCGGGGAACACCGTGGTCCGGGTCTCCACGGCTGCGCCGATCAGGCGGTGGTCGACACGCCCGACCCGCCGCGGCAGGAGCGTCGGCGACGCGCCCATCACCAGCACTTCGCCGGACCGCAACGCGCCGGTGACCTCGTCGGGCCGGGCCAATAGCCCGCCGAGACGGCGGGCGAGCGCGCCGACGGGCGCGATGTCGGGCCGGCCGACGAAGCGGGCGACGCGACCGGTCGCGTGCTCGATCGCCAGCGCGGTGAAGATCGGCGAGAGCGACCACTTCCGGGCGTTCACGACGACCAAGGCCCCGGCGCGGACCGGGAGGTGGTTTGCACCGCCGACGATGATGTTCCAGCGCAGCCGGATGGCTTGGGCGAGCGCGCCGACCAGGGCCGGGTCACGCCCCCAGTCGTCGACGTGCCACGAGCCGACGCCCGCCACCTGGCGCGCCGCGGCCGTCGCCGCCACTTGGCGAGCCTCGGTGATCCGGCGCTCGACTGGCAGCGTGATCACGCGGGCCTCGTAGCTCTCGTCGGTCATCGCGCACCGCCTCTCCGTGCGCCGGGATCGGGCAGCATCCGAGTACGCAGCGCCGACCAGACCCTCACCACGCACTCCGATGACACGAAATACTCGGATGGGTTCTCACGCCACCGCCCGCCGGGGTGGGGTGCGGATGACCGTCGGCCACGCGTACAGCTTGTCGATCACGTCCATCGTGGTCACCGACGATGTGAACCCGAGCAGCTCGCCCATCCGCCCGTTGTCGGCGAGGCGCCCGCGGTGCATCGTCTCCAGCACGTGGTCGGGGATCGGCGCACCGAGCAGCCCGCTGATCGTGCGGGCGATCGACCACTCCGGTCCGAGCAGCGGGATCGGGATCCGCCGGCCGTGGCGGGCGCACTGCAGTGCCGTCACAGCCCCGTTGGCCACGACGTTCACCGGCTCGGCCAGGCGCCGCTGGGCGGCTGCGACGAACGCCCGAGCGACGTTGACGTCCTCGATGACCGCGAACGGAGGGTCGGCCAGCGCGCTGAACGGCACCACTGGCATGCGCAGCACCCGACCGAGCGGGCTCGGCACGTGCGGGCCGAGCACGGTGCCCATGCGGATCGCGCCGACGCTGACGCCGACGCGTCGCCCGATGGCTGCGGCCGTCCGCTCGATGCCGGCGAGCATGTGCCCGTAGCCGCACGTCGGATCGATCGCCGCCGACTCGTCGGGGCGGGTCGGCGACCCACGCGACCGGCCGTAGATCTCGATGCCGCTGCGGACGATCACCGACTCCAGCGCCCGGCACTCGGCGGCGGCGCCGAGGATCGACGTCGCCGCGTCGTCGGTCAGCTGCCGCGCGGTCGCCGGGTTGGCCCGGCTGTGCGGCTCCCACACCGAGATGTGGACGACGACATGAGGGTTGAACGCGGTGATCGTCTCGACGATGCGGTCGTGCTCGAACGGGGCGATGAGGTGGAACGTCGAGCGATGCAGGCGCCGGCGCGGCGGGTCGACGTCGATGCCGACCAGCTCGCCGACCCATGGCTCGTCCTCCAGCTGGAC
Source organism: Ilumatobacteraceae bacterium (assembly GCA_044867195.1). Lineage (GTDB taxonomy): Bacteria > Actinomycetota > Acidimicrobiia > Acidimicrobiales > Ilumatobacteraceae > JALZMG01. Next base: position 4,433 of record JBIOUO010000430.1, read on the forward strand.
CGCGACGCGCGACCCGAGATCGCCGCCCATCCCGCTGACCAGCACGCGCCGTCCGGCCGCCATCGACACCATGCTACCCGCCGGTAGGTTCCCGTTCCGCACTCTGGTGCTGTGCCAACGTGGCGCCGTGATCGCCATGCGCGTGGCCGCCGCGCTCGCCGGCGGCGTGCTGGTCCTCCTCACGCTGGTCTCGGCACTGAAGTCGGTGGTCGTGCCCCGCGCGGGTGTGCCCCGCCTGACGTGGTTCCACTTCGCCTGGATCCGGCGGGTGTTCAACGTCGTCGCCGGACCGCAGCGGCCGTTCGCGATCCGCGACCGCTTGCTCGCGGTGTACGCCCCGCTGGCGCTCGTGACGCTCCCCGCGGCGTGGGTGACGGCCGTGATCGCCGGCTTCTCCCTCGTCTTCTGGGGCACCGGAGTCGATCCGCTGTCGGAGGCGATCGCGATCAGCGGGTCGTCGGTGACGACGCTCGGCTTCGAGCGCCCGCAGGGCCTCGGGCGGGAGCTGCTCAGCGTCGTCGAGGCCAGTCTCGGGCTGGGGCTGGTGGCCGTCATGATCTCCTACCTGCCAACGATCTACACCGCGTTCCAGCGTCGGGAGGCTGTCGTCGGCAGCCTGCAGGTCCGGGCCGGCCTGCCGCCGGCACCGAGCAAGCTGTTCGCCCGCTACGTCCGCATCGGCTCGCTGGATCACCTCGGCGACGACCTGTTCCAGCGGTGGGAGGAGTGGTTCATCGACGTCGAGGAGAGCCACACCAGCCAGGCGTGGCTGGGGCTCTTCCGCTCCCCGCACCCCGGCCGGTCGTGGGTCACCGCCGCCGGATGCGTGCTCGACGTCGCGGCGATGCACAACGCGGTGATCGACCGCCCGCACGACGCGCGCGCCGACATCATGCTGCGCGCCGGCTACCTCTGCCTGCGGGCGATCGCGGCCAACTTCGGGATCCACTACGACCCCGATCCGCGCCCGGATGATCCGATCAGCGTCACGCGCGCCGAGTTCGACGCCATCTGCGCCGAGCTCGCCACGGCCGGGGTGCCGCTGGTCGACGACCGCGACCAGGCGTGGCGGGACTTCGCCGGCTGGCGCATCAACTACGACACCGTGCTGATCCGGCTTGCGGTGCTCGTCTCGGCGCCGCCAGCGGTGTGGTCGAGCGACCGCACGGTCAGCTCGTTCAAGCCGCGGCTGTTCCGCCGGCGCCTGGCGTGAGCGAGCGAGTCTTCGAGCGAGCGAACAATTCAGCACGGTCTTTCGCTCATTGGTGCTCCGAGGTCCGACGATGAGATGGCGTCGCACGATGACATGGTGCACCAATGAGCGAGCGCAGCGAGCTCATCTCGCGGAACTGGGCGGGCAGCGTGACAACTGTTGTCACGTGCCCGCCCAGAACCCGATTCGACACGATGGATCCGCCGGCGCCGTACGCTGCGGCAATGGCGTGGCTCGCTCCGGTCGGCATCCGCTGGCTCGGCCACGCCAGCGTGGAGATCGAGCTGGCCGGTGTCCGCGTCCTCACCGACCCGGCGCTCACCACCCGGCTCGCCCACCTCCGGCGCCATCACGTGCTCGACCCGGCCACCATCGCGCCGCCGGACGTGATCCTCATCTCGCACGTCCACATGGACCACCTCCACCTGCCCTCGCTCGCCCGCTTCGACCGCGACACGGAGATCGTCGTGCCCACCGGCGCCGGTCCGCTGCTGCGCGGCAAGGGATACCGCCGGGTGGTCGAGACCCGTGCGGGTGAGACTCGCCAGCACGGCGCGCTGACGATCGAGACGGTGCCCGCCGTCCACCCGCGGCGGCGCGGCCCGCACAGTCGCGTCGCCGCCGACGCGGTCGGCTACGTGCTGCGCGCCGGCGACAGCGGCGTCTACTTCCCTGGTGACACCGACCTGTTCGACGAGATGGGCACGTGGGCGCCGATCGACGTCGCCCTGCTGCCGATCTGGGGATGGGGTCCGTCGGTCGGCGAGGGCCACCTCGACCCGGCCTCGGCGGTGCGGGCGACCGGGCTGATCCAGCCCCGCCTCGTCGTGCCGATCCACTGGGGCACGTACAGCCCGATCGGCGTGCGCCGCCCACGATGGCTCCACACGCCCGCCGAGCGCTTCCGCTCCGAGCTCGACGCCGCCGGCGCCGGCGAGGTGCTCCACGTGCTGCAGCCGGGCGGGTCGCTCGCTCTGCCGGCTTCACCTCCCGCGCCCGTGCCGGGGCCGGGCCTCGCGGTGCACTCGACGGAGCAGCGATGAGCGGCGCGGGTGCCGTCGTCCGGCCGGCGGAGGATCGCCCGCGCCTGTTCCAAGTCGCCCAGCGTGCGGTCGCGGTGACGGTCGCCACCGCGCTCGCGCTCTGGATCCTCGCCGCGCTGCTCGACGGCTTCGACATCGACAGTCTGCTCGACGCCTTGCTCGCCGGCGCGGTCGTCGGGCTCGTCAACGCCGTCGTGTGGCCCTTGCTGTCGGTGATCGTGGTGCCGATCTCGGTGCTCACGTTGGGGCTGGGGGCGATCCTGCTCGACGCGCTGATCGTCTGGCTGGTGCTCGACGAGCTCCCCGGCGTCACGTTGTCCGGGTTCTGGACGTCGGTCGTCATCGTCATCGGCCTCTCCCTGATGACCGCGCTCGTCGCCAGCCTGCTGGCGTT
>JBIOUO010000431.1:0-10922 GCA_044867195.1 Ilumatobacteraceae bacterium
TGGCGGGGTCGTGAAGATTGGCGACGGCGAGCGCGGCGAGCAGGACTGGGGTGAGCAGCGTGAACAGGAACCAGTCGAGGAGCAACCCGAGGTAGGCGAGATCGAACCTCGTGGCCTGGCGCCCGACCTTGTGGCCGAGGATCCCTTGGAACGTGCCCCACATCCAGCGCAGGTTCTGCTTGTACCACGCTCGGATCGTGGTCGGTTCCTGGATCCGCGCTGATGTCGCCGGGCAGTACACGATCCGGCCGAGATTGCGTCGATGGGCCTCGAGGACCCAGTACGTGTCATCGACGACGTAGGGGGTGTCGGGTCGCAGCACGGCGCGCAAGAACTCCGAGCGATACACGCTGTTCGATCCCGAGATGCAGTTCATCACCCCGAGCGCGGACTGACCACGGCGGATGAACGCCTGGTACTTCCAATAAGCGAAAGCGCGAGAGGCGACGACCGGGTTCCAGCGCTGGGCCCGTCCCCAATCCGACACCGTCTTGGCGCACACCACCGCGACGTCCGGAGTGAACGCCGCCGTCGTGACGGCCACGAAGTCGTCGGCCACGATGGTGTCGTCGTCGACGATGCAGACCAGGTCGTAACGGTTCAAGAGCCGCTGTCGCTCGACCAGCTGGTACAGCGCCGCCGGCTTGCCGACGTTGACATCGAGCTGCACGGCGGCGGTCGCACCAGCCCCCCGAGCGACGCCGACGGTGTCATCGACCGAGCCGTCCGAAACGACGTACGTGTCCGCCTGCCGTGAGCAGACCGCCACCGTCGAGGCGATCGTGGCTGCTCCGTTGAACGTTGCGATGGCGAACGCAAAGGAGAAAGGAACCGCCAGGTTCACATCGTCCGATGAATCAGTCGCTACATCAAGAACAGAAGGATTCGCTGCCATGGGGCTGTTGCCACCTCGTGCGGGACATCTACAACAACATCATGACGAGGCGACCATTTGTTCGAATCTGGCACGACCCGTGCAAACCCCGTGATGCCGGAGGCGTTCCAAAACCCGTGTCTTCCGCCCGTCCGTAGAAGTCAACGGGGAATCGTCAACACCGAGGAGGGACCACCCATGGGGATACGAACGTTCGCCAGCATCACCACCTGCGCGTTGATCGTGGCCGCGCTGTCCGTCGCCACCGCAGTGCCGGCCGCCGCCGGACGAGTCGACCGCAAGCCGCCACCACCCACCGACAGCACAGCGCCGTCTCGACCGGGCAACCTGCGCGTCACGGCGCTCACCCAGACCAGCGTGACGCTCGCCTGGGACCCGTCCACCGACAACGTCGGGGTGCGCTCCTACTCCCTGTGGGGCGAGGGCCTTTCCGGGGTCGTGTCCGTCGCCGACCCGCAAACCACAGCGACGTGGTCGTCGCTGCGCCCTGGACAGACCGTGACGTTCCGGGTGACCGCGTTCGACGCCGCGTACAACGCCTCGACGCCGAGCGCCCCGGTGACCGCGACCACGATGCCCGACACGACGGCCCCGACCGCGCCGAGCGGGCTCACGGTCGGCACCACCACCGCCTCCACCGTCGAGCTGACCTGGAACAGCGGCACCGACCAGTTCGCCCCGGTACGCCACGAGATCCTGGTCAACGGTGTGCCGACCGGGGACGCCGTCTCGACGGTGCCGCCAGGCACGTTCCCTCGGCCGGACATTCAGGGGGCATGGGTGCGCCAGCTCGACCCATCGACGAGTTACCAGTTCAGCGTCCGCGCCGTCGACCCGTCGGGCAACGTGTCGGCGTCGAGCAACGTGGTCAGCGCGACCACCGAGCCGAGCTCTGATGCCGTCGCCCCGACCAGCCCGACCCTGCTCAGCGCGTTCGACGGCGGCTCCGGCACATGCCCGGAGGAGATGTGGTTGCGCTGGACGGCGTCCACCGACGACGTCGAGCCGGCATCGGGCATCGAGTACGAGGTCCGGGTCAACGGCTCGATCAACGAGGTCGTCCCCGGCGGCACACAGACGGTCACGTACACCGAGGTGCTGGGGGCCAACGCGGTGACCATCATCGCCGTCGATCGGGCCGGCAACGCCTCGGCCCCAAGCAACTCGATCACGGTGGTCACGAACTGGGCCCTCGGCGGCTGCAGCCTGTGAAGGGCTTCAGCCGCCACCGGCCACCGCCGATCTGGGCGGGAATCGTCCCGGAATCCGAGTCGATTCCCGCCCAGAAGCCCACCTGGGACGATTCCCGCCCAGTTCGCGGGCCGCCGCCTGGAGATGTGGAGCTCAGCTGGCGATGTTCGCCATCAGCACGTCGATCAGTGACCGAATCGTGGTCTGGGCATCGCAGTCGATGATCCAGTCGTTGCCGTCGGCAGTCGTGCCACAGCCGTCCACGCGAGTACGCAGGTTGCGCAGCTTCTGCAGCGCCACGGCTTCCTTGCCGTTCAGCAGTGACGCCTCGACGTCTTCCAGGATGGCGAGCACGGCGGTGCGTGACCCGTCGCCGGCCGGCTTGAACGCGCCTGCCGGGATCCCGTCGACGGCGTGCTCCACGAACTCGACGTCGCTGCCGTCAACGAGTCCGTCGCCGTCGCTGTCGGCGACGTTCGGGTTGCTGCCATAGGTGACCTCGATGAGGTCATCGAGGCCGTCGCCGTCGGTGTCGGGCAGGTTCGGATCCGTGCCGTAGAGCTGGATCTCCTCCCCGTCGGAGAGGCCGTCACCATCGCTGTCGCCTTCCAGCGGATCGGTGCCGTAGATGAGGACCTCGTCCCCGTCGCTGATCAGGTCCCCGTCGCTGTCGGCCAGGTTGGGGTCCGTGCCGTACGTGTGGACCTCGTCGCCATCGCTCAGACCGTCGCTGTCGGTGTCGGCCTTCGTGGCGTCGGTGCCGTACGTGTGGACCTCGTCGCCATCGCTCAGACCGTCGTCGTCGGTATCGGGATCGTCGGGCAGGGTGCCGGCCGCCGCCTCGGCACACTGGTCGAGGCCGTCGCTATCGGCGTCAACGGCGGTGGACGACACGGTGTAGCTGACGGTCAAGTCACCGAACGACACGGTCTTATCGCCGGCCTGGAAGCCCGGATCGAGCGTGAACGTCGGGCCGCGCAGGGTCTCGTCCTCGTAGGCCGGCATGTCGTTGTACACACCGTCGGTCGCGCCGAGCTCATCGTCGTCCCAACCCTGCATCGTCACGGCGACCGGTTCGTCGGCGCCGACGCAGAGCGTGAGCGCGGGCGGCAGCTCGCCCTTCGCCACGTCCTCGTCATCGCCATAGAACAACGGTCCGACCTCCGCACGTGCCGAGCGCTGAAGGTCCGTCGTGTACAGCCCGAACACGAAGTTCAGCTCGCCGCCGAAGTCGTCGGTCGACTCGATCACATGCATCGCCGTCGGGGTCACCGTCACCGGCACGGAGCCGGCCGCCGCCGGCGCGCAAGGCGTGCTCGCCGGGTGCGGCGACGCCTGCGGTCCCGTCCACAACGTCAGCGGCAGCGCAGCGCCGGCGGCGCCGTACTCGTCGCTCAGGAGGTGCAGCAGCCGGCACCACTCGTGCTCGGTCTGGCGCACCGCCAGCGCGCGAGCCACGGCGTGCGACGGATGATCGTCGGCGTCCTTGGTCAGCTCGGAGTGGTACACCTCGATGTCGTCGTGGCAGTCGTCCGGCCACACCGCCCCCGCATCACTGGCGCTGTCGTTGATGCCCGAGATCAGCGCCCGCTTCGGACCGTCTGGAGTGAGCACGCCAGGCACGAGGTCACCGTCGGAGGAGGTGAACGTCCATCCGTCGGGCAGCGTCTCACCCTGGCCGACGACGATGTCGTCGCGCAGCGGGACCCAGTCGCCGAGCTCGGTCCATTGACCGAGACCGCTGTCGATGAGGTCGCTGCGACCGAGCTCCACCCAGTTCGAGTGGGCGTAGAAGTCCTGGGCGGGATGGCTCAAGAACCCGAAGTCGTCGGCGGCCGCCCACGGGTCGGGGTTCTGCGGATCGAGCTCGTCGACGATGTCGTCGTACAGGTCGTTGATGTCGCCGGTCCCGGAGCTGAACTCGCAACCGTCGAAGTGCTTGGCGTTGTTCGTCATGTACGTGAAGTCGGCCAGCAGGTGCTCTCCGGCCATGTCCTCGTAGACGGCGTCCCGCAGGAACGGCATCCCGTCGTGGGTGATGTCTTCGTGCTCGCCGACGTGGAACGCGGCGGCCGGAGATGACGGCAGCGCGCCGGCGGCGATCACTCCCCCGGTCGCCAGCGCGACGACGACCCGGCGCGTCCGCCGGCGACGTCGCGCTCTGTCATTGCTGCGCGGCTCTTTCATCGTTGTCTCCTTGTGCTTGGCACGACGGGGCGGGCGTGATCGACGAGCGGTCGATCGCTGCACGCCGCATGACGACGTGCGTCGTGGGGTCCTCGGATCGTGCGCCCTGCCCCGGAGCGCGCGGCAGAGTAGGCATCACTCACCTGCCGCCGCCGGCTACTCACGCCGCGCCACGCCGGGCCTACGCTCGGGCGCGATGACCGTCGCGACCCGTTGGCCGATGGTGGGCCGCGGTCTCGAGCTGGACGCCTTCCTCACCGCGCTGGGTGACCCGGGTTGTCGAGGATTCTGCATCTATGGGCCGCCAGGAGTCGGCAAGACCCGTCTCGGCGACGAGTGCCTCAGCGCTGCGGAGGCCTCGGGGCGGCGGGTGATGCGGGCGACCGGCGACGCCTCGACCAGCGCCGTGCCGTTTGCCGGCATCGCTCACCTCCTGCCAGCCCGGGCGCTGGTCGCGCTCAGCGACCGCGACGCTGGTGAATCGGTCGTGCGGGCCAGGCTGCTCGACGCCGCCCGCCGGTCGCTGGAGCCGCAGCCCGGAGAGACCGGCGCGCCCGTGCTCTTCCTCGACGACGCTCACCGGCTCGACGGCTCGTCGCTGTCACTCGCCGACGACCTGCTCGCCGCCCACGCCCTGTTCTGTGTCGCCACGGTGGTGACAGGTGAGGCGGTGCCCGAATCGCTGACCCGCTGGTGGCGAGACGAACGGGCGATCCGCATCGATCTCAGCCCGCTCGACCCGATCGCGGTCGACACGCTGCTGCACGTCGTGCTGGCGGGCCCGCTCCACGAGTCGGCGTCGCGCGAGTTCTGGCGGGCCAGCCGCGGCAACCTGCTCGCGTTGCGAGAGCTGGTGCTCGGCGCCTCGGCCCGCCAACAGCTGATCTCGCAGCACGGCACCTGGCAGCTCACCGGCTCACTTGCCCCGCCGGCGCGGTTGCGCGAGGTGGTCGAGGCGCGTTTCGCCGGGTTGGCGCCGACCGCGATGGCGGTGCTGGAGCGGCTCGCGCTCTGCCAGCCGCTCGCCCTGGCCCGGCTCGAGGCCGACGCTGGATTGCCCGTCCTCGAGGAGCTCGAGGGCGACGGTTTGATCGCTGTGAGCAACGACGCGCGCCGCGAGTCCGTGCGACTCGCCCACCCGCTACATGGCGAGGTGCTGCGGGCCGCGCTGCCACGACTGCGGGCGCGATCGATCCTGCTCGCCGAAGCGGCGGCGATCGAGGCGTGCGGAGCCCGCCGCCGGGAGGACCCGCTCCGCATCGCGTGCTGGCGACTCGAAGCGACGGGGCGTGCCGAGCCGGATCTGCTGCTCGGCGGGGCACGCCTCGCCCGCTTCGCCCAGGACTACCGGCGAGCGATCATGCTCGCGCGCGCCGCGCTCGACGCCGAGCCGTCTGCTGAGGCCGGGCTCGTGCTCGGCGAGGCGCTGTACAACACCGGCTCGTTCGAAGAGGCGGAGGTGGCGCTGGCCGCGGCGACCGCGCTGGCGAACGGCGACGAGGAACGAGTGCGCATCGCCACGGTCCGTCGCCGCAACCTGCTCCGCGGATGCCGGCGTGACGCCGAGGCGATCGAGGTGGGACGGGCGGCCGCTGCCGTCGTCGTGTCACCAGCGGCCCGCGCCGAGCTGCTCACCGGGGAGGCTGAGATCCTGGCGGTCTCAGGGAGGTCGGCCGAGGCGTTGGCGCTGCTCGACCGGATCGCGCCGACCACGCCTCGCCTGCAGGTGCTCGGCGCGATCGCCCGCGCCATGGCCCTCGCCACGGTCGGTCGCACGGCGGACGCGATCAGCGTGAGCAGGCAGGCGCATCGCGACCACCTGGCGCTCGGCGACGAGCTGGCGATCTCCTCGCCTGGAACCCACCTCGTGAACCGGCTGTTCGCCATGGTCCACGCAGGCCGGCTGGTCGAGGCCGACGAGAAGGGCCGGGGCTGGTTCGACGCCGTCGCCCGCGCCCGCAACCCGCTCGGCGTGATGTGGATCGGCGTCCACCTCGCCCGCTGCGCGCTCGTCCAGGGCCGGCCGGCGACGGTGCTGCGGTGGGCCGACCGCACGTCCACGGCGATCGACGCATCACGCTTCGAGGGCCTGCGACCGGTCGTGTACTCGATGGAAGCGGTCGCCCACGCCCTGCTCGGCGACCGCGAGGCGAGCGTCGTCCGCGCCGACGAGCTCGACACCCTGCGCGACGGGTTCGGCTACCTGGCCGACGAACTGGTGCTCGGGCGTGCCTGGGCATCGGTCGCCCGCGGCGAGCTGGCCGTCGCCCGGGAGGTCCTCGTCGCCGGCGCTCACCGTGCTGCCGATGCAGGTCACGTCCCAGCCGCGTCATGGCTGCTCCACGACGCGGCACGGCTCGGGGCGCATCACGAGGCAGCTCCCGAACTGGCTGTGCTGGCCAAGGCAACCGACAGCGACCTCGTCGCGGTGCGAACGGAGCACGCCTCCGCACTGGTCGCCGACGACGGTGAACGACTGGAGGCCGCCGCCGAGCGGTTCGCGGCGATCGGCGCCGTGCTGCTGGCAGCAGAGGCGTTCTGCGCCGCCGCCGACGCGTGGCGGCGCCGACAGGATCGGCGCCGGGCGGCCGCGCTGGACATCCGGGCGGACGAGCTGGCGGCGCAGTGCGAGGGTGCCCGGACGCCTGCGTTGACACGCTCACGGACCGTCGTGCCGCTCACCAATCGGGAGCGTGAGATCGCCATCCTCGCTGCGGCCGGACATCCGAGCCGGGTCATCGCCGAGCGTCTCTACGTGTCCGTGCGGACGGTCGACAACCATCTCAGCCGCGTCTACGACAAGCTCGGGGTGTCGAGTCGTGTCGAGCTGGCGGCAGCGCTCGACCTCCAGCAGCCGGAGCGTGGGCGATGACACCGGAGCAGCTGGCGCTCGTTCGCTCTTCGTACGCGTCGCTCGGGAGCGACGCGACCGCCATGGCCGAGGAGTTCTACCAGCGGCTGTTCGCCGCCGATCCGTCCACGCGGGAGCTGTTCAGCCTCGGTCCGGAGATCATGGCCGAGAAGTTCGTCGCCGAGCTCGACGCGATCGTCGACGCGATCTCGTCGTTCGATGCGTTCCGCCTACGCGTCGGAGAGCTCGGCGCGCGCCACGCCGCTTACGGCGTGCAGATCCAGCACTACCGCGCCGTGGGTGACGCGCTGGTCGGCGCCCTCGCCGCCCACCTCGCCGGGAGCTGGGACGAGAGCCTCGACGCCGCATGGCGGCGGGCGTACAACCTCGTCGCCGAGACGATGATCAGCGCCCAGCGCGAAGCGACCCGCCGATCGAGTCGTCAGCCGGCCCCGGCGCGTCGCGATGCAGCTGCTGGCGAGTGACCTACTCAGCCGGCGAAGGCCAACGGCTCTGCCTGGCGCATCCCAGTTTGCATCGCTCCGGCGATCAGCTGCCACGCCGCCGCCCACGCGTCGCGGACCGGCGCCGTGAGGGCGTCACCCAGACCGCGTTCGAGGGTCCACATCAGCGCCTCACCGACGACATCGAAATGCTCCGGGCGGACGCCGTAGCGCACATGCCGCGCGCCGAGCCGGACCAGGAACGGCGCCACCTCGTCGAGCCGGCCGAGCCCGTCGACCGCGGTCGCCAACGCGGTCATCGTTCGCCTCGCCTGTGGCTCGATGTCGTCGTCGAACAACGCCCGCGTGCCGGGCGCGAGGGTGAACACCCGCTCGTAGAACAGCAGTCCCACCTGCTCTGCGTTTGGCAGCACGCGCTGGAAGGACGATTGGACGGCGGTGATCTGGGCGTCGGTCATCATTGCGCCATCGTGCGGCCATGAGCGCCGGCCGGCATGAGCACCGTCTACTCAACAACGGTTGACGCAGTACCTACCGTCGATGATCGTGGGCGAACCTCGGCGTCGACGAGGTCACATGAGTGAAGAGGGGGTAGCGATGGAGATGCAGACCGTGCCGCGTGAGGTGGTCGATCGCTATCCGCACGTGTTCCGGCCGCTCGACGTCGGAACGCTACGGATCGACCACCGCCTCGTGGTCCCACCGCACGGCGGCGGGAACGGCAACTTGATGGGCAGCGAGGCTGACTTCGAGCAGCACGCGGCGGTCTGGCTGGCGAAGCTGGACGGCGGCATGCGCTGGCTCGGCGGCGGGCCGAACTTCGTGCGCAACCCGCTGCCGCCGGGATTCGAGCCAACCGGGGTGGGCGCCCACGGGCCGGGGTTCTTCCGCGACCCGCGCTACCCGGCGCGCCTCGGCGAGCTGGCGGCCCGAGTGCACGCCCGTGGGGGCCTGCTGTCGGTGCAGATGGTCCTCCAGGGAGGGATGCCGATCGCCCCGTCGAGCACGTTGTCGAGCTACGCCGACCACCGCGTCCCCCATGCCTTGGACCTCGGCGAGGTGCGGTGGCTCGTGCACGAGTACGGAGAGTCGGCAGCGATCGCCATCGACGCCGGGGTCGACGCGATCGAGATCCACGCCAATCACGACGACGTCGTGCAATGGTTCCTGTCGCCGCTGACCAACCGCCGCACCGACGACTACGGCGGGTCATTCGAGGGACGCCGCAGGTTCCTGCGCGAGGTCGTCGAGGCCGTCCGATCCCACGCCTCGCGCCCGATCGCCGTCGGGCTGCGGCTGTGCCTCGACGAGATGATCGACGGCGGGTTCGGCGTCGACGAGTGCGCCGCCACCGTCGCCACGTTCACCGCCGAGGGCACGGTCGACTACTTCAGCCTCGACGTCGGCAGCAACTGGGGCGACCCGAGCTACATCCCGAGCGCCTGGTACGACGACCATCAGTGGGCGCCACTTTGCGGGCAGGTGAAGGCGGCGACCCACCTGCCCGTCGTGTACGCCGGTCGGGTGCTCGACGTGGCCCAGGCCGAAGCGGTGCTCGCCGCGGGCCAGGCCGACATCGTGGCGATGGCGCGGGCGACGATGGCCGATCCCGAGCTGGTGGCCAAGACCATCGCCGGTGCCGAGGATCGCGTCCGCCCATGCATCGGCCTCAACGACTGCATCCACCGCAAGCTGGTCGAGGGGCTGGTCTACGCCTGCGGCGTCAACACTCGCTTCGCCCGCGAGGCTGAACCTGAACCCGCGCCGGCGATCGCGGCCCGCACCGTGCTCGTCGTCGGCGGTGGTCCGGCGGGCACCGAGCTGGCCGCGCTGTGTGCCGAGCGGGGCCATCACGTCGAGCTGTGGGAGCGCCAATCGCACCTCGGCGGTGCGCTCGCCGTGGCAGCCCTGGCGCGCGCCAACCGCACGTACCAGCGATGGATCGACTACCAGTCGCGGCGGCTCGAGGCGGCCGACGTCCGCATCGCGCTCGGGCGGGAGGCAATTGTCGACGACGTGCTCGCCCACGACGCCGACGTCGTGGCCGTGGCGGCTGGCGCCACCCCGCGCCGGCCCGACGTGCCCGGCGTCGAGCTGCCTGACGTCGTGACGATTCCCGAGGCCTTGCACGGCGCAGTCTCGCTGGGGCGCCGCGTCGTGGTGGTCGTCGAAGACGACGGCCCGGCGCCGCTGTCCGTGGCCGACCACCTCGCCAGCCTCGGCCACCAGATCACCATCGTCTACGGCACGCCCGCGCTCGCCCCGCTGGTCGGCAAGTACTCGTCAGGCGCGATGTTCGCCCGGCTGATGAACAGCGGCGTGACGCTCGTGCCGCTCGCCCGCGCGGTGGGGATCGAACCGGGCGCCGTGCACGTGGCAGCGACGTTCGGCGCGCGCCGCTGGACGATCGAGGACGTCGACAGTGTCGTGCTGGCGTGCGGATCCGTGCCGGCGGACGGTCTGTACCGCGCCCTCAAGCACCGCCATCCGAGCGTCCACGTGCTCGGCGACGCCTACGCCCCGCGGCGCGTGGTGTTCGCCACCCGCCAGGCGTGGGCGCTCGCCGGCGAGATCGACCAGTACGCCGCGACCACTCCCGTCTCGCTCGCCGCGCAGGCGTGAACGGGTCGGCAGCCCGCCGCGCTCACGACCCGTCCTCGGGCGCGGCGATCACGCGACGACGGCGCCTCACGAGGGCGGTCGACGCCACCAACGACACGAGCAGGCCGGCCACCGCCATCCACGGGCGATTGAGACGGTTGCGCAGCAGTGCGTCGAGCGACCATCTCCCGGGACCGATCAGTGCGAGCGCAGCCGTGGACACGCCCAGCAGCGCCGGATACTCGTAGCCGCCACCCGTGGCGAAGAAGCCCGCCGGAGCGTGCACCGACGCCGCGGCCACCATCGTCCCCGCGGCGGCCGCGCCGGCGGCTGGCGTGGCCAGGCCGAGCCCGATCAGCGCGCCACCGCCCGCCTCGCCGAGCCCGGCGGCCATGGCGTTGGCGCGGCCGGGACGGAACCCCATCTTCTCGAACGCGGCTGCGGTGGCGTCGATGCCATGGCCCCCGAACCAGCCGAACAGCTTCTGGCCGCCGTGGGCGAGCAGCACGCCGCCGATCCCGACGCGCAGGACCAGCAACCCAGCATTCGCTCGAGCGTTCATTGGATCCTCCCGGCACTGCGGTGGCGGCCGGCGCCGCAACAGGTCGGTCAGCGTAGGCGTTGGCGATCGACGATGCCTGAGTTGTCAGCGGTCTGGTGCCGGAACGGGCACGTTCCGGCTGACAGTTCGAGAGTGGTCGCGCTGCTCAGCCGGGCCCTGACACCCCTCTCG
>JBIOUO010000432.1:0-8033 GCA_044867195.1 Ilumatobacteraceae bacterium
GGTGCCCTCGCCCAGGGCGCCCGCGGCGCCTCGGTTCGCCAGCTGCAACAGGCCCTGGCGCGAGCGGGTGTGCCGATCGCCGGCGGCGTCGACGGGATCTTCGGCGCCGCGACGCAGCGTGCGGTCATCGCGTTCCAGCAGGCGCAGGGCATCGCCGCGACAGGGTTCGCAGATGCCGCGACGGCGTCGGCGCTCGGCCTCGGCGGCAACCCGGCGCCGGAAGCGGCGAACGCAACCGCTGTGATCGGGCTGCGCCTCGGCGCGCGAGGTCCGGCCGTCGTGACCATCCAGCGGGCCATCATCTCGATGGGCTGGATGATCCGCGGCGGAGCCGACGGCGTCTTTGGTGCGTCGACGCAGGCGGCGCTCATCCGCGCCCAGCGGGCCAACGGGATCCCGGCGTCGGGGCTCGTCGACGAGCGGACGGCGCGGCTGTTGCGCGTGGCCGACAGCGCCCTGTCTGCCCCCGCGCCCGCCGGACAGGTCGATGCGGGATCCACCGCCGAGGGCTTCGCCGCCTACAACGAGCAGGGATCACGAGTCGTCGCCCTCCAGCAGGGGTTGATCGCCGCCGGCGTGACGGTCAGAGGCGGTGCCGACGGGACGTTCGGTGCCGGCACGGCGAGCGCCGTGATGGCGTTCCAGCGGGCCAAGGGCCTGCCCGTGACCGGCAAGGTCGACGCCGCGACCGCCGCCGCGCTCGGGCTCGTGGCCGCGCCGGCACCGGCAGCGGCGCCCGCCGTCTCCGTGTCGCTGGAGGCCAAGCCGGTCCAGGGTCCGTGCTACTACGGCGACACGTGGAGCGCCGCCCGCGGCAGCGGTCGAGTCCATCTGGGCGTCGACATCGCCGCCGCCGAGGGCAACCAGGTGTACGCGGTCGCGACGGGCACGGTCATCCAGATCTACACGCCGGACCGGGACCCGCTCGCCGGCAACGGGATCAAGGTCGCCCGCCCTGACGGGACCTACTTCTTCTACGCCCACCTGTCCGGGTTCGCGCCCGACGTCGGGGTCGGCACCGCGGTCTCGGCCGGTCAAGTCATCGGCTTCGTCGGTCGAACGGGCAACGCCGGCCTGCCCCACCTTCACCTCGAGGTTCACCCCGGAGGTGGCGCAGCGGTCAACCCGTATCCGATCGTCAAGGCGATCGGCGCGTGCTGAGCGCATGCCGCGTCCACGAGATCGAGGGGATCCGCTGGAGTCCGCCCGCCTCAGCGGATCCCCTCCCCTTCCGGGTGCGAATTCCGTCATGACGATTAATGCAGATACCGGGAGGCACGCGGTGCGGCGGTAGCCTGGCCGGGCTGACGAACCCGTCCGGGAGAGCCGTCGGCCCCGGAGGGGCAGGCGGCGCCGAAGGAGCAACCGACCCCGGAATCTCTCAGGCCAGCGGACCGGCGGGTGAGGCAACGCTGGAAAGCAGCGCGCTCCCCGGGAGCGGGCTCGCCGACGGGGAAAGCCCGGCAACGGCGCCGGGTGAAACTCTCAGGCACCGATGACAGCGCGGGGAACGAGCACCGCGACGCGCATCGGAGCCAACCATGTCAGCCTTGCTAGCCCCCCTCCACCGGCAGAGCGGCGGCGACGAGTTCGCCACTCGCCACATCGGGACGACTGCCGACGATCTGGCGCGCATGCTCGAGGTCATCGGCGCCGGCTCGCTCGACGAGCTGCTCGACCAGACCGTTCCGGCGGCGATCCGCGACGATTCTGCCCTCGCGCTGCCTCGTGCCCGGTCGGAGGCCGAGGTCCTGGCCGCGCTGCGCGCTCTCGCCGAGCGCAACCGCCCCCGCACGAGCCTGATCGGGATGGGCTACTCCCCCACGATCACGCCGGCCGTGATCCAGCGCAACGTGCTCGAGAACCCAGCGTGGTACACCGCCTACACGCCGTACCAGCCCGAGATCAGCCAGGGCCGGCTGGAGGCGCTGCTCAACTTCCAGACGATGGTCGCCGAGCTGACCGGCCTGCCGATCACCAACGCCTCGCTCCTCGACGAGGCGACTGCTGCCGCCGAGGCAATGGCGATGGCGAAGCGGCTGTCGCGTGGCGGCTCGAACCGCTTCGTCGTCCACCACGACACCCATCCCCAGACGATCGCCGTGCTGCGCACCCGCGCCCAGCCCGTCGGCATCGAGATCGTGGTCGGCGACGTGGATGCCATCGGGGATGGCTGCTTCGGCGCCCTGTTCAGCCTGCCGACGTCGACCGGAGCCGTCGTCGACTGGCGGACCGCCATCGACCAGGTCCACGCCGCCGGTGGGCTGGCGGTCGTCGCCACCGACTTGCTGGCATGCGTCCTGATGACCCCGCCCGGCCAGCTGGGCGCCGACATCGTGGTCGGGTCGGCGCAGCGTTTCGGGGTGCCGATGATGTTCGGCGGACCGCACGCCGCGTTCATCGCCGTCCACGAGGGCGCCGCCCGGTCACTGCCGGGGCGGATCGTCGGCGTCAGCACCGACTCAGCCGGCCGGCCGGCGCTGCGCCTCGCCCTGCAGACCCGTGAGCAGCACATCCGTCGCGAGAAGGCGACCTCCAACATCTGCACGGCCCAGGTGCTGCTGGCGAACATCGCCGGGTTCTACGCTGCCTACCACGGCCCAGCGGGGCTGCGCGGGATCGCCGAGCGGACGCACGGCATGGCATCGATCGCCGCCGGTGCGCTGCGGTCGGCCGGCGCTTCGCTGCGTCACGACACGTGGTTCGACACGATCACCGTGGACGGCGTGGACGCAGACGCCGTGGTTGCGGCGGCCCGCGATGTGGGCATCGACCTGCGCCGGGTC
Organism: Ilumatobacteraceae bacterium; assembly: GCA_044867195.1. GTDB lineage: Bacteria > Actinomycetota > Acidimicrobiia > Acidimicrobiales > Ilumatobacteraceae > JALZMG01. Next base: position 2,787 of record JBIOUO010000432.1, read on the forward strand.
GACGAGCACTCGGTCGGGCTGACGTTCGACGAGACGACCACGCGCGAGGTGCTGCGCGTCGTGCTGCCCGTGTTCGGCGCCGCGCTGCGGAACGAGCCCGTCTACAACGTCCCGATGGGCCTGCCAGGCGATGCGCGGCGCACCGATGAGTTCCTCACTCAGTCGGTGTTCAACCGCTACCACACCGAGCACGGCATGTTGCGGTATCTCCGCCGCCTCGCCGACGCCGACCTCGCTCTCGACCGCACGATGATCCCGCTCGGGTCGTGCACGATGAAGCTCAACGGGACCACCGAGATGGTGCCTGTGACATGGCCCGAGTTCGCCGGGTTGCACCCGTTCGCGCCGCTCGACGAATCCGTCGGCTTGCGCCAGCTGATCACCGAGCTCGAAGCCTGGCTGGCGAAGATCACGGGCTACGACGCCGTCAGCCTCCAGCCCAACGCCGGAAGCCAGGGCGAGTTGGCCGGGCTGCTGGCGATCCACGCCTACCACCGGTCGCGAGGCGACGACGGTCGCATCGTGTGCCTCATCCCCTCGAGCGCCCACGGCACGAACGCGGCGAGCGCGGTGATGGCGGGGATGGAGGTCGTGGTCGTCGCCACCGACGCCGCCGGCAACGTCGACGTCGGTGACCTGCACTCGAAGCTGGTCACGGTGGGCGACCGCCTGGCCGCGATCATGCTGACGTACCCGTCGACCCACGGCGTGTTCGAGGAGGCGATCGGCGAGATCTGCGACGCCGTGCACGAGGCGGGTGGCCAGGTGTACCTGGACGGCGCCAACCTCAACGCCCTCGTCGGCCTCGCCCGCCCGGGCGTCTTCGGGGCCGACGTCAGCCACCTCAACTTGCACAAGTCGTTCTGCATCCCCCATGGCGGAGGCGGGCCGGGCGTCGGGCCGGTGGCCGTCCGCCAGCACCTGGCGGCGTTCCTGCCCGCCGATCCGCTGGAGCCCGGCGAGCACGCCGTCGGCGCGGTCTCGGCGTCGCGGTTCGGGTCGGCCGGGATCCTGCCGATCTCGTGGGCCTACATCGCCCTGATGGGTCCCGACGGGTTGACCTGTGCCACCGCGGTCGCTATCGCCGCGGCGAACTACATCGCCGCTCGTCTCCGGACGAGCTATCCCGTGCTCTACACGGGCGTCAACGGCCGGGTCGCCCACGAGTGCATCCTCGACCTCCGGCCGATCACCAAGGCGACGGGCGTGACCGTCGACGACGTGGCCAAGCGCCTGATCGACTACGGCTTCCATGCCCCGACGATGAGCTTCCCCGTCGCCGGCACGCTGATGATCGAGCCGACCGAGAGCGAGACGCTGGCCGAGCTCGACCGCTTCTGCGAGGCGATGATCGCCATCCGGGCCGAGATCGACCGTGTGGCGGCAGGCGACTGGCCGATCGGGGCCAGCCCGCTCCGCTTCGCTCCGCACACGGCGGAGGACCTGATCGGGACGTGGGATCGGCCCTACGATCGCCAGCTCGGCGCGTATCCGGTGCGGTCGTTGCGCGTCGGCAAGTACTTCCCGCCTGTGTCGCGCATCGACGCCGCGGCGGGCGATCGCCACCTCGTCTGCTCCTGTGAGCCACTGGAGGCGTACGCGACATCGCTAGCGTGACGGTCCATGCCTGAGACCAGTCGAATCGACCCGTTCGCCGATGTCATCTCGCTGGTCGCCGGCCCGATCGCGGCGGTGGTCCGCTCGTTCGACCAGTTGCGCCGCGGGGCCGACGAGCTGATGAGGGGCTTCGAGAACTTCAACAACACGATGGCCAACCTCAACGAGACGGTGCAGCGCGTCAACCGGCTGCTGGCCGACTTCGAGGAGCCGGTGCGGGCGATGCTGCCGCAGATGACGCGCACCGTGAAGCTGGCCGACGAGATCTCGACGCGGCTCGCCACGCCGATCGACCAGGTCATCCCTGGGCTGCGCCGGCTCGCCGACACGCTCGACTCCCCCGTGCTGCGGGCGATGCCGACCGATCTCGGTCAGTTCATGAACGTGATCAACGACCTCGGACGCCGGTTGTCGCCGTTGACGCAGATGGCCGAGCAGGCGTCGAGCATGTTCGGCCTGCGGATCCCCGGACTCCGCTCGCCCAGCTCGAGCCCATCGCCTGGTTCCGCCGCGCCCGCTGAGGTGGCGGCGAAGGCGGCGGCAACAGCCACCCGCCCAGCGCCTACCAAGTCGGCGACCACGGCGACCGCCCGGAAGACGACCGCGCGGAAGGTGACGGCGGGGAAGGCGACCACGAAGAAGGCGGCGGCGGCGGCGAAGAAGCGCCCGGCAAAGGCGCCCGGCACCTCGCGCTCCTGACGGTTCACGGTCACCCCGTCCCGCTGCCCGGCTGTCCCCCACTGCGCGTTCGCGCATCGGGCGCCCCCCGGCGCGGCACCAGCGAACAAACGCGCACAACCAGCGGCCCGGGCAGCGATCCCGCCAACCAGCGTGGCTGCCGGCGCACGTTCCCCGTCACGTTTGTGCGCCACGCATCGCCCGGCGGCGCGCCAACGAACAAACGCGGAACCAAGCCCCGCCCCGCGGCCCCGAGCAGTGCCTCACGACGACCGCGGCGCCTCGGTACAGAGGTGGACGTCCGTACGAGGTCCCTCCGCGACCGGGTGGGCCGTGATTGGCGACCGCAACGGCTACAGGACATCGATGAGGTGCGTGACCGCGTAGATCTCGAGCTGGTCGAATCTCCTCAGCAGCTCGGTCTTGAAGGCGCTCATCCAGCGGCGATTGTCGTCGGTGTCGGGCACGTCGATCGTGAGGCGGTGGAGCCGATCGTCGTAGCGGCGACCCATCGTCGTCCAGATGCCGGTGGTGGCGGCCGCTTCGATGGAGAGCGCCCCGTACCGCTCGACGACCTCCATCAGCGTGTCGGGTACGCACTTCATGCAGGCGTCGGCGATGTCCCGGCCGTCGTTGAACGTGGCGGGCAGGAGGATCTCGAAGCGGCGCATCACCATGCCGCACCGTCAGGTAGAGGGGGGCTTTCGTTACGGCGGCCGGGGGCGGCAGCTCCACGTTTGTGCGCCACGCATCGCCCGGCGGCGCGCCAACGCACAAACGCGCAACGCGCCTGGTCAGCGGCGGACGAATGGGGTGGGGACCACGGTTCCGGGGAGCTCGGTCCCGCGGACGTCGATCGACACGCGAGCTCCCTCGGCGACGGTCGGGGGGACGAACGCGAGGGCGATCCCATGGCCCAGGACGGGTGAGAAGTTGCCGCTGGTGACCATGCCGACGCGCTCGCCGTCGACCAGCACGGCGCAGTCGGCCCGCGGCGGGCGCCGGCCTTCGGTGGCGATCCCGACCAGATGGCGGGCGACGCCCCGGTCGCGCTCGGCCTCGAGCGCCGCTTTGCCGCGGAACGTCGGCTTGCCCCACGCCACCACCCATCCGAGCCCAGCCTGCAGCGGCGTGATCCCCGGACCGAGCTCGTGGCCGTGCAACGGCAGGCCAGCCTCCAGGCGCAGCGTGTCCCGAGCGCCGAGGCCGGCGGGTTGGATGCCGGCCTCCACGATCGCCGCCCACAGGTCGGCTGCCGCGGCAGCCGGCACGGCGATCTCGACGCCCCGCTCCCCCGTGTACCCGGTGCCCGCCACCGTGCACGGCACACCCGCCCACTCGGCGTGGGCAACCCGGAAGCGGCCAACGCCGGCAGCTGCGGCGAACACCGCCGCCAGCCGCTCGAGCGCAGCGGGCCCCTGGATGGCGAGCACGGCCCGCTCGTGCGTCGTCTCGCGACCGCCGATCGCGTCGCCAACCCGGTCCGTGTTCGACGCGTTGGGCATCACGTCGAACACGTCGCCATCACCGCCGCCGCCGCCGTCGCCCCCGCCACCGCCTCCACCCTCGTCCACCGGGTGCCACCACACGATGATGTCGTCGAGCACCGACCCGTCGTCGTCGAGCAGGTGGGTGTACTGGGCGCGTCCCGGCCCGATCTTGGTGAGGTCGTTGGACAGCGCCTGCTGCAGCACCTCCAGCGCGCCGTCGCCGGTGACCTGCACGGTGCCGAGGTGTGAGACGTCGAACACGACGGCGCCGTGGCGGCAGGCGAGGTGCTCGGCGATCGTCCCGGTCGCGTACTCGAGCGGCATCTCCCAGCCCCCGAACGGCACCATCCGCGCCCTGAGTTGGCGGTGGACTGCGTCGAGCGGCGACCGCTCGGGCATCAGATCGCCCGGCGCGGGCCGGCCGCCACGGGCTCGCCCCCGAGGGGCACGAGCTGGGCGTCGATGTCGTCTTTCACGCCCGCCAGCGGCAGCACGTTGAGCACACCCTGACCCTTGCGCAGCACGTCGACGAGCTCGTCGCCGTCGCAGAGCATCACCTGGTTGCCGCTGATCACGATGTGCGCTGACGCGATGTCGGACGTGACGTGGCGGCGGAGATAGGTGAACACCTCGCGGACCGACTCGAGGCGGATGCCGGCGTCGAGCAGGGTCTTGATGACCCGTAGCTCGAGCAGGTCACGGTACGAGTAGCGGCGCCGGCTGCCGCTGCCCTTGGCCTCGGCGAGCGAGGGGCGGATGAGATCGGTCCGGGCCCAGTAGTCGAGCTGGCGATACGTGATCCCCACGATCTTGGCGGCCTGCGTGCCGCTGTACCCCGAATCGTCCACGGCCCCAACACCTCCGAACGAGCAGTGAGCCACACCGTCGTAACTACGACGATGTGAGAGTCCGACCCTAGGTGCGCGACACGGCGCTCGTCAAGATCGCCACGCCCTCAGCCGAACGCCCAGGCCGGCGGTGGCATGGCGGCGGCGCAGCCGGTGTCCACAGGAGCCGCGGGATCGGCGAGGAACGCGACGACCAGGCTCGTTGGGCACGATTGCACGCCGAGCGTGCCGTGGCCGAGCCCGGGAAGGTCGACGAGCGTGGCATGGCTGAGCCCGCTCGCGATCTGCTCGCTCGAGGAGCGCGGGTGCACCGGGTCGTATTGGCCGACGAGCAGCAGGGCGGGCAGGTCGCTGGTCACGGGCTCGTCGATCGAGGCGTCGGCTCGGCCGACGTCCCACAGGGCGCACGTCTCGACCGAGCGGTCGGCGAGGATCACCGGAGCCAGCTGCGGGTACTCGGTCGCCTGGGCGGCGAAGAACCCGGCCGGAAGAAACGCGATCTCCTCCTGGCAATCGACCGACAGCTCCATGCCCTGGCTGAAGCGCCGGGGTATCGAGCCGTCGGCGATCAGCGCGGCGGCCTGCTCGAAACCTTCGCCGGCGGCGAACCCGCT
>JBIOUO010000433.1:0-17686 GCA_044867195.1 Ilumatobacteraceae bacterium
CCGGTCGGCCTGTTGGACATCGTTCATGACCTGCTCGACGGGGTCAGTTTCGTCGATCCGTTCCAGGTCGCCGACGCTGTCAACACCGGGATCTACCTCCTCGAGGGCGACAAGTTGAATGCGGCGATCTCGGCGGCGGGGATCGCGGTCCCGATCGGTGGCGGCAAGGTCTTGCACCTCGCCGAGGAGGCGTTGCTCGGGTTCGCCGCCCATGAGGGCGACGACATCGTCGAGCTCGCGTTCAAGGAGTCGATCCGTGCCGGTGAGCTGACCGACGACGTCGTCGACGGTGTTGTGCGCGAGATCGGCGACCAGTTCGGCGACGACATCGCCCATGCCGTGCGCACCCACGTCGACGAGATCAAGGCGAACGTCCCGACTACCACGTCATCGGTTCCGGGCGGTGGCCTCGCCGCCCACGAGGCGGCCGGCGGTCACACCCTCGCCCGCCACGTCGGGCTGACCGATACCGAACTCGTCAACCGACTGCAGGCACAACCCGGAATCCGCGGTGCATCAACGTGGACGGACATGGCGGTCGCAGAAGATGTCGTCTCGGACGTGATCGCGCGACGTTCAACCGAAATCCAGAACTGGCTGTCAGGGTCGTCTCCGAGGCTCACCATGGACGACAGCGCGACGACCGCTGTCGGCCGGCACGTCGCTCAGGGCTCGACGACGGTGACCGACGTCTCAGCCGTCCGGATCATCCTGTTCAGGGACACGTCGATGCCCACCGGATATCGCGTCCAAACGGCCTTTCCTCGACCATGAACGAGTATCCCGCGCTGACCCAGCTGGTCGGGGCATACCTGCACTACGACTGGCCTGAGGAGTTCGGGACGGTCTGGGCAGCCGTTGACGCGTTCGCTGAAGGAGAGCCGATCGCCGATCGGCTGCCCGCCGAAGTCGACCGCCTGCTCGGGGCCGGCCACGATGAGGCGGCGCTCTGGTCAATCGTGGTTGATGAGATGGGCAGCGGTTACGGTCCATATGGAGGCGAGACGATGGCGGCGTGGTTGGCGGAGGTTGCTCGCCGAGTCCGCGCGAGGATCGACGCCCAGCAGGCCGAGTGACGACGTCCGCTGTTGTCGGACTGATGGCGGTGATCTCGGTTCCAGGCTCGACCCCTTGGGTCCTCGGACGAGAGTTGTTCCGTCAAGCGATTCTGGGTGGCGACAGTCTCGATTCCGACAGTCTCGATTCCGACAGTCTCGATTCCGAGACTTTCGCCACCCAGAAGGTCCGATGAGACCAGGGCCACCCAGTTGCACTCGCGCGAGAGGCGGGCCGGTCAACCGCCGCAGAGGCAGAACGGGTGGCCTACCGGGTCGGCGAACACCCGGAACGTCTCCTGCGTGTCGAGGTGTCGGGCGCCGAGGGACACGGCGCGCTGGTGGGCGGCGTCCATGTCGTCTACCTCGAAGTCGATGTGCAGTTGCTGCTGGACCGCGGGATCGGGCCACGTCGGCGCGGTGAATCCGGCCGCCCGCTGGAAGGCGATCGTCGGGCCGCCGGCCGGCGACTCGAGCGTCACCCACTCGTCGTCGGGCGCCGGGTCCGGCCACTGCAACAGGCCGGCGTAGAACGTCGCGAGGGTGGTCGGGTCGGGGCAGTCGAGCGCCACGAGCTGGAAGCGGGGGACAGCGGGGTCGGTCATCAGGAGCCCTCCTCAGTCGGGTCGTAACCAGCGAACACCATACATCGGTGACGGAGACGAATGCAACCGGTGACCCCCGTACGCTGGTGATGTGAGCGCGAGGAGCGACGACGCCGATCTGATCGTCGCGTTCCTCAACACGCTGGACGTCGAAACCGCCACGGACGAGCTGTCCAGCGAGACGGCATGGGTGACCTGGGCGCAGGCCGGGAAGCTCCCGCCAGCCGGACCGCTGGCGACCGCCCGTGCGGCGCGAGATGCCCTGCGCGAGGCGGCAGCCGGTGAATCCCCGGACGACCTCCTCGTCGACGTCCGTGTCGGCGTCGTCGAGGGTCGCCCCCACGCGGTCGCAACCGACGCTGTGGGAGCGATCCTCCTCGCCGCCGCCCGCCTCGCCGACGCCGGCCAGTGGACTCGTGTCAAGCTGTGCGCCGCCGAGACCTGCCGGTGGGCCTTCGTCGACGAGTCCCGCAATCGCTCGCGGGCGTGGTGCTCGATGGAGGTGTGCGGCAATCGAGCCAAGGCACGAGCCTTCCGCCGTCGCGCCCGTGGCCCGCAAGCCCATAGCGATTGATCCAGGTCCGCTGCTACCCTCGAAATCTGCTCCGTACGAGCAAACCAGGTCCGTCCTTCGAAAGCAGCCCGTTCTTGTCCGACACGATCAGCCCCTCCTCATCCGCCCCCCCGACGTCCGGTGGGTTCGGCACGTTCGACGAGGAGGGCAACTACACGCCTCGCGAGGTCGCGGTCAACGACCTCGGCATGTCGTTTGCCGACGCCATCGACGGAACGATGGTCGAGGTCGAGGACGGTCAGCTGGTCAACGGCACGATCGTCAAGATCGACAAGGACGAGGTGCTGCTGGACATCGGCTACAAGAGCGAGGGCGTGATCCCCGCCCGCGAGCTGAGCATCCGCAACGACGTCGACCCCCACGAGATCGTGTCGCTCGGCGAGAAGGTCGAGGCGCTGGTCCTGCAGAAGGAGGACAAGGAGGGTCGCCTCCTACTCTCCAAGAAGCGCGCGCAGTACGAGCGAGCCTGGGGCACGATCGAGCGCCTCAAGGAGGAGGACGGCGTCGTCGAAGGCCCGGTCATCGAGGTCGTCAAGGGCGGCCTGATCGTCGACATCGGCCTGCGCGGCTTCCTGCCCGCCTCGCTCGTCGAGCTGCGCCGCGTCCGCGACCTCCAGCCCTATGTCGGCCAGCGCATCAGCGCCAAGATCATCGAGCTCGACAAGAACCGCAACAACGTCGTGCTCAGCCGGCGGGCCCACCTCGAGGAGACGCAGAAGGAGTCCCGCGACCAGTTCCTCAACAACCTCAAGGTCGGCGAGGTCCGCCACGGCACGGTGTCGTCCGTCGTCAGCTTCGGCGCGTTCGTCGACCTTGGCGGGATGGACGGCCTGATCCACGTCAGCGAGCTGTCGTGGAAGCACGTCGACCACCCCGGCTCGGTGGTCGCCGTGGGTGACGAGGTCGACGTCCAGGTCCTCGACGTCGACATGAGCCGCGAGCGGATCAGCCTCTCGCTGAAGGCAACCCAGCAGGACCCGTGGCAGGAGTTCGCCTCGACCCACGAGGTCGGCCAGCTGGTCTACGGGCGAGTCACCAAGCTCGTCCAGTTCGGGGCGTTCGTTCAGGTCGGCGACGGCATCGAAGGGCTGGTGCACATCTCGGAGATGTCGACGCACCACGTCGACTCGCCGGACCAGGTCGTCACGCCCGGCGAGGAGCTGTGGGTCAAGATCATCGATCTCGACCTCGCCCGCCGGCGGATCAGCCTGTCGATCAAGCAGGCCGCCGAGGGCGGCGAGTTGGCCGAGGAGTACCGCGAGCACTTCGAGGTCGACGAGCACGGCAACTGGACCGCCGGCGACACCGACGCCGAGCGCGAGGCCGCGTGGTCGGAGTACTACGGCGACGAGCGCGACGCAGAGGGCCAGCCGGCGGGCGAGGCCGCCGCTGCTGCCGAGGTCCCCGGGGCCGCCGAGGCCGACGCCGTCACGACCGAGTGACCGGCGGTCGGCCGGAGCGATGATCCTCGTCGCCCTGACGGGCGGCATCGGCGCCGGCAAGTCGGCAGTCTCCGACCGGCTCGCGGCGCGCGGTGCGGTCATCATCGACGCCGACGCCATCGTCCGCGACCTCCAGCGCGCGGGCGCGCCGCTGCTGGAGCGGCTCGCCGAGCGCTTCGGCGCCGAGATCATCCGCCCCGACGGCGAGCTCGACCGGGCCGGTTTGGCGGCGATCGCGTTCCACGACGACGAGTCGCTGGCCGCGTTGAACGGCATCGTCCACCCCGCCGTGCGGGCCGAGATCACCCGGCGCGTCGACGCCGAGCGAGAGACCGACCACGTCGTGGTGCTCGACACCCCGCTGCTCGCCGTCACGATCGACCAGCGGTTCCAGGCCATGATCGTGGTCGACGCGCCGATCGAGGTCGCCGTCGCTCGCCTGGTTGGGCAGCGCGGGATGAGCGAGGAGGACGCTCGCGCCCGCATCTCCAAGCAGCTCAGCCGCGAGGAGCGGGTGGCCAAGGCCGATCGTGTGATCGACAACAGCGGCGATCTCGCCGCGCTCGACGCCGAGGTCGAAGAGCTGTGGGCGTGGTTGCGCACGCTCCCGGCAGCCTGACTCTGGGACCTGCGACGGCGACCTCGGAGGGGAGATGAGCAGCTTGGCAGCGAGCCGAACCCGACTTCACGGCTGGCGCACGCGGTAGACGTCGGTGACCGGCGTCGATCCACCGGTTTGCGGGTCGACGGTATGACGCACGGCCAGGATCAGCAGGTCGGTGCCGACCCACACCCCGTCGAACTGCACCTCGTTGAGGCCGAGCCCGGTGTCCAGCGTGCCCTCCGCCAACCGCGCTCCCGTCTCCGGATCGGCGCGGTAGGTGTCCACCGCCCAGGAATCGCCATCCCAGCGGTCCCGGAACCAGATCTCCGATCGACTCCCCGTGCCCTCGACGAGCTCGCTCGGATCGACGGCGGTCGCGAGGAGCGTCTCGGGGTCGATCACCCGGGCGCCTTGCGGGGTCACCACGCCGAGCCGGCCGTCCACCAGGCGCAGGTCGCTGCCGCCGATCGCTGCCGACACGGTGGCGCCCGTCATCGGGTCGAGGCGGGCGACGAGAGGTGACAGCGGAGACCCGTCAGGCGCCGTCATCGGCTGGTTCGTCGCGCCATCGACGTACACGGCGATGCCGACGAACGGGCGGCCGTCGATCACCTGGATCGAGTCGATCGTCTGTCGGTCGACGTCGATCCCGTCGATGGGAAACCTGACCAGCGTGCCGGTCGCCGTGTCGATGCGGTGGACGGCGTCTTGGGCTGCGACCCACACGACGCCGGGCTCGACATCGCTGGGGGCGGTCTCGCCGAAGCAGGGGGAGTCGCCCTGCGGCGGGATCAGCGCGCCCATCGCCAACGTTGAGGGATCGATCTCTCGCAGGCCACACCCGATCTCGTAGCCCGCCGGGTCGTTGTACTGGGCGAGCAGGAATCGCCGACCGGCCGTCTCGATGGTCGACGCGGTCGGGCCGCGTTCGACGACACCCTCCGCGGGGCCTTCGGCGACGACCTGCCCGTTGCCGTCGAGGCGCACCCACGTCGCCGATGGAAGCCCGTCCGGTCGGATGTATCCGGACAGGACCACGGCGGTCTCGCCATCGGTGAAGGGCAGGTGCAGGCGCCGGCCGGGATGCTCGGCGACCTTCTCGATCGTCAGCGCGGCGATCGGCGCACCGGTCGTCGCCACGGCTGCTGTCGACGGCGGCGACGTGGCTGGACTGGTCGGTGTGGTCGGTGGTGGCGCGGAGGTGGTCTCCTCCGGCTCGGCGACGGTCTCAGTGGATGCGTGCACCGCCACGTCCGTCTGTGCGCCGGGCGCGCTCGAGTCGTCGTCCGCGCTGCAGGCCGCTGCCAGGCGCATCACGACCAGCGACGCCAGAGCAATCCGCCGCCGACTGTCCATCGACCAACCTCCTTCATCTTCTCGCACGGCGCGAGTTGGTGTCGCCATCAGCCCGCCGCCGCGCGCTGGTCCCCTCCGGCCTCGGCCCGGCCGACGAAACCGGCGTCCGCTCGTCGACGTCGTGGAGCTCGAGCTGATCGTCGCCGGATGCGATGTGGTGGGCGCCGTGCTGTCCGACGCGCTGCACTCGCCGGCGACCGCCAAGACGAGCATGCCAACGATCCGCTTGATGACAGTCGCCATGCCAGTCTTGGGTGTTCTGTGCCGGCGGAAACGGAAAATCTCGTCGCTGACGGGATGGTGAACACACGTTCGTCGTAGACTATCGGGATGGTGCAGGAGCAGCCGTTCCGGGTCGTCTCCGAGTTCGGGGCCGCGGGCGACCAGCCCAAGGCGATCGCCGAGCTCAGCGAGGGAATCACGCGCGGCGACCGCTTCCAGACGCTGCTCGGCATCACCGGGTCGGGCAAATCGGCGACGATCGCCTGGGCGATCGAGCAGACCCAGCACCCGACGCTGATCCTCGCCCCGAACAAGAGCCTGGCCGCCCAGCTGGCCCAGGAGATGCGGGAGTTCTTCCCCCACAACCGAGTCGAGTACTTCGTCAGCTACTACGACTACTACCAGCCCGAGGCGTACATCCCGTCGAGTGACACGTACATCGAGAAGGACTCCTCGATCAACGACGAGATCGACCGCCTCCGCCACTCGGCGACCGCGGCTCTGCTGACCCGGCGTGACGTGATCGTCGTCGCCTCGGTCTCGTGCATCTACGGCATGGGCTCGCCCGACGAGTACCGGGGCAGCATGATCGATCTCAGCGTCGGCGTCGACTACGACATGCGCAACATCCTGCGCCGCCTGGTCGACCTGCAGTACGACCGCAACGACCAGGTCCTCGGGCGGGGACGCTTCCGGGTGCGCGGCGACACGATCGAGGTCCACCCGCAGTACGAGGAGACGGTGCTGCGGATCGAGATGTTCGGCGACACCGTCGACCGCCTGACGGTCATCGACCCGATCACCGGCGAGACGCTGCGCACGCTCCAGCGCACCCAGATCTTCCCGGCCACCCACTACGTCGCCGGCGCCGAGCGGATGGCGCGGGCGATGCAGCAGATCGAGGAGGAGCTGCAGCAGCGCCTGGCCTGGTTCGAGCAGGAGGGCAAGCTGCTCGAAGCTCAGCGGCTGCGGATGCGCACGCAGTACGACCTGGAGATGATGAGCGAGGTCGGCTACTGCAACGGGATCGAGAACTACTCGATGCACATCGACGGCCGGAGCTACGGCGAGCCGCCGTTCACGCTGCTCGACTACTTCCCCGACGACTTCCTGCTCGTCATCGACGAGAGCCACCAGGCCGTGCCGCAGCTGCACGGCCAGTACGAGGGCGACCGCAGCCGCAAGGACGTGCTGGTCGACCACGGGTTCCGGCTTCCGTCGGCGCGGGACAACCGACCGCTGAAGTTCGACGAGGTGCTCGAGCGGATCAACCAGTGCGTGTTCATGTCGGCCACGCCGGGTCCCTACGAGCTGCGGGTGTCGAGCCAGGTCGTCGAGCAGATCGTCCGCCCGACCGGGCTCGTCGACCCGGAGGTGGTCGTCAAGCCGACGCGCGGCCAGATCGACGACTTGATCGAGTCGATCAACGAGCGGGTCACCAAGGGCGACCGGGTGCTGGTCACGACGCTGACCAAGAAGATGGCCGAGGACCTCACCGACTACCTGCTCGAGCAGGGGCTGCGGGTGCGCTACCTGCACTCCAACATCGACACCGTGCAGCGGATCGAGATCCTGCGCGCGCTGCGGCTCGGCGAGTTCGACGTCCTCGTCGGGATCAACCTGCTGCGCGAGGGTCTCGACCTGCCGGAGGTGTCGCTGGTGGCGATCCTCGACGCCGACAAGGAGGGGTTCCTCCGCTCGGAGACGTCGCTGATCCAGACCATCGGCCGCGCTGCGCGCAACGTCGACGGCCAGGTCGTGATGTACGCCGACCGGATGACCGACTCGATGACGCGGGCGATCGACCTCACCAACCGCCGCCGCGAGTCGCAGATCGCCTACAACGCCGAGCACGGGATCAACCCGCAGACGATCCGCAAGGCGGTCGGAGACATCCTGTCGATGCTGCGGCCGATCGACGACGGGGCGCCCGTGCCGGGGCGCGACCGCCGGCGCCAGCGGGAGCGGGAGCGGGTGCAGCGCGACCTGCGCACGCTGCCGCAGCAGGAGCTGGGGCGGCTGATCCAGACGCTGGAGGAGGAGATGCACGAGGCCTCCGCCGACCTCCGCTTCGAGTACGCGGCCCGCCTCCGCGACGAGATCGCCGACCTCCGCCGCGAGCTGCGCGACGCCGGCTGACGCCGTCCCCCAATCTGGGCGGGAATCGTCTCAACCGGGGATCTGGGCGGGGATCGTCTCGGAAACCGAGACGAATCCCGCCCAGATCGCGGAGCGGCGGCCGGAGGTCAGATCACACGCAGCCCAGCGATCGGTTCAGCACCCGGCACGCGTCCCCCATGCGGGCCGGTGACAGGCGGGTGATGCGGCGCCGGAACAGCTCGCGCCGCATGGTGTGCAGGTTGTCGAACGTCGCAACGCACGCCTCGGGCATCCCGTCCTCGGGTCCGAGGGGCAGCTCGCTCGACAGGCCGCGCACGGTGCGCGTGCACGCGGCGACCACCACCGCGCCGACGCGATCCGCGACCGGATCTCGGGTCATCACCAGCACGGGGCGATCACCGCCGGGCACCGCCGCCCACCAGACCTCGCCCCTCACCACGAGGGTGCCGCGTCCCAGGCTGCGGGGTCGTCGGCGAGCGCCAGCTCGGCGGCGGTCAACGGCAGCTCGTCGTAACGCAGCGCGTCGCGCTCGCACTGCAGGCGATAGAGGTACAGCTCGATCGCCCGCCGGATCGCCTCCGATCGGGACTGGTGCCCGGCGGCGACGAGCTCGTCGAGTTGCTCGACCATCTCGTCCGGCAGACGCACCGCGATCTGCGTTGTCATGCGCCGAGCATACCGCTGCGTCACACACGGCCCGCCGGTCGCGCCGCCCGACATCTGGGTGGCCGTGGTCTGATCGCGCCTTCTGGGTGGCCACAGTCTCGACGTCGAGACTGTGGCCAGCCAGTTCGGTCGTGCCACACGGCCTCACGGTCAGCTCACCTGGCGGCTGAGGCCGTTCCAGTACGGGGCACGGAGCTTGAACTTCTGCAGCTCGCCGGCGGCGGTGCGGGCGAGGGCGACGTTGCCGCGGGCGATCGGTTCATCGCCGACCAGGTCGACCACGGTCCAGGTGCCAGCCTGGAGGTCGACCTCGCCGAGCACCGTCTCACCAGGGGGTACGCCGAGAACGCCGCCCGCCCACTCCGCCGGCAGTTCACCGACCTGACCGCGCTGCAGGAAACCAACGGCGTCGTCGAACGTGAACCCGGACCGCAGCTGCCCGAACTCGAACTGGTGGGGCTGCGAGCCGTCGTTGCGCATCGCGATCACGTGCCGGCCCGCCGCTATCGACGGCAGCGTGAACCCGTCATCGTCGACCACCAACGTCAGGTCCGGGTCGGGCATCATGCCCGCACTCGCCGCAACGACGTCGAACGTGCGGACCATCCCGTGTGTGGCATGTGAGCCGTCGACCGTCGACAGCAGGCAGAACGCCACGTAGTGGCCCGGCACCAGATCCGTCAGCACGGAGAACTGCCGACCCGGACCGACCGGCGACATCTCCACCCCCGTCATCTCGAACCACGCCGGTGGCCCACTGTCGTCACCTGACTCGAACGCCCGGATCAGCTCGACCACATCCTCGACCGTGCGGCCCTCGTCAATGCGTGCCACCTGCAGCATGTGCACCCGCCCACTGCGGTTGTCCAGGGTCAACCGCACCGGTCCACCCGGCACCAGCTCGGGAACGGTGAAGGCATGTTCCGAGGCGACGAGCTCGACGGTGGACACATCGATCGCATCGCCTTTCACCAGTCGTCGGCGCAGCCACCAGCCACGACAGCTGCGACCGCCATCAACCCAACGATCCGTCCCGTGCCCATGGGATGACCTCCCAGTCAGTCGGCTGGCGATGAGCCTGCGACCGGCGACGTCCCCCCGTCATGAGTCGCTCGTCCTGTTGGCACCCAGGACATCCGGCCACGAGCAGCGGACCTCAGGCGAGACGCCCATCACGGCCTGGCGAGCTCGGTGCCCGATGTCCCGAGTCGTCCGGCATGGTCGGGACTGTGGGCTCATGACGCCGGGACAGCGCGAGGCGCACGCTGGCTGCACACGGTCATCGCGACCCAACGTGGAGGGAGACCCATGAACATCAGGCATCGAGTCACATTCGCGGCGGCGGCGCTCGCGGCCACCGGCATCCTGGTCACGGTTGACACAGGTCAGGTCGCTCAGGCTCACGGTCGCCGAGCCACCACCAAGGTGCACATCGCCGTGGTCGACGACGATGGCGATCCCCTGCGGTCGGCGATGGTGATGGCCTGTCCCGTCGTGAGTGGCACGGCGGACTGCGACGCCGCGGAGTTGGAGCCGACGAACCGTCGTGGCGTCGCCCGGCTGCGCCTGGATCGTCACCAGACCTACGAGATCTCAGCGTTCGTGCAGGACCCCAACCCGCCGTGGGCATGTCCCGGCTTCGAGCTCAACGGCAGCGAGTTCTACTTCTCGGATGCCCGGTACACCGTCAAGCCCGGCGACCTCCCGCGGCGGGCGACGCTGACGATCGAGCATCCTTCACCGTTCGACTGTGTGCCGGTGACGGTCACCGACGAGACCGGTGCCCCGCTGCCCACCGCCGGCATGTTCGTCTGCCCGCTCGCGGCCGATGGCACGCCGTGTCCCGGACCGTCCTTCGACGGGCCCGACCCCGACGGGATCATCCGGCTCGAGCTGGATCCGACGGTGACGTACCGGTT
Organism: Ilumatobacteraceae bacterium; assembly: GCA_044867195.1. GTDB lineage: Bacteria > Actinomycetota > Acidimicrobiia > Acidimicrobiales > Ilumatobacteraceae > JALZMG01. The sequence goes on from JBIOUO010000433.1 coordinate 10,565, forward strand.
GCAGGCATTCATCGTCAACACCGGCTGGCCCTGCCCCGCCTACACCGCTCCCAACGGCGACACGTTCCACTTCTCCGCGAGCATCGACCTCCCCGCCGCACAAGTGGCTGGCACCGTGTTCGTCATCGACCGGCCCGAACCCACGGAGTGCCCGTGACGGCGTAGCCGGCCCGGCCACCGCCCGGCCGGCTTTGGTCAGAATGATGGTGGTCGGGCCAACCAGAATTCTGACCAAAGATCGCGTTACGGTGCGGTGGCCTCGCAAGAGCCCCTACGGTGTGCGCCAATGAGCGATTTGCCGATCGGCATCGTCGGCGGCGGCATCCTCGGGCTGGCGATCGGACGAGAGATCACGCGCCGGTTCGCCGGTGCGACCGTGCATGTCTTCGAGAAGGAAGATCGTCTCGCCGCCCACCAGACCGGTCACAACTCCGGTGTGGTGCACGCCGGCATCTACTACAAGCCGGGAAGTCTGAAGGCCCAACTCTGCACGCGGGGTCGTCAGCTGCTGCACGAGTTCTGCCAGCAGCGCGACCTCCCGTACGACGAGTGCGGCAAGCTCGTCGTCGCCGTCGACAAGTCCGAGCTCGGGCGGCTCGACGCGCTCGAGACCACCGCCCGCGAGAACGGCGTTCCAGGACTCACGCGCATCGATGCGTCGGCCATCACGGACCTCGAGCCGCACGCCGCCGGCCTCGCCGCGCTGCACTCCCCGGCGACGGCGATCACCGACTTCGTCGCCATCGCCACCGCCTACGGCGACGACATCGCGGCCGCCGGAGGCCAGGTCATGCTGTCCACGACGGTCGACCGCATCGAACGGCGCAGCGACGGCATCGAGGTGACGACACCGAACGGTGGCCGTCGCCTGCGCCTGCTCGTCGTGTGCGCCGGGCTGCAGGCAGATCGTGTCTCGCGCCCCGTCGACGGCCACGACGCGCCGCGGATCGTCCCGTTCCGCGGCGAGTACATGACCGTCAACCCCGACAAGCGGGATCTCGTGCGCGGCCTGATCTACCCCGTGCCTGATCCTCGCTACCCGTTCCTCGGCGTGCACTTCACGCGCCGCGTCTCAGGCGAGGTCGAGGTCGGCCCGAACGCCGTGCTCGCGCTCCGCCGCGAGGGATACCGCAGGTCCGACGTCCGGCTGGCCGACGTCCGTGACATCGTCAGCTGGCCCGGCTTCTGGCGGATGGCCCGCCGTCACTGGCGCACCGGGATCACCGAGGTCCGCGGCTCGCTGTCGGTGAAGGCGTACATGCGGGCCGCCAGCCGGTACGTGCCGGAGATCGGCGCCGCGGACGTGAGCCGGGCCGGATCTGGGATCCGCGCCCAGGCGGTGGATCGTGACGGGTCGCTGGTCGACGACTTCCGGATCTTCGACCACGACGGCATCGTCACGATCCGCAACGCACCCTCGCCGGCCGCGACGTCCAGCCTGGCGATCGCCGAGTATGTCGTCGACCGGATGCAGCTCTCTGGGTGACGTCGACGAACGCAAGTTCGTCGGAACCGAGAATGCCAACGGTGTCGTTTCTCGCTAGGTTGGCCGGCTGATGGGGCCTCGACCGTCGACCAGCCCGGGACAGCCGGTGATCTCGGTCCGCGGGGCTCGCGAGCACAACCTCAAGAACATCAACGTCGAACTGCCGCGCGACCGGCTGATCGTGTTCACCGGGCTGTCCGGATCCGGCAAGTCGAGCCTCGCCTTCGACACCATCTACGCCGAGGGCCAGCGGCGCTACGTCGAGTCGCTGTCGTCGTACGCCCGGCAGTTCCTCGGGCAGATGGACAAGCCCGACGTCGACGTCATCGAGGGCCTGTCGCCGGCGATCTCGATCGACCAGAAGTCGGCCAGCCGCAACCCCCGCTCGACGGTCGGCACGATCACTGAGATCTACGACTACCTGCGCCTGCTCTACGCCCGGATCGGCATCCAGCACTGCCCCGAACACAGCACCCGCCTCGCCCGCCAGACGCCGCAGCAGATCGTCGACCGAGTCCTCCTATTGCCCGAGGGCACCCGCTTCCAGGTCCTAGCGCCGGTCGTCCGGGGCCGCAAGGGCGAGTACGACACGCTGCTCGAGGACCTCTCGGCGCAGGGGTTCGTGCGGGCGCGGATCGACGGCGAGGTCGTCGACATCGACGAGTTCCTCAAGCGCGACTCCCGCCTCGCCCGCTACGAGATGCACCGCATCGACGTCGTGGTCGATCGCCTGGTGATGCGCGAGGGCATCGCCCGCCGGCTGACCGACTCGCTGGAGACGGCGCTCAAGCTGGCCGACGGCGTGGCCGAGCTGGAGATCGTCCGCCGCGAGGGCGAGGCGCCGACCGACGACGATCTGTTGACGTTCAGCGAGCACCTGGTGTGCCCCGTGGACGGGCGCAGCTTCGAGGAGCCGGCGCCACGCAACTTCTCGTTCAACTCCCCCTACGGAGCGTGCCCGACCTGCGACGGCCTGGGCACGACGTTCGAGATCGACCCCGAGCTGGTCATCCCCGACGCCGAGCAGTCGCTCAACGACGGGGCGATCGCCCCGTGGCGCACCGCCCACACCCAGTACTTCACCCGGATGCTCGACTCGGTCGCCGAGGCCCACGGCATCGACATGAATGCCCCGTGGGGCGCGCTGACCTCCAAGCAGCAGAAGGTCATCCTCCATGGCACGGGCGGCGAGGTCACGGTCAAATACAAGAACCGCTACGGCCGCCAGCGCCAGTACACGACGTCGTACGAGGGCGTGATCCCGTGGATCAAGCGCCGCCACGAGGGCGCCGAGAGCGACTGGGCCCGCGAGCAGTACGAGGGCTACATGCGCGAGGTGCCCTGCACGGCGTGCGATGGGGCCCGCCTGAAGCCGGAGACGCTGGCCGTCACGATCAACGAGCGCAACATCACCGAGGTCTGCGACCTGTCGATCGGCGAGGCGGCGAAGTTCCTCGCCGCCCTCGAGCTGACCGAGCGGGAGCGGCTGATCGCCGAGCGGGTGACCAAGGAGGTCAACGCCCGCCTCGGGTTCCTGCTCGACGTCGGGCTCGACTACCTCACGCTGTCGCGCTCGGCCGGCACGCTCGCCGGCGGCGAGGCGCAGCGGATCCGCCTCGCCAGCCAGATCGGCTCGGGCCTGGTCGGCACGCTGTACGTGCTCGACGAGCCGTCGATCGGCCTCCACCAGCGCGACAACCGCCGGCTGATCGACACGCTGACCAGGCTCCGCGACCTCGGCAACACCGTGATCGTCGTCGAGCACGACGAGGAGACGATCCTCGCCAGCGACTGGATCGTCGACATCGGCCCGGGGGCCGGCGAGCACGGCGGCGGCGTCGTCTACAGCGGACCGGTCAAGGGGGTGCTCAAGGTCCCCGAGTCGATCACCGGGCAGTACCTCTCGCGGCGCAAGCAGATCCCCGTGCCTGCCGACCGCCGTCCCCGAGGCTTGACGGAGCTGGTGATCCACGGCGCCCGGGAGCACAACCTCAACGACCTCGACGTGACGATCCCGCTCGGCAACTTCGTCACGATCACCGGTGTGTCAGGGTCGGGGAAGTCGACGCTGGTGCGCGACATCCTGCTCCCGGTCCTGATGCAGCGGATCTACAAGTCGAAGCTGGCCGCCGGCCGGCACCGGCGGATCACCGGCGTCGAGTACCTCGACAAGGTCATCGATATGGACCAGTCGCCGATCGGCCGCACGCCGAGGTCGAACCCGGCGACCTACACGGGCGTGTTCGACAGCATCCGCAAGCTGTTCGCCGCCACCAGCGAGGCCAAGGTGCGCGGCTACCTGCCGGGACGGTTCAGCTTCAACGTCAAGGGCGGGCGCTGCGAGGCGTGCGCCGGCGACGGGACGATCAAGATCGAGATGCACTTCCTGCCTGACGTGTACGTGCCGTGCGAGGTGTGCAAGGGCGCCCGCTACAACCGCGACACGCTGGACATCGAGTTCAAGGGCAAGAACATCGCCGACGTGCTCGACATGCCGGTGTCGGAGGCGGTCGGGTTCTTCGCCAACCAGCCGTCGATCTCGAGGTACATGGACACGCTGATGGACGTCGGCCTCGGCTACGTGCGGCTCGGGCAGCCGGCACCGACGCTGTCGGGCGGCGAGGCGCAGCGGGTCAAGCTGGCGACGGAGCTGGCCAAGCGCTCGACGGGGCACACGATCTACCTGCTCGACGAGCCAACCACGGGCCTCCACTTCGACGACGTGCGGCGGTTGCTGGTCGTGCTGTCACGCCTGGTCGACCAGGGCAACACGGTGCTCGTCATCGAGCACAACCTGGACGTGATCAAGACCGCCGACTGGATCATCGACCTCGGCCCGGAGGGAGGCAGCGGAGGCGGCACGGTGGTCGCCGAAGGCACACCTGAGGACGTCGCGACGGTGGAGCACAGCCACACCGGGCGCTACCTCCGCGAGTTGGTGGGCTGAGCGTCAGCGCCGGTTGCGGAGGCGCTTGGAGAGCTCGTTGAGGCGGCGCTTCTCGTCGGCGGTGAGGCCGTCCATGCCGTTGGCCGAGATCTTGTCCAGCAGGTAGTCGAGCTCGATCTGGTCGCGCGACTCGTCGGGGCTGCGCGGCGGCTGGGGCAGCGTCGTCGAGCGACTAGGCGCAGCCCGCGGCGGGGCCCAGGGTCCGCTGATCACATCGCCGCGCGAGCCCTGCGACCCCCGACGGCGGCGCTTGCGACGACCGCCGCTGCCTGGAAGCGGGATCTTCGGGATCCAGGGCAGGCTCTGGGCCAGTCCCATCGACCGCGCGGTGAGCGCAGCCGTCGCCAGTGTGACGAACATCACGACGATCAGCTCGTTCTCCCGGTAGCCGAGGTACGTGAGCACCTGGATGCCGACGATGACCGCGCCGATCGCCCAGGCAGGGATGCCGAAGAAGAAGCGGGCGTACGGGTACTCGGCGACGAACACGAGGAACACCGCCAGCTCGATGGCATCCAGCGACCAGGCTGTGACGTCGAGCACGATCGCGGCCAAGGCGGGGACGATCGTCAGCAGCAGGAGCATCACGCCGAACCGGTTGCGCCCGAGGAGGCCCTCGATCTCCCGCCCGAAGTACCAGAAGATCGCCAGCGTGACGACCGGCCACAGGCCCGGCTCGTTGGCCAGCGGCCAGGTGAAGATCCGCCACAGCTCGCCGCCGCGGACGCTCGACGGGTACAGCACCAGGTTGTTCCACAGGCTGCGGTCGATGGCCCAGAGGAACATGCTGGCCACGCAGGCGAGGACGACGAGGACGGTCGTCGTGACGTCGAGCGTCCCGATGCGGAACCACGGATCGCTGGCGTTGCGCCGCTCCGGGACCGAGAACGAGAACCGTCCGGCCATGGGCCCCAACCGTATCCTCGACATCTGATGGTGCAGCGTCCTCCCACCGGCACGATTCCCGAGGCTGCGGGCTCGTACCAGTTCAAGGACGCCCAGGGACGGGTGATCTACGTCGGCAAGGCGGCCAACCTCCGCGCTCGGCTGGCCAACTACTTCGGCGACACCCGCTACATGCACCCGCGCACGGCGCAGATGGTGCAGACGGCGGATTCCGTGGAGTGGACGACGGTCCGCAACGAGGTCGAGGCGCTGATGCTCGAGTACTCGTTGATCCAGCGCCACCAGCCGCGCTTTAACGTCCGCCTGCGCGACGACAAGAGCTACCCGTTCCTGGCCGTCACGGTCGACGAGCAGTGGCCGCGGGCGCTGGTGATGCGCGGCCGCAAGCGCAAGGGGACCCGCTACTTCGGGCCGTACGCCCACGCCTACGCGATCCGTGACACGCTCGACGAGCTGCTGCGCTCGTTCCCGATCCGCACCTGCAGCCCGGCCAAGTTCCACCAGCACGAGCGGCTCGGGCGGCCGTGCCTGCTGTTCCACATCGAGAAGTGCTCGGGTCCGTGCGTCGGGGAGGTCGACGCGGCCGCCTACCGCCAGCTCGTCGACGAGCTGTGCGAGTTCCTCGACGGCGACACCGATCCGATCGTCAAGCGCCTCGACGCGGCGATGCGCGAGGCCGCCGACGAGCTGGAGTTCGAGAAGGCGGCCCGGCTGCGTGACCGCCTAACCGCCGTTCGCCGGGCGATCGAGCGCCAGCAGATGGTCGCCGACCGGTGGGAGGACCTCGACGTCATCGGCCTCGCCGAGGACGACCTGGAGGCCTCGGTGCAGGTGTTCTACGTCCGCCGCGGGCGGGTGGTCGGGCGCAAGGGGTTCGTCGTCGACAAGGTCGAGGCGCTGTCGCCCGGCGGGTTGATCGATCGCATCCTGGAGAACCTGTACGGCGACGATCCGCCCCAGGGTGTGCCCAAGCAGGTGCTGGTCCCGGTGATGTCCGACGATTCCGCGACGTACGAGGAGTGGCTGACGATGCAGCGTGGCTCGCGGGTCCAGATCCGGGTGCCCCAGCGGGGCGACAAGCGGGCGCTGCTGGAGACCGTGACGCGCAATGCGCAGGAGGAGTTCACCCGCCACCGCCTGCGGCGGGCGAGCGACCACAACACCCGCAGCCGGGCGCTGACCGAGCTGCAGCGCTTCCTCGACCTACCCGAGGCGCCGCTGCGCATCGAGTGCTACGACATGGCCCACATCCAGGGCACGGACTACGTCGGGTCGATGGTCGTCCTCGAGGACGGGCTACCGAACAAGCGGGAGTACCGCAAGTTCAAGGTCCACGTCCCCGGCAACGACGACTACGCGGCGATGGAGGAGGTGCTGACGCGGCGGCTGCGCGCCTACATCGACGAGCGCGACCGCCCGCCGCTGGAGCGCGGCGACAAGCCGGGGCGCTTCGCCTACCCGCCGCAGCTGCTGGTGGTCGACGGCGGCAAGGGCCAGCTCGGCGTCGCCGAGCGGGTCGTGCGCGACCTCGGCCTGGAAGACGAGATCCCGATCGCGGCGCTGGCCAAGCGGTTCGAGGAGGTGTTCGTCCCCGCCCACCCGGAGCCGGTCGAGATCCCGCGGGGAAGCGAGGCGCTGTTCATGCTGCAGCGCATTCGCGACGAGGCCCACCGCTTCGCCAACACGTTCCACGGCGAGCGGCGCTCGAAGCGGATGACGGCGAGCGCGCTCGACGGCGTTCCCGGCCTCGGCGAGACGCGCAAGAAGCGTCTCGTCAAGGAGC
>JBIOUO010000434.1:0-6436 GCA_044867195.1 Ilumatobacteraceae bacterium
CCGTCAAGTCGCGCGAGGCCGCGGCCCATGCCGCCGCGGTGGAGGCGAACACGATGCTCGACGCAGTCACCACGGGGGCCGATGCGTCGTCCCGCGTCGCCGCCCACGTCGTTCGCGCACTCGTGGCAGCCGAGATCATCGACGCCGCCGATACGGGTGATGCGATCTCGGCACTCGTCGGCGCGCGCCTCCTCCCGCCCGTCACGACTCGCCGAACCCGGGCCTGAGGATGGCGGGTGGCGGGTATCCCACGATCCGGCGCAGGGCGCAGGTACGTTCTCCCGCCGGTGCGAGGTGGCGACAGGGCTCCATCCAGGCTGCACCGCCTGTCTGTGCCCGTCCTGGTCGGCGCCGCGCTGGCGGCGACCACGGCGTGCGCGGCATCGCTCGGCGGGGCGTCCGAACCGACCACCACTCTCGCGCCGACCCAGCAGCTACCTGGTGGCGGCACCGTGCTGTTCCCCGGCCGTCGGTTCGTCGCCCTCTACGGCCATCCCGGCGACGACAACCTCGGCGCGCTCGGTGAGCAGCCGGTCGATGCGGCCGTCCAGCGCGCGCGTGACGTTGCGTACTCCTACAACGGGATCAGCCCGGAATACGTCATCCCGACATTCGAGATCATCACGACCGTCGCCTCGTCGGAAGCCGGCGCCGACGGCGACTACTCGCTGGAGAGCTCGCTCGATTTCCTTCGGCCATGGGTCGACGCCGCCGGGGCGGCCGGGTTCTACGTGGTCCTGGATCTGCAGCCGGGGTACGCCGACTTCCTCGCCCAGGCCCAGCGCTACGAGGAGCTGCTGGCCCGGCCATACGTCGGCCTGGCGCTCGATCCCGAGTGGCGCCTCGCGCCCGGGGAACGGCATCTGCAGGACATCGGCCAGGTCTCGGCCGCAGAGGTCAACCGGGTGGCGGCATGGCTCTCCGAGCTGACCCGCCGGTACGCCCTCCCGCAGAAGCTGCTAGTCGTGCACCAGTTCCGGCTCGACATGCTCCCCGATCGGGGCGGCATCCAGGTCCCGCCCGAGTTGTCGCTGGTCGTCCAGATGGACGGCTTCGGCCCGCAGGAGGTCAAGCTGGAGACGTGGCAGTTCATCCTCGCCGGCGGCCCGGCGGGCGTGCTGTTCGGCTGGAAGAACTTCTTCACCGAGGACGAACCGATGCGGACGCCCACCGAGACCGTCGCCCTCCAACCCTCGCCGGTGTACATCTCGTACCAGTGAGGGCCCCGGACCGCCCTGGCACGCGAACGGGGGCGTCAGGGACGGCGGTCGAGCCTGGGTAGGCGCAGAGGGCCGATGCGTGGCATCCGCGCCGGCTCGGGTGACGAATAGCCGTTGCCGGCATCGACACGAGGAGGGGACATGTCAACGAGCGTGGGGCTCGACGTGCGTGCTGCGGTTCGCGCCGCGACCGATCAGCTGCGGACCGGTGCGGCGGATGTCGATGAGCGCCGCGCGGTGGCGCCGAATGTGACCGCCGCGCTCAAGCAGCTCGGAGTGTTCCAGCTGTTGGCGCCGGCGGAGGCGATCTACGGCGATCCGGATGCGATCACTGCCGGTGCGTTCCGGCCCAACGGCTCCGCGGTCGAAGTGGAGGGCGGCTACCGGGTGACCGGCCGCTGGCCGTTCGGCAGCGGGGCGTGCCACGCGACGTGGTTTCTCGTCGGCGCGCTCATCGTCCGCGACGGCGAGCCCATGATCGGGCCGAGCGGGATGCCGATGATGCGCGAGCTCTGGTTCCCGGCTCAGGACACCGAGATCATCGACACGTGGACCACCACCGGGCTGCGAGGGACGGCGAGCCACGACTACGCCGTCGAGGATCTGTTCGTTCCGGCGGAGCGTTCGTGCTGGTTCATGGAGCCGCCTGTCGAGCAGGGCCCGCTCTATCGGATGCCGCCGATCGCGATGTTCGCGACGTTCATCGGTGCGGTCCCACTCGGGATCGCCCGTCACGCCCTCGACGCGTTCGTAGCTCTGTCGCACACGAAGGTACCGGTGCTCTCGCAGGTCGTGCTCGCCGACAAGCCGGTGGCCAACCACATGCTCGGCCGGGCGAAGGCCTTGATCGAGTCGGCTCACGCGTACCTGCGCGGTCAGCTGGCGGTGTGCTGGGAGGCTGTGCAGGCGGGCGCCAGCCCGACGCTGGCGGATCGGGCGGCGCTGTGGTTGGCGGCAACCCATGCAGGACACGCCTCGCTGCAGGCCATCGAGATGCTGTACACCGCGGCCGGCGCCGACTCGGTCTACGCGACGTCCGCGCTCGATCGGTGCCTGCGCGACGTTCGTACGTCAGTGCAGCACATCTCCACCCAGGAGTTGAACTTCGAGCTCGCCGGCCGGCTTGCCTCCGGCCGGGTGGACGCCCTGATGGCCAGTCCGTGGATCATCGACTACCGCGGCGAAGGCCTCAGCTGAACCTCCCAGGCGCGGCGACCCGTCGACGCGCTGTCGATGGCCGTGGAGGACGTGAGACACCACCTGAACGCTGCCGCCGTACCTGGCGAAGCTCCGTGGAGGCAAGCCTCCGTGGCGTCTGAACGGCCGCCGGAGGCAGCAAGCACGGCGGAGCGGAGCTCCACTGAGGAGCGAGCGCCAGCGAGCGGCGCAGTGGAGCTGAGGGGAATCGAACCCCTGACCCCTTCCATGCCATGGAAGTGCTCTACCAACTGAGCTACAGCCCCGGAGCGGCGTCGAACGATACCAAGCGTCCGGCGGTGATGAAACTGCCGGCGGCCGGAGCGGCTCAGCCGGCCCAGTCGACCGTCGGAGCGTCGCGGTAGAGGCGCTCGATCTCGTAGAAGCGGCGGATCTCGTCGAGGAACACGTGGATCACCACGTCGCCATAGTCGAGCAGGACCCACTGCTGCTCCCTGACGCCCTCGACGCGCCGGGGCGAGCGTCCGGTGGCCAACCGCACGGCATGCTCGATCTCGTCGACGAGCGCGCGCACGAGACGACGGTTGCTGGCGTCGACAACCACGAACAACTCGGCGATCGCCAGGATCTCGCCGACGTCGAGCACGACGATGTTGCGGCCGTGCTTGTCGTCGGCCGCGCGGGCGGCGATGGTGGCGATCGTGCGGGCATCGACGTCGTCACCGGCGTGCTCCCCGCCCGGCCGGTCAGCCACCGCTGCCCTCCGTGGTGGCGACCGACGACGGTGCCGGTGCTGACGTCGACGGGACCGGCACCGAGGTCGTCCCGTTCGCCAGCGCGGTCAGGAAGTCGGTGCCGAGCGTGACCACGGCGTCGACGCCGACGATCGGCTGGTCGTCAACGCCGACCGTGACATCTCCGAACAACGTGCGGGTGTTCGCGGTGGCGGCAGTCATCGTCTGGTCGGCGACGTCGATCGAGGTGGTCACCCCTGGCGGATCGCCCGCGGTGGACACGGACACGACGTTGGCGCCGACGGCGAGCAGCAACTGCACCGCCGCATAGGCGACATCGGTGTTGGTGTATCCCGTTGCCGCCAGCTGCTCGTCGCTGAACGTGCTCTCGACGCGGAACGACAGCCCGGCGCTCGGCGCGGCGACCGCGCCCGGTGCGACCTCGCCGAACACGAGTGCCAGCTCCGCCGGGTCGAGTACGGAGACGTCGACGTCCCGCGGGTTCTGGTCGGCGCTGACCGGATGCGACCGCAGCGCCCGCTCGCCGACGCGACCGGCGAGGATGCGCCCGAACAGCTCCTCGAACCCGGTGCCAAGGTCGGAACCGGTTGTGGCTCGTGGCGCCGCAGCCGGTTCGGTCGTGGTCGGGGTGACGCCGTCGCCGATCGCCGCGGCCACAGCGGCCCACACCGCGCTCGCCGCCGGGTACTGATCGACGGCGGGGACCGACCGGTCGCGTGCGGCGAGGATGGCGGCCGCGGCAGACGCGTCCAGCGTCGACTCGCCCGCTTCGGCGACGACGTCGCCGGACGAGTCGGTGACGTCGTGAGGCACGTCGACCTCGAGCTCGCCGACGGGTCCGAGCAGGGCCGCGGCACCGGCGGCGTCGACGATGGTCACGTCATCGATCGTCAGCCCGAGGGCGACCTCGAGTTCGCGCTGCAGCGCATCGGTGCCCTCCAGCGCGACCGTCTCGGCGATCGGCAACCGCTCGTCGCCGATCCCCCCGCTGGCGTCGGCGCTGACCGGCACCGGGATGATGCTCCCGCCGGCACCCGCGGGCTGGACCACGAACACGGCGATCGACGCCAGCTTCCCCGTGTCGTCGACCACCCCGAGCGCGCCGACGGGTGTCTCCGGGAACTGCAGGACCGGCCGGTCCGACGAGGCGTCGGCGCCCTCCGTCGAGTGGTACAGCGTCACGGCCCCGAGCGTGGTCAGCGCGATTGCCACCGTCACGCCGCCGGCGGCGGCGACTGCGGCGACGATGGTCGATCGGCGGCGGCGGCCGGGCAGGGCCGTCACGCCTCGACCCCGTACAGGCCCCGCTCGGCGATCACGTGGAGCACAGGGTCTGTGACCAGGTAGGCGAGCGGGCGACCGTCGACGAAGCGGGCCCGCAGATCGGTGCTCGACACCTCGAGTCGAGGTACCTCGACGTGGATCCAGGGGACGTCGTCGGCGAGCTGGACGGGGACACCCGGCCGATCGACGACGACCATCGTCGAACGGGCGACCACCTCGTCGTGGCGCTCCCAGCTGGACAAGCCCGCCGCGGCGTCGTCGCCGACGATCGTGAACAGCTCGGCTCCCGGCTCGGCCTCGGCCAGGGCCGCCAGCGTGTCGGCGGTGAAGCTCGGCCCGCCGAGGTCGATCTCCAGGCGCCCGGCCTCGAGGCCCGGAACGTCGGCGACCGCTGCCTCGACCATCGCCAGGCGGTCCTCGGCCGGTGTGATCGAGCGGCTGCCCTCCTTCTGCCAGGGCACGTTGGCCACCATCAGCACGACCACGTCGAGCTCGAGCGAGTAGTGGACGTTGACCGCGGTGACGAGATGGCCGACGTGGGGCGGGTCGAACGTGCCGCCGAACAGCCCGATCCGCCGCGGCCGGGGCGTGGCGCTCGACTCGACGACCGGCTCGGCGACGGTCGACGATCCGCGCAACGGCACGGCGCCGCAGTCTAGGTTGGCCACCTGGCCAGGGAACGGCCAAGGTGCCGCCTGTCCCCTTGACATGCCTGGTACAGTCAAATGTCCCCCACACAATCGATCCTGCCCGTCAGGCATCCACGGAAGACCCCAGGTCCGAACACCGTTCGAACGGCCTGCGAGGGCGCCGTGGCACGCCGGACGGCACCGCCCTGGATCCGCATTCCGACATCTCCCCTGAACGGTTGAACCAGCAGCACTATGAACGACTCAATTGGCCTGTACCTCAACGACATCGGCAAGGTCCCGCTCCTCACGGCTGAGGACGAGCGGAACCTGTCGCGCGTCATCGAGGCAGGTCGTGACGCGGCGGAGAAGCTGGCGAACGGCCAGCGCGGCGCCGCCCTCAAGGCTGCGGTCGTCGCCGCCGCCAACGCCAAGGACCGCTTCATCCGCTCCAACCTGCGGCTGGTGGTCAGCATCGCCCGGCGGTACCCACTGCCGCAGGGGATGGACCTGCTCGACCTGATCCAGGAGGGCAACCTCGGCCTCGAGCACGCCGTCGACAAGTTCGACTGGCGGCGCGGCTTCAAGTTCTCGACCTATGCCACGTTCTGGATCCGCCAGGCCATCGGCCGCGCCCTCGACCAGAAGGCGAGCCTGATCCGCATCCCTGGCGACCGCTCGGCGAGCCTGCGCGCCGCCCTGCGCCAGGCGTCCGGCGACGGCGAGACGCTCGACCAGACGAACGCCGAGCTGCACCGCCTGACCACGCCGGTGTCGCTGGACAAGACCGTCGGCGACGACGGTGACGCCACGCTCGGCGATCTGATGGCGAACGGCGACGGCACGCCCGAGGACGCCGTGATGACGCTTGTCGACAGCGAGCTGCTCGACGAGCTGCTCGACACGTTGGACAACCGTGCCCGCTACGCGGTCGAAGCCCGCTTCGGACTGCTCGACGGCGAGCGCAAGAGCTTCCGCGAGGTCGGCGAGCGGTTGGGCGTCACCGCCGAGGCAGCCCGCCGCCTCGTCAGCCGCGCCGTCGTCGGCCTCCGCGACGACGCCGAGAGGATCCTGGCTGTCTGACCCGTTGGAGGGTTTCCGCCGTCGGAGGGTTTCCCGAGGGGCCTTCCCCCGGGAAACCCTCCGATGGCGCGTCTGAGATCGATCGGTAGGCTCCTGCGCCGATGAGCGACGTCGGCAACGCGTGGACGCCGTCGTCGTGGCAGCACCGCCCGGCACGGCAGCAGCCGGAGTGGCCCGACGCTGACGGCGTCGACCGTGCGCTGAAGACGATCTCCTCGTTCCCGCCGCTCGTGTTCGCCGGCGAGGCGAGATCGCTGCAGGCGGCGTTGGGCCAGGTCGCCGCTGGCGACGCGTTCCTGCTCCAGGC
>JBIOUO010000435.1:0-14888 GCA_044867195.1 Ilumatobacteraceae bacterium
AGTGGAACTCCTCGAGGACGGTCGTCGCGAACGGGTGGTCGATCGGCATGCCGTAGACGTCCATCAGCCCGCGCAGGCTCTGCACGCCGGGAAGGTCCTCCTTGTGCACGTGGACACGGGCAGCCGGGAACACGCCGTTGCCGGCTACGTGGTCCTCGTGGCTGTGGCTGTTGATGACCGCGTCGACCGCCACCGGCGCGCCGCCCCGCTCGACCACTGTGACCGACGGGTCGATCAACACCGTCTCCGCGGCGCCGGTGACCACCAGCGAGTTGCCCGACGGGTAGGCGCCGTTCGCCGGACCGACGAGCACGCTCACGGCGCTGGTCAGCCGCCGCTCGTCGTCGCCCCAGTCCGCGGTCACACCCCGAATGTACTGGTGGCCGCCGGCCGCCCTCCGGCTGCCGACCGCCGTCACACGTCGACGACATCGCCAGTCGCCGGCCGGCTGACCGCGGATCCGGGTTCCGGGCGACGGGTGCGAGGCCGTACCGTGCCGAGAATGGACGAGATCGACGCCCGGCGGCACGCGCCCGTGCTGGCGACGTTCGGCCTCGCCCTCGGACTGCTGGCGATGGGCTACGGCGCCTTGTTCAGCATGCTCGACGACATCCGTGACGAATACGGCATCGGCGAGTCGGCGCTCGGCGCCGTGATCGGCATCGGATTCTTCGCCGGGTTCCTCTCGCAGGTGCTGATCGCGCCCGTCGCCGACCGTGGCCACGCCCGGCTACTCGTCGTCGCCGGCTCGCTGCTCAATGTCGCCGGGCTCGTGATGCTGGCCGTCGCCCAGTCCGTCGTCCCGCTGCTCACCGGCCGCTTCGTCATGGGCATCGGCATCGGGATGGCTGTACCGGCCGCGCGCCGGATCGTGATCCTCGCCGAGCCCGAGCACATCGGGCACAACCTCGGTCGCCTGCTCGCCGCCGAGGTCGGCGGGTTCGCCGCCGGCCCCGCCCTGTCCGCCCTGCTCGTCGGCCCGTTCGGGATCCCAGCCCCGTTCCTCGTCATCGCCGCGGCGACCGTCGCCGCGCTGCCGTTCGTCGTGCACAACGCTCGCCACGTCGATCGGTCGGCCGACACCGACGTGCCCTCCCAGCGGCTGGCCTTCGACCTGCTGCGGAAACGCCCGTTCACCGGGGCCGTGCTGCTCGGCTGCGCGGCGTGGGTGATGATCGGCTCGTTCGACGCGCTGTGGTCGGTCGCTCTCGACGACCTGGACACCGCGGTGTGGATCGCCAACCTCGGCATCACGATGTTCGCCGTGCCGCTCGTCATCTTCGGTGCTGCCGGCGGCCGGCTCGCGCAGCGGGTCGGGCCGTTCCGCGTCGGGACGGTCGGGTTGCTCCTCGGCGCCGGGTACATGCTGCTGTACGGCCTGGTGCCGTCCGGCATCGCCATGTTCGCCGTCGCCATGGTCCACTCCGTGAGCGACGGGCTGACGATCTCCAGCACCGGCGTCGCGGTGGGGATGGTCGTCGAGAACGAGCGCCAAGCCGGCGCTCAGGGGCTGCTTGGTGGCGCCCAGACGCTGGCCGCCGGCATCACCGCCTTCGTCGCCGGGACCGCGTACGAGACGCTCGGGCGGACCGCCGCCTACGGCATCGCCGCGGCGTTGATGGTCCTGCTCGTCGCCGCCGGTGCCTCACTCGCCGCTCCGGCATGGCGCCTGCGTGGCAACGAACGACTGTCGCCAGCCGGCCCAGTGGCGTCGGCGGCTGGGTCAGCCGCCCGGTAGGTCGTTGGCGGCGACGTTGCCAGGCATCGCCGCGAACACCCCGTCGGCACGGAGCCGATCGAGGAACTCAGGCTCGTACGCCGACATCGGGTCGGCACGCACTGCACCGTCGATGCGGTGAGCGTCGTCGCCGACCAGGATCCGCCACTGCCCGGCGAGCACGGCGTCGAGGATGATCCGTGCCGCCTCGGCGGCGGTCGTCGGCGCGTTCTCGCGGAATCCCTCGGCCATCGCCACGACCGCCCCGCGGACGTCCTCGTCGGATGCCCCGCCGAGGTCGAAGCCCAGATCTGCCAACCGCTGGCGGGCCTCGGCGACCTGCTCGGTGTCGAGCTGCTTCGGATCGCGCCCGAGGTAGGCGCCCGAGTTGAAGAGGATGTCGGTGCCGATATGACCGGGCATCACGACCGACACGGCGACGTTCGGCGTATGCAGCCGGAGGTCGGTGATCAGCGCCTCGCTGAACCCCTTGACGGCGAACTTGGCGGCGCTGTACGCGGTGTGCGCGGCGTGCGGCCCGACTGTCGCCCAGAACCCGTTGACGCTGCTGGTGTTGACGATCCGCGCCTCGGGGCTGCGCTGGAGCATCGGCAGGAACGTGCGGACGCCGAGGTAGACGCCGCCCCAGCAGACGTTGAACACCCGCTCCCAGTCGTCGCGGTCGTCGACGACCATGCTGCCGGCGCCGCCGATGCCGGCGTTGTTGAACAGCAGGTCGAGGACGTCGGTCTCATGCGCCGCCTCGACGTGGGCGCGGAAGGCCACCAGCGCCGCCTCGTCGGAGACGTCGGCCACGAACGACGAGACTCGGGTGCCGGCAGGCGCCTCGCGCTCGCACGCCGCCATGGTCTCCGCCATCGATGCCGGCGAGACGTCGCAGGTGGCGACATGGCAGCCCGCCGTCGCCAGCTGGCGGACCAGCTGGCGACCCATCCCCGTGCCGCCACCCGTGACGACGGCGAGCTTGCCGGCGAACGTGTCCATGGCGAGGCAGTCTCCACCGGCGGCGTCGCGGCGCGCAACGCGGAGCGTCAGTCCAGCCTCAGTACGTGCGCAGCTCGATGACGTTGCCGTCGGGATCGCGGACGTAGAGGCCGCGTCCGATCCCGCGGGCGCCGAAGACCTCCATCGGGCCGCGGACGACGTCGAACCGCCCCGACGCCGCCAGCTCGTCGAGGTCGGCGTCCTCGACGTGGAGCGCCACGTGGTCCACGTTCTCGCCGCTGCGCGGCAGCACGAAGAGGTCGAGGATCGTGCTGGGGGAGATGCGCACGGACACGAACGGCACCTCGCCCCGTCGCCACTCCTCGAGCCGGACGGCCTCGAGCCCGAGCACGTCGCGCCAGAACGACAGGGTCCGCTCGGCGTCGGTGACGTTGAACACGACGTGGTCGATGCCGCTGACCCGCACGGTTCCCGAGGGTACCTGCGGCGCGTACGGTGACGAGCATGGCCGGTCTTAACAAGGTCGCGGTCGTCGGCGCCGGCAGTGTCGGGGCGGCGGTCGCCTACGCCAGCACGATCGGTCGCCTCGCCGAGGAGATCGCGCTGTTCGACGTCAACGCCCAGCGCGCCGAGGCAGAGGTGCTCGACCTCCGCCACGGCCTCCAATTCGTGGGCGGGGGGAGGGTCGAGGGAGGCGGAGACGTCGCCGTCTGCCGGGACGCCGACCTCGTCATCGTCACGGCCGGCGCCAAGCAGGTCCCCGGCCAGAGCCGCCTCGACCTCGCCGCGGCCAACGTGGCGCTGGTCCGCCGGGCGCTGCCCCCGATCGTCGAGATCGCTCCAGATGCGATCGTCTTGCTCGTCACGAATCCAGTCGACGTCGTGACGTTCGCCGCCCAGGAGCTGACCGGTTGGCCGCACGAGCGGATCATCGGCAGTGGCACCGTGCTCGACACGTCCCGGCTCCGCAACCTGCTGGCCGCTCGCCTCGGCATCGGTGTGAGCAGCGTCCACGCCACGATCGTCGGCGAGCACGGAGACAGCGAGATCGCCCTGTGGTCGTCGGCCGCCGTCGGCGGGACGCCGCTACTCGACGTCGTCGGCCCGGAGGGCGGGCGGATCACGGCCGCCGACCTCGACGACTTGCTGCACGAGGTGCGCACAGCGGCGTACCGCATCATCGAGGGCAAGGGCGCGACAAACCTCGCCATCGGGCTGGCCGCCGTGCGGATCGCGCGCAGCATCGCCGACGACGAGCGTGCCGTGCTGCCGGTGAGCGTGCGGCTGGACGTCGACGGCGTCGGCCCGGTGTGCTTGTCGCTGCCCAGCGTCGTCGGGCGGCGGGGCATCCTCGGGCGGCTCGATGTGCACGTCGACGACACCGAGCGCCGCGGCTTGCACGACAGCGCGGCGGCGATCCGCCGGGCAATTGAGGCCGTCGCGTCGTGACGGGGAGACCCATGCGGGCTCGCACCCCGGCGTTTCCGAAGGTCGGCGGCTGCCGGTCGGTGTGCCAAGCATCCGACGCGGACACGCCATCCTGGCCCCGACGCCGAGCAGCACGATCCGCACCCCGCGCCCATGCGGCACCGACGTGTTCCGAGGTCGGTGCCTGAGGGTCAGCGGTCGAAACGTACCGATCGATCGCCGGCCATGGCGTGGGATGTCCGACCCCCGGTGTCGCGGCGGGGGCCATTTGCGCTCGCTTCACGGGGGCCTCCGGTGGGTCTCGGCTCGGTCCGACCGCCGGCCATTGGGCGCGGTTGCCCGACTTCGGTGTCGCCGCGCGTCATTCCGAGCCCCGCCTTCCGCGAACGCCCGGGACTTGGAGCACCCGCTCCGACCGCCGGCGACGGGCGCGGCGTCCATGGCGAAAGCGCTTCGGCAGGCACTGCAGTCGTTCTGTGCGCGTGGAGATCAGGCACGCCCCCGCGGCTCGCGATCGTGCCGAACGATGCTCCCTGCCGGTTCAGGGCGCGGAGCAGACGCCGACTCGGGGCGGGGCGAGCGTTAATCGGTGCGCTCCGGCGCCTTTGAGTCGAGTCCACTCATCATGTCGCAGGCAACGCCGGCTCTGGGCGCCGGCGCGACGGACAGCATGGCGACGTTCTGTGCACACCGAAGCCTGTTGCGCCGCTGGCAGCGAACCATCCGAGCGTCGGTCTCGGCGCATCTCCGGTTGGGCTCGACGTCGGGGACGGCCAGTTGACATTCGATGGCGCCACACTTCGTCTCGACCAGGCGTGGAGCGTGACGCCAAGGGCTTGTACCGAACGGGCGCGGACGGCGAAACAAGACCTCGGGCGTATGAGTCCAGACTTGCGATGGGATCAGATTCCGCAGGCGATGGAGACCGCGCTGGTGAACTTGACCCAGCCCGGACCGGTTCTAGCGACGACCTCCGAGACGTCGAACCATTCTCGTGTCGTCGGTGACTCGGTGACTCGGTGCGGAGGGCGGCCTCGTCGATTTTGTGGAGTGAGATAACAGTCCAGAAGTCGCGAGCCTGAGTGCTGACCTTCCGGTGGGACTTCTCCGCCTCGCCGGCTCGGTTGTGGGCGTTGCTGGCATCCGTACCGCCCTTGATCTCGATCGCAACCTTGAACGCCGAGCTGCCCCCGATCTTCTCTTCGATCACCATGTCCGGGTCCGCCGCGAGCTTGATGGTGACCAATCTGTTCGAATTGTTGAGGAACGAAATGCGGTTCGGTTCGTGCCTCATGAGATCGACGCTGCCCATGACGATTGACGTGACCGCCTCGAAGACTCCGAGGGTGGCATCGGCACCGATGCGGTTTCGAAGGGCACCATCGATCTGAACGCCAAGGACGAGAAGCGGCAGCTGATCGATGTCCTGCATCGTGATCGTCGGCGCGATCCGATCGATGAGCTTACCGAGCGACACATTCATCGCGGTGCAGAGACCGTAGAGGCGCGACTCGATCGCAGATGTCAGCGCCCCCTTCTCCTCCATCCGCTTGAACGTCGATAGACCAGTCGCTGACGCATAGAACTGCTTCTGCGGAGACCCGAGGAGCGGGCGGTAGTAACCGAGCAGCCGAGGACTGTAGCGAAGAACTGAGGGAGTAGCGAACACCAGCTAGTCGCGCACGCCCGCAGCCGCGAGAAGCTGCCGGCCAGCAGCCGGAGCACATTCAGCCAACTCAGCGGCGACAACGGATGGATCGACTTCACCGAGTGCTTCGAGAAGGGCCTCGTGAAGAATCGTCTTGCGGAACACCAGGAGCATCTCATGTACGGCGAGCTGCTTCGTCGGGGCGGGCGGCGCGATCCCCGACGCCACGGGATGCGCTCGGGACTTTCTAGGCATCGGCCTCCCCGACGCCAGCTCTCGTCAGGCGACGGCGCGCCAGCATAAGGTAGTCGGGGTTGAGCTCGACCGCGATGAACCGTCGGCGCTCGGTGGCGGCGACTAGCGCAGTGGTCCCGGAGCCCACAAACGGGTCGAGCACAACGTCGCCGGTCTCCGTTGACGTTTGGACGCACGGCTTGACGAGGTCTGGCGGAAAGGTTGCAAAGTGACCCGAGGCCTCGGGGTATGCCTGTGTCTTTATGTCCCACACACTGCGTAGGCGTCGGCCATGGGGGCCCTTGACTGCCCCAACGTCGAACTTGTACCGCTCGGACTTCGAGAACAGGAACAGGTACTCGTGACCGCGCGTCGGACGGTCACGCACGCTCTCGGGCTGACAGTTCGGCTTGTTCCAGATGATGTCGGCACGGAGGTACCAGCCAGCGCTCTGCAGAGCGAAAGCGAGGCGCCAGGGGACACCGATGAGATCCTTCGGCTTGAGGCCATCAGGGGTGGGCGGACGGATCTCCATCGCCCGTGCGCGGTTCTTCTTGTCCGGTGCACGCCACGTCCGTCCTCCGGATGTGTAGCTGTCGCCGATGTTCAACCAGAGGGTGCCGTCGTCGCGAAGCACCCGGTGGACAGCATCGAACGCCTGGGTGAGGTTCTTCACGAACTCGTCGACGGACTCCTCGAGGCCGATCTGTCCGTCGATGCCGTAGTCGCGGAGCGACCAGTACGGGGGCGACGTGATCACCGTCTGAGCACACCCCTCGGGCAGAGCAGCCAGTACCTGGGCGGCGGCACCCTCGATGAGTGCGGAGCCACCAGTCGCCGCCGTCAGAGCGTCGTAGTTCGAGGTCTCGTTGTGGCGCAGCAGTCGGTACGTCGTCATGTCCCCGGCGATCGTAGGGGCATAGGGGTGTGCGCCCGCGGACCAGAGTCCGGGCAGGGCTTGGTCTTCGGCGGACATCGACGACTCCGTGGTGGTGCGTGGTGAAGTTCGGGCGCCATGGCCGATGAGGAACCAGTCAGCTGACGACGGGCTCATCTTGGCGAACGGGTGCGCGCTCGGTCGGCGGCGCACCCCTGCACCGCCGAGAGGCGGCGCGTGATGTCGGTGTCAAACCTCCGGCCTCACCCGTTCTCTCAGCTGTGAACGCGTGGAGCGCACGCGAATCGATCGCGGGGTCGGCCCGCACACAGAACGTCACACCGAGGGACGGCAGACACGGACGAGAGCCCGCGCCCGAACGATGCATGTCCTTACTCTTCGTCACGGCCGAGCGACGAGCCCGCCCGCCGTCGGGCCTCTCACATCGGCTCGGCGCCACTGTTCTGCTCGCGCTCGCGAGCATGGGCTGCCGGCGCTTGGAGGACGCGGATGGCACGACCCACCCGCAGATTATCGGCGTGCTTTATCGGTTGATCATGCCGCCGAGTCCGCCGGAAGTGCCCGGGTCGGGCTCCCTGGCGGGCCGGGATTATCGGGCGGGTTGGGAGCGCGATCGACCCGGCGTTCGATGACGCCCCCGCACCGGATGATGCTCGCGGTTACCGGATACCCCGTCGATGCGCGTTCGCCGACGCTCGCGTCGTGTCAGTCGTCGTCGTCATCGGTCGTCATCCTCTCCAGCACACGACGCTCGGTCGTGGACCCCTCGGGGTCACCCCCGGTCTCACAGAGTCGCTGACAGTCCCTCAGGCCGCACCCGCGGCCTACCCGTCGTGTCGGGCATGTGACGCACTGTGCGTGGAGGTCTCTGTGCCGCCAGACGATATTCACTCGTGTCGCATTTCAGGGCTGGAGTTCGGCCATCTCCAATATCGCTGCGTCGGTCGCGTGTCTTGCTTGAACACAGCGACTCGACGGTGGACCATCGAACCACATGTATCGATCCTCCAACAGATCTCTCAACGCATAGGGATGCTCCACGAGGTGTTCAGCTAGTCGTCGATCCTCTGGTTCAGTCAAACCATGAAGTGATCGGCGTAGCTGCTGCTTGATCGTATCAACTGCTTCGCTGAGCGATCGTTGCCTCCTCGTGACCTCAGCCTCAAGAGTATCTGCTTCGATCGTATAGTCGGGATCAATCACTAGTGCCGTCACCAAGTGATCGGGCACGGCACGAACTGACTCAATATCCAATGAATCTCGAAACCAGCTCAATGAACGCAACAATTGTGCATGCCGCCTTGCACGCTCGCGGGCAATTGCCAGGTTAGTCGCCACAACAATTCTCGCAGTTGCCTCTACTAGCCAATCCTTAGCAGCGTAGAGATGCCAGCGTCCCGGCTTCAACTCACGATCGAAGACGGGAACAAGCAAGTGCGTCACATTCGCACGAAGAGCAATCTCCCCAGCACCAAAACCGTCTGGTCCGAAGTGTTCGAAGTGGCTCAGGTCCTCGCAAATCAGAACGGCGAACCTGCCAACGTCGGTTTCGAGGATCGCGAACGCTGTGCCCGGGACCATTGCCTCGTTACGAGCGGTTTCGCCGGGGAGGAGGTCCGTCAGGCACCACTGCTCTATTGTGTCTGGCGGCAGCGTATAGCCGTACCGCTTCCGTTGCTTCAACAGAGTTCGGCCTCGCTGGCCGGTACTGTCGCGCCCTCGGCTAAGCACCACTGCTTCGTTGAATCTATTGCCGATCTCGGTGGGGCCCGTCCCGATCAGCACCCACCGTAGCTGGCTTACAACTGGCGTTCCGTGAATTGCATCGTGCCAACGATCCAACAGACCACGATCGAGACAGCTTTCGGGCACGACACCGACTGTGGCGCTCGATGCATCGAGACTGACGAGTGCCTCCATGACGCGATCACCTTTGACCAGCCGGTCCGACGGTCGGATCTCGTATGCGGGGGAACTCTGGTGCTCGCACGCGCATATTTGAAAGTCGGCAAGTTCGTCGGCAAATGGCAGGCACGCAGCCACGACACTGTTCGCCTGTGCTCCGCGCCAATCGATCGCCGGCATCAGGGCTGCGACGCCCGTCACGATGCTGTACTCCATGTTTCGCCAGAGCCGAGAGGGAACACGCACCAGGTGCAGGAAGAGGTCCTCGAACCGATCGGTTCTCGCACTTGGCTGCCACTTCGGCAGAAGCGCGCCGGACGCATCCTCGAGGAGCGTGCCGGTCCTCGCGTAACCTGACGCCACCTGAGCCCGCCACCCGCGAGCCGTTCCGCTCTCGTCGCTGAACATCGGGAGGCACTCGACCAGCGCTCTCTCGATCGCGAGAAGCAGCCGAACTGCATCCGCGGTCGTCTCGGGCATCGTCTCGCTCGGCCACGTCCCCGAGTCGCGGAGGCCGTCGATCAGGTCGTCCGCGGGCCGCAGATGACGCCGCCAAACTACGGCGTCGGGCACGGAAACCCCCTGGTGGGCGTCGTAGACCGTACAGAACGCCTCAGCCAGCGTGAGGTGCGGCACTTCGGTGACTCCCGACACTTGACGGATACTTGATCTCAGTGCTACACTGGCGCGGTTGGCGGACGAGATGTAAGGAGGCGGCCCTTGGACGAGCCCACAGAGCAGAGCGGCCGAACGGATGAGATCGTGCGGCTTCTTGCAGCTGAGCCGCTTGATGACAACTGGTCCAACGCGTTCGCGATGTTGCTGACTGACGCCCAGCTGACACGTGATCTCCCCGCACTCGTGACCGCAGGAGAGCGACTCTATCTACGACTGGATTCCCTAGACGAGTCGGCGCATCTCGAGCGCGGTCGCCTTCTCTCCTACTTGGATCTCGTTCGTTGGAGTCAGCGACGGACGCTGCCCTCGTACCAGGCGAGTGCTGTAGAACGTGACAGCGCAAGCCACCGGTTCCTATGGCTCGTGTCGACCCACCCAGGATTGACCAGCTCGGAGCTGCAACGTCGAGGGGTGGGCCGCGAAGAGTCAGTGAGCCGAGTCGGACGACGACTCCGCGAGGTGGGCCTCGTAGTCCAAACTAGAGCTGGCCGTAGCAAACAATGGGAGCTCACACCTCGAGGTGAGCGCATTGTCGACGAACTTGGCACCCCGGCTGCAGTTGACCACTCCCGCGAACTCGCCCCACTGATAGACGCAACGTGGCGACTGCGCCGAGCAAGCTCAATCGCGCGGTCGCGAGCTATGACGCACGAGGATTCCCCCGACATCGAGCTACCCCAGTTCTTTGTCGGCTCAGATGTCTTTACCAACGTTTGGGACTCTGATAATCGTGAGCCAGTGCCTCAACAATATACGGGATAGGAGTACCGAAGTAGTGGCACCTGAAGGCGCGAGCAATGATAGGACAGAGATCGACGGTGAGGCAGCGGCGATAGTTAGGCAGGCACTGGACGAGATGGCACCCGGTCCTGTCAGGACGCTACTTGAGCGCGCGCTAGCGACAGAATGGAACACGACGGATGCCCAAGCAGCGAAGCTTCGCGAGGCTCGGCAAGCCATGCTTGTGACACACACGTTTGAGGTAGGCCAGCTCGTGAAGTGGAAGCCGAGTCTAAAGAATCGGCGACTCCCTGAGTATGGGAGCCCGGCGATTGTGCAGGAGGTGCTAGAGGTTCCGATTCGTGAGGATGATCAAAAGCCGTCCTCGTCCTATTTCAATGAGCCACTAGATCTTGTCTTAGGTGTTTTCCAGGACGACACGTTTGTCACGTACTACTTTGATAGCCGACGATTTGAGCCCTACTAGCGATAGGGGGGGTCAAACGCTGGTTCTTCCTGCCATTTCATCCCCGAGACACGCGCTCGTCAACGTGGACGCTTGGCAGGAGCATGATCGCACGTTGCTGACGACATCAATTTGGGTTTCCGTGGTACATCCGATCGAGCGCTGCGACTGAGTGCGGCTCTGTCTCCGAAACCACTTGGAGTTCGGTGCGGCTGTACCGTCAAAAACTCCGCTGCCAACCTAATCGATGTTCGGTCGCACCCCCGGGCTCCGCTGCGCCTTTCGGTTCTGACCGTGCTCTCGGTCAGCTCGCCCCGCAATGCGATGCCCTCTGAATAGCGCGCCGTATAGTACGCAGTCGCAGGCCGTCGAGAGCATCCCCAAGGCGCTGGTGGAGGATGCCGCCAGTGACCGGTAAAGCGCGAGCAGTCACCCGCTCATGGCGCCACTCGGGGCCGAGCACTTCGGCCCGTTTGCAGTGCCCGATAATCCCGACCACGAGGATGACGGCTGACATCCGATACCGCCGGCTCGATGGCGCGTCACGGCGGCCGTCGACGTTCGGACGCTTGCTGACGCTAGCGTCTGCGAGCAGCTGTTGCTCGCCGCGAACGACAGGACCGAATGCCGCCCGCCGGCATCCCGCCGGCGCGCCCTAGCGGCAGCGACGTGTCGGGTCTGCCGCTTGGTCGAGGCAGCGTGCCCGCCTTCTCGACCGTCCGTTGTTCGGTGTCCGCCAACCAGACCAGACGCGCAAACCGCGCACACACATATGGATCCCCGTCATCTAGGGGGATCAGTGCGGACGTTTGCCGACAGCGATCCGTCGGGATCGAATCTGTGCTCAGCAGTCATGCGAAATGGCCATGTCGGTTCGCACTGCGGTATGCCGCGAGATCGGGAGGATCCCATGTGACGACCTCACTCGTGACTTTGATCGGGATGATGCCGAGCCGACCCGGATTGTGAAGCGTGTGCCGACACTGATCGGCTCGGAGTCGGGCCTCCACATCCGGACCCCGGGGTCGATCACCGGTGCGAGTACCGGCGAGTTGACCGCCGCAAAGGCCCTCGCAGGTGACGCCGGAAGGGCTGTCGTCCTCTCCACCGACGTCGAACGAACCACCCCGCGATCACACGTCATGCGCGACCGCAACTCGACGTCAGTGGCGACCCGCTTCACCGATCCCACGGCGGCCGACGGCACCCGACCCGGCGGACGAGCGACTGTCAGTCCCGCCCGAACGGCGGCACCGAACGACGGCCAAGCAGGCCGGGCGCCGCGCCATATCAGGCGTGTACGCAGACAGGTGAGCGGGCGAGAGGATGTTGGAGTGGGAGGGAATGACGGTCTGACCGGCTACGACGTCACCGGTGACGTGAACGGTCACGTCGACGCGTTGAGCGGCCTGCTGGGCACGATGGGCTACCGGCGCACGGGTGCCTCATTCCGGTCGCCGAAGGGACGGACGGCGGTGTTCGTCGGGGACCTAATCGACCGCGGTCCCCAGCAGATGGGCACGCTACGCCTCTTGCGCTCGATGGTCGAGGCCGGCGACTCAGTCACAGATTGTGCGTTCCGGTGAGGGCGGTGGTCGAGCCGCGGGTGCGCCGGCTCGGGCGCCGCTGGCCAAGCCACGCCACCGTCGCGGCCGGGTCACGTCCGGTACGTCGCGTCCGAACGCCGGCTCGTCGTGAGCTCGTGTCCGCTGACCACCGAGCGCACCGAATGTGCACACCGAACGACGTCGCTCGTGACGCCCCGCCATATCGGCATCTCCTTCTGCCGGCGAGGTTCGACGTCCCCGGCGGGGGTCTGCGGTCGCGCGGGTGCTCGGGGTTGCCCTTGGTTCGACGCGCTGGTTGGTGCTCGACGCAATGTCGAACATGAGAGCGCCACGCGGGAAGGCAGCGGCTGTCACGGGGTTCGCGCGAGGGTGTGCTCGTGCGATTGCAGTTCGATCCCACGACCGGTGCCGACGACGATGCGGCGGCCGCGGCCAAGCGTCAGCTGGTGGCGGGCTTCGGGTCGTGGCTGCAGGGGCGCAGCTCGGAGGACGCCGAGGCCGCTGATGTCGAGTTGCTACTCGACTGGAAGTACGCCTACGGCGACGGGGACTTCGGGTCGTGGACGCGGGCCGATGTCGATGAGGTGCTCCTCGAGCACCTTCCGCGCAAGTTGACCGCGGCGACCGAGCACATCGTGTCGATCCCGGCATCGCTCGGCGCCTTCGTGCACTATCTCGATGACGCCGGGCTGCTGCGAGACGGAAGTGACGATCCTGACGCGGTCGCGACGCGGGCGCTGTCCCAGCGTCAGGCGTTTCTCGAAGCGATGGAGGACCGACGCAACTGGGGGATGGCCAAGCGGCTGATGTCGAGCGCCGGTTTCGGGGCCGACGACGTCCCTGATCAGGCCGCTCTGGAGACTGCCATGTCGCAGTTCAACGCACTGTCGTTCGAAGAGCGCGGCCGCGTATTGGGACTGGAGTCCGCCGATGGGCTGATCGACGACGATGATGACGAGCCGATCACGCTTCCGTTTCGCCTTCTGCCGCTGGAGGAGGAACTGCTGGCCGCAGCAGTCCACGTGCCGTTGCTACGGGAGGTCGACGCGCTGCACGCCGAGGTCGGACTGCACGGCGTCGCGCTCCGCGAGGCACAGGATCGTTCGGCCGCTGTCCTGAAGGTTGCGCTGGCCGCCGGCGCCGTCGAGGACGATGGATCACTGGTACGGGCGGCCGCGGCCTGGGACGAGCTCGACCCCCCAGCACGCTGGGCGCTCGTCACCGAGGCGGTGTTCGACGTCGGTGTAGCGTCACTGGCCTCGCCGTCGCCGACCACCGGGGACACCACGTGGATCGATGTCGCTGACGACATCGCCATCGAGCTCGTCGCAGTCCTGTGGATTCCCCGTACGCCGATCAGCGTCGACCTCCTCGCCGACACGCTGCATGGCATGGCGACGAAGATCGCGCCCGACGGGGCGCCGCCGTCGCGCTCTGCGCAACGCCACGTCGCCGCGGCGCGGGTGACCGAAATGCTCGACACCCTTGCCGCCGTGGGCATCGTGCGCCGCAGCGGCGACGAGATAGAGCTGCTCCCTGCTGGCGCGCGCCTCGTCGCCTCACTGCTAGAAGACGTCGGCGCTGAGGTCCTGTACCCGGAGGCCGTCGTCGAGTTCACCGCGGGCGAGCTACTCGACGCGATGGTCGACCGAGACGACGACGCCGAACTGCTCGCCACCTGCTGGGCACCGCCGGCGGATCGTCACCGCCGAGCGGTCGAGCTCGTCAATGAGCTGGCCGTGACCAACGAACCGGATCGCCTCCTCCACGGCATCGCCATCCTGGAACGATTCGGAGACGCGGCCATCGAGCCACTGCGCGACGCACTCGACACACCGTTCGCGCCACAAGCCTGGCTGCTGCTTGCCGACGCCGGCGCCGTACCGATCGAGGACGTCCCCGTCGAGATGGTGATCGACGCCGGCGTCGCAGCCATGATCGGCCTCGCCCATGCCGGCACACCCGCGGACGTCGTCGAGTCGATGCTCGGCAACCTCCCCGCTGCCGAGCACACGCAGTTCATCGAGCGGCTCGCGACGTCACCGCACCCCCGAACTGCGGAGCTGCTCGACCTGATCGGCCGACATCACCCGGATCGGGCCACAGCAAAGCACGCGCGCAAGTGCGCTCATCGCTGGCGCAGCCACCACGCCGTACCCCGCTCCTGAGCCTCGAGCGATGCGTCCTTCGTACCGGACCGTGACGACCGCGAACCCGCACCGAACAGCACGCCCGAGAAGCCCCGGTGGGCGGTTCGCTGACGGGGCCAGCGTTCCGGCGTTTGGTGCCGTCATGCGGGACACCGGACGCCGGGCCTGGACCGGATGCCGACCGCACCACGTCGCCATCGGCACGTGAATCGGCACTGCTCACACCCCGGCTTTCGACATTCGGCGTCGCCAGGTCGCCATGCACGAAGACCGCGACGCCACGCGCCCGACCCGTCGATCAGTGTGCCCGGCGGTTGGGGCACAGGATCGCACTGTCGCTCCGATCCCGTCGAGTCGGGCGGCTCCGATGCCGCATCCCAACGATCAGGCATCTTTGCCCAACATGCGCCGATCCGGCAGTCGCACGTGGCGTTGGGTCCGCCGGAGGGGTACTGCGCGCAACGGTCCACCCGGCGTCCGGCGCTCACCATATGCTCACCATCGTGGATC
>JBIOUO010000436.1:0-2725 GCA_044867195.1 Ilumatobacteraceae bacterium
GAGCGTCGCCGCGTCGAGCGGAGCGGTGTCGAGCAGCTGGTCGGCCCAGACGAACGCCACGTCGCCGGCGAGGATCGCCGCGCTGGTGCCGAACCAGTCAGCGTCGCCGCCGAGCTGCTCGGCAACGTGGGTGCGGCGAAAGCTGTGACACGCGGCCGCCCGCCCGCGGCGGGTGAGGGCGTGGTCCATCACGTCGTCGTGGAGCAGGGCGAACGTGTGCAGC
Organism: Ilumatobacteraceae bacterium; assembly: GCA_044867195.1. GTDB lineage: Bacteria > Actinomycetota > Acidimicrobiia > Acidimicrobiales > Ilumatobacteraceae > JALZMG01. The sequence continues at coordinate 224 of JBIOUO010000436.1, forward strand.
ATCTCCACCGCCGCGCCGACCTGGGCGACGGCGTCGTCGTGGCCACCGCCGCCGGCACGGTGGCCCCAGTACACGAACGCCGGACGCAGCCGCTTGCCCCCGGCTCCGATCAGCTCGCTGATCTCGTTCCCCACCGTGACCAGCGCCGGATCCACGGCGACCAGCGCGGAGGTCTGTGCGGCCAGGAACCCCCGCAGCACTGCGTCGACGTCGTCGCGGATCGGCGCCAGCGGGTCGAGCCCCGGCGCATCGTCGGGGCCCACCGCCGACCGGCCACCGATCGGTGCATCGAGGCCGTCACGCCCGCCGCACCGGCCGGACACGTCGCGCAGCCAGCCGGCAGGTGACGGCACGAGCCGGCCGAGGTGGACGATCTGGTCGACCGACCACGGGCTCAGCACGGCCGGCTGCTGGCTCGCCAGCGCGCACAGCTCGTCCCAACCGATCCACGACGCGCCGTCGACCTCCGCCGGGTTGAGCACCGGCTCGTCGTCCACCTCGGCGACGATTACGGGGCACACCTCGTGCTCGACCACGCCGTTGTCCATCACCGCCCGGTACGTGAAGTCGGAAACCGCCAGCGCCATCCTCCGGGCAGTGATCCCGAGCTCGTCGCCCAACCGCCGGGCGACCGCCGCGCGCAGCGTCTCACCCGGTAGGGGGTGTCCGCAACAGGCATTGGTCCACACGCTTGGCCACGTCGCCTTGGCCGCCGCGCGACGCGTGATGAGCACCCGGCCGTAGCGGTCGAACACGTGACACGAGAAGCCGAGGTGGAGCGGAGTGTGCGGCCCGTGGACGAGACGCTTTGGCGCCGTGCCGCTCGGCCAACCATTCGCGTCGAGCAGGATCACCGGTTCGTCGAGTGCACTGGTTCGGTTGTCGTTCGTGTGCATCTTGTAGAGATAATATAAACACGATGTCAAGGTGCGTCCCCAACCTCACGATCCGCGCCGTCGCCGACCAGACGGGCGTCAGCGTGCCGGTGCTGCGGTCGTGGGAGCTGCGGCACGGCTTCCCCACGCCGGTCCGGTCGCCCAGCGGGCATCGCCGCTACACGTCAGAGCAGGTCGATCAGATCCTTCAGGTGATCCGCGACCGCGAGGCGGGGATGTCGCTGGACGCTGCGATCGGCAGGGTCCTGAACCAGGCCGTCGGGATCGACCCGTCGATCTTCGCCGGGCTGCGCAGCCGGTGGGCCGACCTACCGGTGCACCAGCTGTCCAAGCGGGCGATGCTCGCCATCAGCCGGTCGATCGAGGACGAGTGCTGCGCCCAAGCCGAGCGTCCGGTGCTGATCGGTTGCTTCCAGCGCCAGCGCTTCTACCAGCGCAGTGCCCGTCGGTGGCGCGAGCTGGCGCGCACCGCGGCGATCGCGGTCGTCTTCGCCGACTTCGCGGCCGACCGCGTCGCCCGGCGCGGCCCGATCGAGCTGGCACTCGCCGGCGACGCCCCCCTGCTGCGAGAGTGGGCCGTGGTGTGCGACGCCCCGAACGCCGCCGGCTGCCTCGCCGGGTTCGAGCGGCCGGCGACCGCGAGCGGCGAGCGCCGGCGGTTCGAAGCCGTGTGGAGCGTCGACCCCGACGTCGTCCGCGACGCGGCGGCGATCGGGCTCGCGCTGGTTCGCCAGCACGACGTGGCGATCGACGTGTCGACCACCACCCAGGCCGCAGCCGACCAGTCAGCGAACATGCGCCGGGCGACGGCGGTGACCAACCGGATCGTGGCCTACCTCGACGACTGACGTGTCATATCCATGCGGCCATCCACGGAGCACGTCGGTCCGCCGCTTGGCGTATCCTGTGTCTGATCCAATAGTTGTACCATGCAGGTATGGGCGACGAGCTCGAGGCCTTGACCGACATGGTGCTGGTGGCGTCACGAGCACTCGTGGCGGTGGCGTCTCGCTCGATCGCGGCCGTCGACGACAAGGTGACGCTGCCGCAGTTCCGTGCGTTGGTCGTCCTGGAGAGCAACGGCGGCTCGTGTCGAGTGGGCGAGTTGGCCCACGAGCTGCGGATCCAGGCGTCGACCGCGACCCGGTTGTGTGACCGGTTGGTCCGCCAGGGACTCGTCCGACGTCGGGTGGACGAGGACAACCGTCGGGAGGTTGTCGTCACGCTCACGGCCCCGGGGCGGGACCTGGTGGCCAAAGCAACCGCCATACGCAGGGCGGAGATCGCGGCGATCGTGGCACGGGTGCCGGCCGAGCACCGCAACACCATCGTCGAGGGCCTCAGCGCCTTCCGCCAGGCCGCCGGTCCCGATCTCGCCGCGCCTGCGGTCCCGTGGTGACGTCGCCGCGGGCGCGAGCCGCTGACTCCGCCCGCGCACTGCACGTCACGGTCGAGCTCGCGCTGATCGTCGGCGTGCTCACCGGCGTGGCGGTGGCCGGCTTCGAGCGCTGCGTCGAGCCGCTGCTCGAACGGCTGCTCGAACAGCCACTGTGGTTGATCGCCCTCGTGCCGGCGCTCGGCCTCGTGGCCGTCAGCGTGATCAACG
>JBIOUO010000437.1:0-2079 GCA_044867195.1 Ilumatobacteraceae bacterium
CCGTATCGCGGCCAGTGCATGGTCCACCGGTCACAAGTGCTCCTCGCACAGGGGTCCTGGGCCGACGCCGCCACCGAAGCCGAACTGGCGTGCCAGCGACTGGCCGACCCCCTCCACCCTGCGCTCGGCCTCGCCCACTACCAGCGCGGCGAGCTGCACCGCCTGCGCGGCCAACTCGATGCCGCCGCCGCGGCGTACCGCGAGGCGAGCCGGTGCGGACACGACCCCGTCCCCGGCTTCGCGTTGCTGCGGCTCGCGGAAGGCGACGTTGACGGCGCGGTGCGCGCCGCGCATCGGATGCTCGAGGAGCATGGTCCCGGGCCGGCACGGTCCGGACTCCTCGTGGCCGCGATCGAGGTGAACCTGGCGGCGGGCGAGACCGCAGGGGCACGCGAGCTCGCCGACGAGCTCGCGTCGCTCGCAGCCGCGATCGGCACCGAGATGATCGAGGCGTTCGCTGAACACGGGCGCGGGACCGTCCTGCTGGCATCGGGAGACGCCCCCTCTGCCATCACCGCGCTGCGCGCCGCCTGCAAGGCGTGGCGCGACCTGCAGCTGCCGTACGAGGTCGCCCGAACGCGCTTCCAGCTCGGACTCGCCTACCGCGCCGCCGGCGACAACGATGCCGCCGATCTCGAGCTCGACGGCGCCCGGGCCACCTTCGAATCGCTGGGCGCCGCCGTCGACCTGGCCCGGATCGAGTCCCCGACGCCGGCCGAGCGCGGAGTCCTCACCGAGCGGGAGTGCCAGGTGCTGCGCCTCGTCGCCGCAGGCAGGACGAACCGCGAGATCGCAGCCGAGCTCGTCATCAGCGAGCACACCGTGTCCCGTCACCTCCAGAACATGTTCATGAAGCTCGGGGTGACGTCGCGCGCCGCGGCGACCGCCTACGGCTACGAGCACCACATGGTGTGACCCATGGCCGTGTGGTGTGAACACACCACACCGCAATGCCCGAAGATGGCGGATCCTGGCGATGCGGGGCGATCGAGGAGTTCCGTACCGTCCAGAGCATGACCATCACACCTGTCCGGCAAGGACCCGACACGGCGACGGTCGAGCACCTCGCCGCCGCCTTCAACCGCTCCTTCGAGACGTGCGAGGACCCCGACCAGATCCTCAGCCCCGACGTCTTCTTCGACCTGTACCCGCCGTTCTGGCGTTTCCAGCTTCAGGGGCGCAACGCGATCCAGCAGCAGTTGCGCAAGCTCAACGAGGGCTGCGAGGTCACGTCCCGGATCCTGCGGGTCGTCCCCACCGCCGACGGCTTCCTCCTGGAGCACGAGGAGTCCTCCCGCGGCGAGCACACCGAGATCGCCCGCAAGCTCTGGCACTGCGTCGTGCGCGACGGCCAGATCGTCGAGGCCACCTGCTACTGCAACGGTGGATGGGACGACGAGCTCCGCGCACGCCACGCGGCCGAAGCCCCGATGCTGCGACCCTGAGACGAGGCGACGATGACGATCACCCACGACACGATCACCGTCGAGACGGTGCTCCACGCCGTCCGCCAACTGGCACCGTCGATCCTCGACCGAGCCGCCGAGATCGAGACCGGCCGCCGAGTTCCCCCCGACCTGGTCGACCAACTGCGTGCCGCCGGCTGCTTCCGGCTCGTGCGCCCCGCCACCCACGGCGGGCTCGAGGCCTCGATCCCCGACGCCATGCGCGCGCTCGAGTCGCTGGCCCGCGCCGACGCATCGGTCGCCTGGACCGTGATGATCGGTGCCGGATCGTGGATCGATCTCGCCCACCTCCCCCGGGAGACCTTCGACGCGCTCTACGCCACCAACCCCGACGCCATCACCGCCGGCGTCTTCAACCCGACTGCATCCATCATCCCGGTCGACGGGGGCTACCAGGTCAGCGGCCGCTGGAGCTTCGCCAGCGGGTGCGAGCACGCCGACGTGATCTTCGGCAACGGCGTGGAAGGCATCGTCAACGGCATGCCGCAGCTGCGCGGCGCCGTGTTCGCCCCAGACGACGTCACCATCGAGGACACCTGGTCGGTGTCCGGGCTCTGCGGGACCGGCAGCCACCACTTCCACGTTGACGGCGCCATCGTCCCCACCGAGCGCA
>JBIOUO010000438.1:0-5358 GCA_044867195.1 Ilumatobacteraceae bacterium
TCGCCGGTCTGGCGGCAATGGTTCCCGAGGGTGGCGACGAGGAGGACTCGATCACGCTGTTCGGCCGCGCCCTCTACGCCTCGGGCCGTGAGGCGGTGGCCGACGCCCGCCAGCGTGGCTGGGCGCCGGGTGCGCGGGTCGGGTTGATCCTGTGCTCGTCCCTCGGCGAGGTGCAGGGGTGGCGAGACCTGTACTTCAAGCACGGTGGCCGCATGCGTCGCCGTCACTATCTCCAGCTGCTGCCGTCGACGGCGCCGTCCATGTTCATGGCCGAGTACGGCTTCACCGGCCCGTCGATGAACGTCGGGGCGGCATGCGCCTCCGGGGCGCTCGGCGTGATCCTCGCCCGGCAGTGGATCCTCAGCGGATTCGCCACCGATGTCGTGGTGAGCGGCACCGACCTCTCGGTCACCGCCGAGAACGCCTGGAACTTCGACGCGCTCAACGTGCTCGCCCGAGACGGCACGCCCGAGCAGGCGTGCCGCCCGTTCCAAGAGGGCAGCCAGGGCTTCATCGCCGGCGAGGCGTCGGTCGCGCTCGTCGTCACCGGACAGCCCGACGTGACCGCCTACGCCCGCGTGCTCGGCGGCGGCCTGACCCACGACGCGTTCCACCCGATCGCCATCAAGCCCGACGGTCTGCAGGTGGCCGCGGCCTGGATGCAAGCCATGGACGACGCCCACCTCGGCCCCGACGACATCGTCTACGTCAACGCCCACGGCAGTGGCACGGTGCTCAATGACACGGTGGAAGCGGGCGTGGCCGACGCCTTGTTCCCCGAGCGCACGAAGCTGTACTCGACGAAGATGCTCACCGGGCACGGGCTCGGCGCCGGGGGCGCGCTCGAGACGGCGGTCGCGGCTCTCACCTACGAGACCGGCGAGATCCCCGCACCGCCCCTCGTCGCCCCCGCCCACCGGCGGGTGCTCGACGGTGTCACCCCGCGCAGTCCGGGCCCGACACTGAAATCGTCCATCGGCATGGGCGGCTACAACGCTGCGCTCGTCATCGACCGGGCCGGGAGCTGAGCAGTGCTCGACTGGACTGACGAGCAGAGGATGGTCCGCGACGCCGTCCGCGAGTTCGCGCAGAAGGAGGTGGAGCCGCTCGTCGACCAGCTCGAGCACGGAGACCTGCCGCCATACGACATCCTCCGCAGACTGTTCGCAGCCTTCGGGATCGACGCCATGGCTCGGGACAGCTTCACCAGGCGCCACCGCGGATCCGGTTCCGACGACGCGGCGTCGTCACCAGGCTCCCGGCCGACGTCGTCGGGCTTCGACCCTGGACTCCTGCTCGTCCTCATCTCCGAGCTGTCGCGCTACTGCCCGGGCATGGTCACGGCGCTGGGCGTGTCCGTCGGTCTCACAGCGACGGCGATCGACAGCCGCGGCACCGCGGCGCAGCGTGAGCGATGGGTGCTCGACCTCCTCACCCTCGACCGCATCGGTGCCTGGGCGCTCACCGAACCGGGAGCTGGCTCCGATGCCTTCGGCGCCATGCACTCGACCGCCCGCCGCGCCCCGAACGGGGACGGCTACGTCCTCAACGGGTCGAAGACCTTCATCACCAACGGGCCTTACGCCGATGTCATCGTGTTCATCTGCAAGCTCGACGACGGCACGCCCGCCGAGCAGCGCAAGGTCCTGTCGTTCGTCCTCGAGCGCGGGATGGACGGGCTCGAGCAGTCCCGGCCGCTCCGCAAGATGGGGATGCACTCCTCGCCGACGGGCGAGATCTTCGTCACCGACGTTCACGCCGGTATCGACCGGCTGATCGGGGAGACGGAGGACATCGGCTCCGACGCCCGCGAGGGCGCCAAGGACACCTTCGCGATGGAACGGGCTGGCGTCGCGGCGATGTCGCTCGGCATCATCGACCGCTGCCTCGCGTTGTGTGTGGACCACGCCAACGACCGCGTCCAGTTCGGCCGACCCATCGGTGAGTTCCAGCTGATCCAGGAGAAGCTGGCGCGCATGGAGGTGGCCAGGCTCAACGTTCAGAACCTCGTGTTCCGATGCATCGAGGCAACCGCCGCGAACATGCCGCTCAGCCTCGCCGAGACGTCGGCCATCAAGCTCTACTCGGCGCGAGCGGCCACGGAGGTCGCGCTCGACGCCGTGCAGGTGTTCGGCGGCAGTGGCTACATGAGCGAGCTGCCCGTCGAGCAGCTGGCGCGGGACGCCAAGGCCCTGCAGATCTACGCCGGAACCGACGAGCTCCAGATCACCCATATCGCCCGAGCGCTGCTCCACCAGCCGAGCTGACGTCACGCGCGCGGCGATCACCACCTCGGCGCCGAGCCATCCGTCACCTGCTCTCGACGGGGCGGGTCATCGCGGTGCCGACGTTCCAGAGGACGGTGCTGACGAGGGCCGCGCCGATGATGCTGCCGGCCAGCGACGCGGCGAGATCGCCGACCGTGTCCCGGTACGCCGAGGCAGCTTCGTTGGGATTGTCGGCGACGAACGTCAGGTACTCGGCGATCTCCCACAGGATGTGCGTCACGGCGCCGAAGCCGACGGTGAGTCCGGCGGTGACCAACCGCCCGAGCGGCCAGTAGCGCAGCAGCAGCCCGAACGCGACGACGAGGGGAATCCAGGTGAGGACGTGCATCACGTCGTCGAACCAGGTGACGGAGTCGTACAGGTCGGCCGCGTTGCCAGCGGTGTCGAGCAGGAACGGCAGCACGACACACAGGTCGAGCAGGTGCGGATACGGGCGGCGCACGGCGTCGGGGCGGCGCTGGCGCAGCCACCACACCAGCGGCACGATCAGCGCGGCGATCGGATACAGCACCAGCCGGTATCCCATCGCCTTGTCCTGGTACTGCTCCGCGTCGGAGAACACGACGGCATGCAGCAGAAGCGCGGCGAGGAGCGCCTTGGCGCCAAGGTTGGCGAGTCGCACCCGACGCACGGTCGGGCACACTAGGAGCGTGCTGTACGGCGCTCTCGCGGTGGCTGCGGCGGCGCTGCACCTGGCGTTCGTGATCGTGCTCGTCGGCGGAGCTGCTGCCGTCTGCCGTCATCCTGCCTGGTGGAAGCTGCACGCGCCCGCCGCCCTGGCGATGACCGTCGTGACACTGGCCGGTGCCGACTGCCCGCTGACCGTGCTCGAGAACCAGCTCCGAGCGCGCGCCGGCTGGAGCACCTACGAGAGCGGGTTCATCTCCCATTACCTCGTCGAGCCCTGGCATCCCGCCGGCATCGACGTGCTGATCCGCCTCGGGATCATCGCCATCTGGCTCGTCCCGAACGTCGTGGCCTACTCGCTCGTCGTGCGGTGGCGACTCCGGCACGCAACGCCCACCGCGGTGTCGACATAGCACCAGCGATCGGGCGGTGGTGGCGCGGCCGGTGGGCGATCGCCATCGGTGCGGGCCTCGTCGTGCTGGCCGTCGCCGGGATCGGCAGCCTCCACGACGACGACGAGACGTCACCGACGACGGCAGTCGCCGACCTCTCGTCGTTCGGGTCCGGGCAGCAGCTGGTCGGCCAGGACGTTCAACCCGGCGTCTACACGACGTCCGGGGCCGCAGACTCCGGCTGCTACTTCGAGCGCCTCATCGGCCTCAGCGGCGAGGTCGCCGACATCATCGCCAACGGCCACAGCGTCGGCCCGGTCATCGTCGAGATCGCGGCCTTCGACGTGGCGTTCAACTCACAGGGCTGCGAGGACTGGACCGCGTTCCTCGGCGGCACACCGGTCGATTCCTTCGGCGACGGCGACTGGGCCGTCGGATCGCAGATCGCGCCAGGACGCTGGTCGACCGAGGGGGATCCCTCGTCCGTGGGCTGCTACTGGGAGCGGGCCAGGGGGTTCACGCACACGCTGGACGACATCGTCGCCAACGGCAACGCGGAGGGCCGGACGATCGTGGACATCGGGCCGAACGACCGGCTGTTCACCGTCCGGGGCTGCGGCACGTGGACCAGGGTCGGTTGAGCGCCGTCTCGCCCTCGCCGTTCTGGGGCGCGACAGTCTCAACTTCGAGACCGTGGCGCCCCAGAAAGCGGCATGAGACCATGGCCACCCAGATGCACGATCACGACTTGGAACCGCCGGCCTGGAACTCGCGGTCAGCGCGCTTGCCGCGGTAGATGCGCATGTCGATGGCTCGGAGCACGTCGGGGACGAGCTCGAACAGCAAGCGGTGCTCCGTCTGCATGTTGGCGAAGAACGCGTCGCGGCCGCCGGGCGCCACGTACTTGTCGACCAGCTGCCGCGAGATCGGCCAGATGTCGAAGTCCGGCAGCTCGTGGGCGACCACCGATCCGTCGACGCCGACGTGGCCGGCGACCGGCGCCGACGCCTCGATGCACAGCGACGCCCGCGGGTCGGCGAGCAGCTGCCGGCACCACACCCGTTCGTAGGTGCCGGTGATCCAGAACGCGCCGTCGAGATGCAGGCACCACACCGGCACCGTGTACGGCCGCCCGTCGCGGCGCAGACTGGCCAGGACCGCGACGTGCGGCTGGCGGAGGAACTCGGCGACGTCGTCGGGCTTCATCCGCGGCACGACGCAGCATCATGGCAGCCCTCGGGCCTCGTCGCGCGATGAGTCTCCGCGCCTACGGCGGTCAGAACCGGCGTGGCGACGTTCGTCCTGATCCCTGGCGCCGGGTCGGATTCCTGGTACTGGCACCGTGTCACGCCGTTGCTGCGAGCCGCCGGTCACGACGCGGTCGCCGTTGACCTGCCGTGCGACGACGACGCGGCCGGCCTGGCCGAGTACGCCGACGCCGTCGTCACGGCGATCGGCGACCACGGTGACGTCGTGCTCGTCGCCCAGTCGATGGCCGGCTTCACGGCGCCGCTGGTCTGCACTCGAGTCCCCGTCCGGCTGATGATCCTCGTCGCGGCGATGGTGCCCCGGCCCGGCGAGCGGCCTGCGGACTGGTGGGCGAACATCGGCGCCGAGGAGGCGCGGCTGGCCGCGGCACGGGCCGGCGGGTGGGACCCAGACGACCTCGAGGCGCTGTTCCTCCACGACGTGCCCGCCGAGATCGCCGCGGCCGGTGCGGCGCATCTGCACGAGCAGTCCGACACGCCGTTCGCCAAGCCATGGCCACTCGCGGCGTGGCCCGACGTGCCGACCCGATTCCTGCTCTGCCGCGACGACCGGTTCTTCCCCACCGAGTTCCAGCGGCGAGTCGTCGGCGAGCGCCTCGGCATCGTGCCCGACGAGTTGGACAGCGGGCATCTTCCCGCGCTCGCCCACCCGGAGGAGCTGACGTACCGGCTGCTCGCTCATTGGTGCACCGTGTCATCACACGACCACCACGCTGGAGAGTCAGACCTTCCGGAGCACCAATGAGCGAAAGACCGTGCTCAATTGTTCGCTCGCTCGACGTG
>JBIOUO010000439.1:0-33847 GCA_044867195.1 Ilumatobacteraceae bacterium
GAGCTGCTGCCGATCGACCGGCGAAGCCGGATCGAACGGCATCGGGGGGCTCCGGCGGAGCCTCTGCCCCCCGAACCCCCCGCCCAAGAGACGGGTCGTACGTGAGTCAGGAGGAGTGAGTCGGACATGAAACAGCTGGTCACCGGCGGGGCGGGGTTCATCGGATCGAACTACGTGCGCCATGTTCTCGACCACAGCGACGACACAGTGACCGTGCTCGACAAGCTGACGTACGCCGGGAATAAGGCGTCGCTCGACGGGCTGGCGACCGACCGCTGCTCGTTCGTCCACGGTGACGTGTGCGACGCCGAGCTGGTCGAGCGGCTCGTCGCCGACCACGACGCGGTGGTCCACTTCGCCGCCGAGTCGCACAACGACAACTCGCTCGCTGACCCATTCCCGTTCGTGCAGACCAACGTCGTCGGCACGTACACCCTGCTGCAGGCCGTGCGTGCCCACGGCACGCGGTACCACCACATCTCCACCGACGAGGTCTACGGCGACCTCGAGCTCGACGGCCCGGCACGGTTCACCGAGACCACGCCGTACAACCCGTCGAGCCCGTACTCGTCGACCAAGGCCGGCTCCGACCTGCTGGTGCGGGCGTGGGTCCGGTCGTTCGGCGTGGCGGCGACGATCAGCAACTGCTCCAACAACTACGGGCCCTACCAGCACGTCGAGAAGTTCATCCCCCGCCAGATCACCAACGTGCTCGACGGTGGCCGGCCCAAGCTCTACGGCGGTGGGCAGAACGTCCGCGACTGGATCCATGCCGACGACCACAGCGCGGGCGTGCTGACCATCCTCCGCCACGGCGTGCTCGGCGAGACGTACCTCATCGGCGCCGACGGCGAGCAGAGCAACCAGCAGGTCGTCGAGCTGATCCTCGAGCTGATGGGCCGGCCGCGTGACGCCTACGACCACGTCAACGATCGGCCAGGCCACGACCTGCGCTACGCGATCGACTCGACGAAGCTGCGCGCGGAGCTCGGCTGGCGACCGCAGTACCAGGACTTCGCCGCCGGGCTGGCGGCGACGATCGAGTGGTACCGCCGCAACGAGGCGTGGTGGCGCCCGCAGAAGGCCGCGACCGAGGCGAAGTACGCCCGCACCGGGCAATGAGAGCGAACGAGGAGAGGCGATCGCTGTCGAAGCGTCACGGTGCGAGGAGCGAAGCGACGAGCGGCTCAGAGGACGAGCTGCCGCAGCCGTGAGTCCTGCGAACCGACCAATGGCTCGTCCTCTCAGGCTGCTCGTCACCGGCGCCGGCGGGCAGCTCGGCCAGGACGTCGTCGCCGCTGCAAGGCACGCGGGTGACGACGTGGTGGGCTGCGACCACGCGTCCCTCGACGTCACCGACCGCGACGCCGTGCTCGGGGCGATCACGACGTGGCGGCCGGACGCCGTGATCCACGTCGCAGCGTGGACTGCGGTCGACGCGTGCGAGAGCGACCCGCAACGGGCGTTCGCGGCCAATGCGCTCGCCGTGCGCTGGGTCGCCGAGGCGTGCGACCGCGCCGGCGCCCACCTCGTGCACGTGTCCACGGACTACGTGTTCGACGGCACGCTCGACCGCCCGTACCACGAGTGGGACGCGACGGGACCGCGCTCGGTGTACGGGGCGTCGAAGCTGGGCGGCGAGCGCGAGGCGCTGGCGCTCGGTCCCGCGGCGGCCGTCGTGCGCACGTCGTGGGTCTGCGGTGAGCACGGCTCGAACATGGTCGCCACGGTGCTGCGGCTGGCGCCCGAACGGGCCGGCCAGCGCGGCGCGCTGGCGTTCGTCGACGATCAGCGCGGCCAGCCGACGTTCACCGCCGACCTCGCCCCGCTGCTGCGCCGGCTGGCGCTCGACCGCCGTTCCGGCGTGATCCACGCCACCAACCAGGGCGCGGTGACGTGGTACGAGTTCGTGTCCGAGGTGCTGGCCGCCGCCGGCTACGACCCGGCGATGGTCCGGCCAATCTCGACGGCCGAGCTGGTCCCGCCGCGCCCGGCGCCACGCCCAGCCAACAGCGTGCTCGCCAACCAGGTCCTGGCGGTCGCCGGCATCCCCCTCCTGCGCGACTTCCGCGCCCCCCTCGCCGAGCTCGTCGCCCGCCTCCAACATTGACGTTTGCTCTTGGCGGGGGTGTGGGGGCGGAGGCTCCGCCGGAGCCCCCACCCGGCGATCGATCCGGCTCCGCCGGTCGATCGCCTGGGAGCTGAGTGCCGGCCGAAGGCCGGCTCCGTGTACTCGCTTCGCAACCTCTGGTTGCGAAGCGAAACCCCTACGGTTGGAGGACGGGGTCCTCGAGAGCGCGGGCGGCCAGCTCGGCGCGGTTGCGGACACCGATCTTGCGGAAGATCGTCGAGAGGTGGGCCTCGATGGTGCGCGGTGAGATGAACAGCTTGGCGGCGACGTCCCGTGTGGAGGAGCCGCCGACGACGAGCCGGGCGATCTGCAGCTCGTGCGGCGTGAGCAGCCGGTGGGCGACGACCTCGTCGCTCGTGTGCCCGCCGGCCGCGCGGATCTCGCTGCGCGCCCGGTCGGCGAACACGTTCGCCCCGATCGCTTCGAACAGGGCCGCGGCCCGCTCGAGATGGACCCGCGCGTCGGCACGCCGGCGAGCTCGCCGCAGCTGCTCGCCCCACGCCAGCAGCGCCCGTGCCTGGGCGTACGGATTGCCGTCACGAGCTGCTTCCTCGGCGGACACCGCGAAGCGACGGTACGCCTGCTCGTCGTCGGCGGCGACGAATCCCGCGGCGCGGGCGTACTCGTACGCCGGCAGCGCCGCGGGCTGCCCGTCCGAGACGAGTCGGGCGAGCACGGCTGCAGCTTCCTCGCGCCGCCCGACTCGGGCGAGCGCCTCGACCCACTCCGTCTCCCAGCGGATGAAGCTGTGCCCGGGCGGCGAGAGCTCGGCGATGTGCGGATACATCGCCAGGGCGTCGCCAAGCCGGCCCTGGTTGAGCGCGAGGTAGGCGAGGGCGATAGGACCGAGAGCGCGACGCTCCGGATCGCTGACCAGTTCGAGCAACGTGGCTCCCTGCTCGCAGCGTTGGCGATCGCCGACGACGGCTGCGGTGAGGGCGAGCGCGGTGGCGGCGAGCGACGCCAGCTCCGGCGTGCCCAGCCCCTCGGCGAGGGTGACCGCTTCGAGCGCAGCTGCCATTCCCGCCGGGAAGGAACGGCCGTAGGCGGCCATGGCCTGGGCGCCGAGCACGTCGATCAGCGGGCGGATCGCGCCGCGCGTGCGCAGCCCGGCCTCCAGCGTGCCGAGCAGCTCGTCGGACTCCTGGGTACGGCGGAAGTAGCCAAGCGCCGGAGCGACGGCGCCGATCAGGAACGACGTGTCCTCGACCGAGCGGTCGGGCCCGACGATCTCGCGGTAGCGCTCGAACAGGGGCTCGCCGTCGGGACGACCGAGGACGATCATCAACCCGCCGGAGACGATGTCGATGCGGCGCGCCCGGTCAGCATCCACTCGCTCGCGCAGCGGCTGCAGGTCGGTGATCGTGTCGGCAACGTCGCCGAGCGCGCCGTCGTCGATCTGGTGCTCGAGGGCATCCAGGAGGAGGTCGACGGTCAGGCTGGCATCGCGCTCGAGGACCTCCGCGGCCGCGCCCCGCAGCACGGCAGCGGGATGCTCGATCCCGCCCACTGAGATCGGCAGGCGGCAGCGCAGCCGCATCCTCTGCGTGCGCTCGAGCGGTTCGTCGGGTGCGTCGGCTGCCGTCGACTCCGCCCGCGCCAGCAACTCGCTGGAATCCGACGTCAGCCCGGCCTCGAGCTCGGCTGCCGCCGCCAGTCGGAGGCGGCGAGCCCGATCGGTCGTCGCCGGCGACAGCCTGCTGGCAGCCTCCCATGTCCGGGCAGCGAGCGCCGGGGCGCCGACGTGGGCGGTCATCGTCGCCGCCGCTTCGAGCGCCGCGGCGACCTCCTCGTCCGTGCCGAGCGTCGCTCTGGCGAGGTGCCAGGCACGGGTGGGGGACCGTTCCGGAAGCGTGGTGGCGATCGCGCGGTGGGCCGCGCGCTGCGTGCTGCGCGACGCTCCGTGGTAGGTGGCGGCGCGGATCAGCGGGTGGCGGAACGACACGCGGCCCTCGTCGACAGTGACGACGCCCGCCGCGGCAGCGCGCTCGATGGCGTCGGGGCAGCCGAGACGAGCAGTCGCGGTCCGCACCCGCGCCACGTCACCGTCCGAATCGGCGGCGACGGCGACGAGACCGTTGCGCACCTCGGGATCGAGCTGCTCGAGCAGCAGCTCGGCCGCTCGCCGGCCGGTGCGCCCGACGGGGAGCGGGTCCGGCAGCGCGGCACGGCCGGCGCGCTCGTCGGGCTGCAGCAGGTTCGCCGCCTCGACCAGCACGAGCGGGTTGCCACCGCAGGCCTCGAGGAGGGTCGCGCGGACGTCGGAGCTGCTGACGCCCGCGTCGACCAGTAGGGCGTCGGCCGCGTCGGCGGGCAGCTCGCCGATCTTGACGACGGTCCCGATGTCGGTCGATGCGTCGGTGCCTCTGACGCGCGTGGCGATGATCGCGATTCGCTCGACGTCGAGGTCCTCGGCGAGGAACGTCAACACGAGGCGCGACGGCTTGTCGAGCCACGGCAGGTCGTCGACGAACACGGCGATCGGCGTCGAGTCGGCGGCGGCGACGAGGAGGTCGCGGGCGGCCACGGCGACGGCGAAGGGCTCGATCGGAGTCGATCCACCTTCCAGCGCGAGGACGGCGCGGATCGCCGATGCCCGCTCCGGGGGGAGCGAGCTGAGCAGGCCGAGCAGGCCCTCGAGCAGGCCGGCCAGCCCGGACCACGCCATCTCGACCTCCGCTTGCAGCCCCTTCAGGCGGATCGCCTGCACATCCTGACTGCTGACACGGCGGACCACCTCCTCGAGGATCGACGTCTTCCCGACCCCGGCCTCGCCGACGAGCGTGCGCGCCGCGCCCCGCCCGTCGGCAGCGCCCGTGACCAGCTCGACGAGCCCGTCGACGATCTCCTCGCGGCCGCGCAACGGCGAGGCGCGGCGGCGGAGGAATGGGGGAAGGGGGAGCTGCGGGGCGGACATCGACGCGTCACCGGCTGCGGGCGCTGGCCGGCGGTCCCGGCAGCGTAGCGGCGGCCGCCCGTAGCCTCCCGCCTGTGGCGTTCACCAGGGCGCAGCTGGAGTCGTTTCGCGACGCGACCGTGCCGGACCTGATCGGTCCCGGGCTGCGGTTGCTGTTCGTCGGCATCAACCCCGGCCTTTGGACCGCCGCCACAGCGACCCACTTCGCCCACCCCGGCAACCGGTTCTACCCGGCCTTGTTGCGCGCGAATGTGATCGACAGGCGGATCGACCGCGGTGCCGGGATGACCGACGAAGATCGCCGGTATCTCGTGGAGCGAGGTATCGGGATCACCAACCTGGTCAACCGGGCGACACCCCGCGCCAGCGAGCTGACGGTCGCCGAGCTCCGTGCCGGCGCCGCTCGGCTAGTCCGGTTCGTCGCCGAGCACCAGCCGCGTGTCGTGGCCGTCGCCGGTGTCACCGCGTTCCGGCAGGCGTTCGGCCGGCGGGAGGCCACGCTCGGCCACCAGCCGGAGTCCCTCGCCGGCGCTGAGCTGTGGATCGTGCCCAATCCCAGCGGCCTCAACGCCCACGAGACCATCGACACCCTCGCCGCCGCGTATCGCGCCCCGGCCCTGGCAGCGGGCGTCGTCAATGCCGATCCGTGAGCTGTCGGAGCGGCTCTCTGCTTCGTCAGCTCACCGTTGCGGATTGGGCTCGACCGTCCGACGCTCGACGCCTCACGCGGGCGCGCGTTCGGCCTCCGCTCGGTTGGCGAGGTACCACTCGATCGTCGTTCCCAGACCTACCTCGAACGGCATGCTGGCCCGCCAGCCGAGCAGCTCCTCGGCGCGGTGGGCGTCGACACGGCGGCGGGGCTGGCCGTCGGGCTTGGTCGGGTCCCAGCGCAGCTCGCCGGTGTAGCCGACGATCGCCGCGATCTGCTCGACGGTCTCACGGATCGTGACCTCGCGATCCGTGCCCAGGTTCAGCGGCTGCGGCACCGACCCCGGCTCGATGTCGAGCGAGGTGGCGAGGGCGATCGCCTCGGCGGCGTCGTCGACGTACAGGTACTCGCGGCTGGCGCGGCCGGTTCCCCACACGTCGACCTTGTCGTCGCCGCGTTCGTCGGCCTCGACGCACTTCTTGATCAGCGCCGGAATGACGTGCGACACGCTGGGGTGGAACTTGTCGCCGGGGCCGTACAGGTTGGTCGGGATCAGGTAGGCGAAGCGCTGGCCGTACTGCGTGGCATTCACCTGGGCGTGGACGAGGTGCATCTTCTTGGCCAACCCGTAGGGCGCGTTGGTCTCCTCCGGGTAGCCGTCCCACAAGCTCTCCTCGCGGAACGGCACCGGCGTGAACTTGGGATACGAGCACACCGTGCCGACCAGCACCGTGGTGTCGACGCCGCCGACGGTGCGCGCGGCCTCGATGACATACGTGCCCATCAGCAGATTCGCCAGGTAGAGCGGGGCCGGCTCGGCCTGGTTGTAGCCAATGCCACCGACGCGAGCCGCGAGGTGAACCACCTTCGACGGGCGCAGGTCGGCGATCATCGACTCCGCCGCGCCAGGCACCGTGAGGTCGTACTCGGCGCTGCGCGGGGCGACGACGTCAGCGCCGCGCGCCTGCAACCGGGCGACGACGTGGCGGCCGAGGAAGCCCGAGCCACCCGTGACGAGGACGCGCTGGCCCGCCGAGAGTTCGTCGGAGCGGGGCATGCACCCGAGGATAGGTGTGCACCCGCCATCATGGGCGCGATGCGCGTCGCCTACACGCTCGAGCAGTGCTGGCATGACGCGCCGGGCGGCACCGCGATCGCGGCGATCGAGGTCGCTCGGCGGCTGGCGCCCGGTGACGTCGTCGACCTCGTCGGCGTCGCCGGCCGGCACCGGCGGCCACCGGCGCCGGCATGGCGATCTCCGATCCCCGTTGCCCAGCTCCCGCTGCCGCGCCCGCTGCTGTACGAGGCGTGGTTGCGCGTCCGCCGCCCTCGTGTCGAGGACGCGACGGGACCGGTCGATGTCGCCCACGCCACCGGCCTCGTGCCGTGCGCGACCCGCGCCCCGCTCGTTGTCACGATGCACGACCTGGCGTGGGTCCACGAACCGCGCCGCTTCACGCGCCAGGGCCTGCGCGTGATGCGCCGCAGCCTCGACGTGACCCGCGACCGGGCGTCCGTCGTGGTCACGTCGAGCGAGGCCAGCCGCCGCGACCTCGAGGCGGCAGGGATCGACGCCGAGCGCGTGCGTGTCGTCCCGCTCGGCGTCGATCACGAACCGGCGTCGCCCGGCGCAGTCGACCTGCTGCGCCGGTGCCTCAACCTCCCCGCCCGGTTCGCCCTCTTCGTGGGCACCCTCGAGCCGCGCAAGAACCTTCCCCGCTTGGCGGCTGCCATGTCCCGTCTCACCGAGCCGCTGCCGCTGCTCGTTGCCGGGCCTGACGGCTGGGGGGACGTGCGGGCGGCGGTCAGCGGTGACGTGCGGTTCCTCGGCTTCGTCGCCGCCGGCGACCTCCCCGCGCTCTACGCATCGGCGACGGTGTTCGCCTATCCCAGCGAAGCCGAGGGCTTCGGGCTGCCGATCCTCGAGGCGATGGCCCAGGGGACACCGGTCGTGACCAGCGCCGGCACGTCGACCGAGGAGGTCGCCGGTGGGGCCGCGGTACTGGTCGACCCGCGCGATGTCGATGCCATCGCCGCCGGGATCGACGACGCCCAGCGGCACGCCGCCGAGCTGTCAGACGCCGGCCGGCGGCGGGCAGCCGAGATGACGTGGGAGGCGACAGCGGAGCGCACCGTCGAGGTCTACCGCGCGGTGGTGGTGGCGTGAGCAAGTGCAGCAAGCTCACGATCGATGTGGGCGCGATGACTGACAACAGGTGGCAGCGAGCGCGCCCAGAACGGGATCTGGCAGCATCCGCGCCCAGAACGCCGCCGCACCGAGGGGGACAAGTCGTGAGGGAGCGAGGTCGGCGGTGAGCGATCAGCTGCGAGTCGGCGTCAACCTGTTGTGGTGCGTGCCCGGCGAGGTCGGCGGGTCCGAGGAGTACCTGGCGCGCCAGCTGCTCGGCCTGCGCGTGGCGGCGCCGCTCGTCGACGCCACGCTGTTCGTGGTGCCCGGCTTCGCGGCCGCCCATCCCGAGCTCGCCGCCCGCCACCAGCTCGTCGTGTCGTCGCTCGACGCCCGCCGCCGCAGCCGGCGGGTACTCACCGAGGCGACGTGGCTGCCGCACCGCCTGGCCGGCGTCGACGTCGTGCACCACGGCGGCGGCACGGTGCCGCTGCGGTCGCCGCGGCCGGTGCTGCTGACGATCCACGACGTCCAGTACCGCTCGTACCCGAAGTACGTCGAGGTCGTCAAGCGCCAGTACCTCCGCCTCGCCGTGCCCCGCTCGATCCGTCATGCCGATGTCGTCGCGGTTCCGTCGGAGTTCGTCCGCGCGACGATCATCGACGGCTACCGGTGCGATCCCGAGCGCGTGGTGGTCGTGCCGCACGGCGTCGACGCGCCGACGGTCGTCACCGACGAGGCGACGGTGCGCCGCCGCTACGAGCTCGGCGAGCGGCCGTATGTGATCTTCCCGGCGATCACCCACCCGCACAAGAACCACCGGTTCCTGCTCGAGCTGCTCGACGGGCCGTGGGGCGACCCCGACCTGGCGCTCGTGCTGCTCGGTGGCCGGGGCCTCGCCGAGGAGGAGGTGGCCTCGGCGATCGCCACCCGCGAGCTCGGGCCGCGCGTGATCCGGCCGGGGCGCGTGCCCGCACCCGATCGCGACGGGCTGATCGCGGCGGCGACCGCACTCGTGTTCCCGTCCGAGTACGAGGGCTTCGGTGCACCGGTGCTGGAGGCGATGGCGCTCGGGACCCCGGTCGTGTGCAGCGATCGGGCTGCGCTTCCGGAGGTGGCCGGCGACGCCGCGATCGTGCGGCCGCTCGAGCAGGACGCGTGGAAGGGCGCGCTCGACGAGGTCGAACGCGACCGAGCCGCGCTCGTGGCAGCCGGACACGCGCGGGCGAGGCAGTTCACGACGGAGGTCTCCGGGCGCGCGCTCGCCGTGGCGTACCGCCAGTGCGCAGCCGCCGGCGGTCGGCACCGGTCCGTCGATGCTTGAACCGCTGCGGATCGTCTTCATCGGGCCGCATGTCGAGCCGGACACCGCGCCGACAGGACGCATCCTCACCCGCATCGTCACCGAGCTCGCCGCTCGCGGTCACGAGCTGCACGTCGTCGCCGCCCTGCCCTGGTACCGCCGCCACGCGGTCGAGCCGGGCTGGTCCGGCCGTCTCGTCCGCCGCGAGGTCACGCCGTGGGGCACGATCACGCGCGTCCACCCGTTTCCCGGCCGCGACAAGCGGCGCCTCGTGCGCCGTGCAGCCGGGTTCGCCGGGTTCTCCGTGCTCGCCGGGTGGGCCGGCATCGCCGCCGGTGGGTGGTTCCGCCGGGCCGATGCCGTCGTCGCGATGTCGCCTCCGCTGACGCTCGGACCAACCGGCCGGCTGGTGGCCTGGGCGCGCCGGGCGCGGTTCGTGTTCAACATCCAGGACGTGTTTCCCGACGCCGCGGTCGAGACCGGGGCGATCACCGACCGCCGGGTGATTGCCGTCGCGTCGTGGCTCGAACGGGCGACCTACCGCACGGCCGACGCGATCACCGTGCTGTCCGACGACCTGCGGGCCAACGTCGCCGGCAAGCTGCCGGCGTCGCGGGTCGGCAGGGTGCACACGATCCCCAACTTCGTCGACACCGCGCGCATCGCACCCGGCGACCGGATGACGCCGTACCGGCGCCAGCTCGACATCGGGGAGGAGCCGGTCGTGCTGTACGCCGGCAACGTCGGCTACTCGCAGTCGGTCGAGCTGCTCCTCGACGTGGCGCGCCGGCTGCCCCACGTGACGGTGCTCATCAACGGCGAAGGCGTGGCGCGGGACGAGCTCGTCAGGCGTGCCGCCGGCCTGTCCAACGTGCGCTTCGCCGGGTACGTCCCGGAACCTCGACTGGCGGAGCTACTGGCGACCGGCGACGTGCACGCCGTCCCGCTGCGGCTCGGCCTGGCGTCGGTCAGCGTGCCCTCGAAGACGTACTCGATCCTCGCCGCCGGGCGGCCGGTCGTCGCAGCGATCGACGAGGGCTCCGAGATCCCGCGGCTGCTGCAGCGATCTGGAGGCGGCATCGCCGTTGCGCCCGATGACCCTGACGCGTTCGTCGCCGCCGTCGCCCAGCTGGTCGACGACCCCCCCAGGGCCCGGGCGATGGGCGCCTGCGGTCGGGCGTGGGTCGTCGAGTCGGCGTCGCCGGCCGCCATCGCCGAGCGCTACGAGCACCTCCTGCGCGCGCTGCGCCGTTGACCCGCCCCGCCTGTGCCCCCGTTGATCGTGAGCGCGCCACGCTCTGTGGGAGGGAACAGACGCGAATCGCGTCTATTCCCTCCCACAGAACCCCGGAGACCACGCACCGCTAGGCTGCGGCCGATGCAGGCCGTCGTGCTGGTTGGCGGCTTCGGTACCCGCCTGCGACCGCTCACCAACACCGTGCCCAAGGCGTTGCTGCCGATCGCCCACGTGCCCCTGCTGGTCCGCCTGCTCGACCAGCTCGGCGCCGGCGGCGTGGACGCCGTCACTCTCGCCCTCGGCTTCCTGCCCGAGCCGTTCCTCGCCGCGTTCCCCGACGGGCGCTGCGGCGACGTCCGCCTCGACTACGCGATCGAGCCCGAGCCGCTCGATACGGCGGGGGCGATCCGATTCGCCGCCGACCACGCCGGGATCGACGACACCTTCGTCGTCGGCAACGGCGACGTGCTCTCGGATCTCTCGGTCGCCGACCTGGTGGCCGCCCATCGAGCCGCCGGGGCGGAGGCGACGATTCACCTCATCGGCGTCGACGATCCCTCTGCGTTCGGCGTTGTCGAGCGCGACAGCTCCGGTCGCATCCTGCGGTTCATCGAGAAGCCGGCGCCGGGCACGGAGCCGAGCAACCTGATCAACGCCGGGACCTATGTCTTCGAGCCGAGCGTCCTCGCCCGCATCACGCCCGGACGGCGCTCCTCGATCGAGCGTGACACGTTCCCGCTGATCGCCGCCGACGGGCGCTTCCACTCGCTGGCCACGGACGACTACTGGATCGACGCCGGCCGCCCGGAGCCGTTCCGCCAAGCCAATCTCGACCTCGTCAACGGGCGCCGCCGCGAAGTCTGCGCGCCGATCGCGCCGGGCGCCGAGATCGCGGAGGGGGCGGCTGTGACCAACAGCGTCGTCGGACCCGCTCGCGTCGACGAGGGCGCCCGCGTCAGCGGTTCGGTGATCCTCCCTGGCGCCACGATCGGCGCCGGGGCCGTCGTGGAGGACTCGATCGTGGCCGGCGCCGTCGGTTCACGGGCGGTCGTCGTTCGCACTGTGGTCGGCGCCGACGGCAAGATTGCCGACGGTGAGCAGCTCCACGATGCCCGAGTCCCCGAGCCCGTCGACTGACGACGCGGTGGAGATGCCGCCCGACGAGCCCCGTACGGGAGGCGTGCTCGTGATCGGCGGGGCCGGATTCGTCGGCTCCCACCTCGTCGACCGCCTGATCGCCGAGGGCCGCCAGGTCGACGTCGTCGACGACCTGTCGACTGGCTCGCTGGCCAACCTCTCGGCAGCGCGGGCCGAGGCGGCGCGCCTCGACGTCGGCGAGCTGCACATCCACACCCTCGACGCGTGCAGCGACGATCTCGCCACGCTCATCGGCATGCGCCGGCCGCGCGCGATCTTCCACCTCGCGCTGGTCACCCGCCACGGCGCGCCGGCGGCGACGCTCGGCCGGTCGTTCACGTCGATGCTCGGTGTGCTCGACGCGGCACGGCGCTCGGGGGTGTCCAAGGTCGTGGCCGGCCTCCCGGCGACGGCGCTGTACGGGCACCCGTCGGGACGCGACCTGCCGGTGAAGGAGGGGGCGCTGACGCCGCGCGGCGTGCGCGGCGTCGTCGCCAAGGCGATCGTCGACCTCCTCACCGCGTACCGCGAGGACTGGGGCATCGAGTTCACCGCACTCGCCGTGGCGTCGGTCTACGGCCCCCGCCAGCGCCCCGACGGTGGTGTCGTCGCCGCCCTCGCCGCGGCGGCCGCGTCGGAGACGGCGCCTCGCTTCAGCGGCGACGGCCGCCAGAGCCGCGACTTCGTGTACGTCGACGACGTGGTCGACGCCCTGGTCCGGGCCGGTCAGCGCGGCAGCGGACTTCTCGTCAACATCGGCACCGGCGTCCAGACCAGCCTGCGCGAGCTGTGGCGGCTGCTCGCCCCCGACGGCCGTGAGCCCGAGCACGGGCCGCCCAGGCCCGACGAGCTGCTGCGCTTCGCGGTGTCGCCCGTGCGCGCCCGGATCCACCTCGGCTGGTCGCCGTGGACAACGCTGGCGGAAGGCCTCGAGACCGTCCGCTGATGTTTCGCCTCGCAACCGGAGGTTGCTCGGCGAGCTGAATGAGCCGGCCTGCGGCGCCCACACCCCCGCCGCGCGCCATCGTCATCGCGCGGCGGCGAGAACGGCGCGGGCGAGGTCGGCGGAGATCGCGGCGGTGGACATCACCGACGGGTGAACGACCGCCCGCATGCCGGCTGCCTCGACGGCCGGCGCCAGGTCGGCGTCGACGGGGTCGATGACGAGGGCGCCGGCGACCGGTGCGTAGAGGCGGGCGACGCCGACCGGGGACGGCTCGTGGCCGAGCTCGGCCAGCATGTGGTCGGCCGGGCCCTTGAGCGCCGCGCCGCCGACGATGGGCGACACGGCGACGACGCGATCGCGGCGCGCGGCGAGCAGTTCGTCGACGCCCGGCAGGCTGCGGATCGGCCCGATCGACAGGACCGGGTTCGACGGGGCGACGACGATCGTGCCCGCCGTGGCGAGCGCGTCGTGGGCAGGTGCCGTCAGGGTCGCGCCCGCCGACGTGAAGCGCACCGCCCGCACGGCGACGTCGTGGCGCAGGCGCACGAAGTAGTCCTGGAACGACACCTCCTCGCCGGAGGCCAGCTCGATCACCGTTGCCAGCGCGCCATCGGTCATCGGCAGCACACGGAGGTCGAGCCCCCAGGCGCGGGCGATCTCGCCCGCCACCTCGGTCGGCGTCGCGCCTTCGCCCATGCGCGCGGTGCGGTAGAGGTGGGTGGCGAGGTCGCGGTCGCCGAGGTTGAACCACGTCGTCGCCGCCCGCGACCCATCCGGACGCACGGCCGCGTAGCGCGCCAGCGCGCCCATCGCCTCCCACGTCTCGCCGCTCAGCCCCCATCCCCGCTCCGGGTCGATGGCCCCGGCCAGCGTGTAGACGATCGTGTCGAGATCCGGCGAGATGGCGAGGCCGTGAAGCACCGTGTCGTCGCCCGTGTTGACGATCGCCGTGATCGCGCTCGGCTCCACGGCGTCGCGCAGCCCGCGCAGGAACCGCGCCGCGCCGACGCCACCGGACAGCACAGCGACCGTCGAATCCACACTCATCGCCCGACCTCCTCACGCAGCCGCCGGTAGACGGCGACGAGAGCGTCGACGGTGGCGGTCCACGAGAACCGCTCGAGGTTGGCCCGCCCGGCTGCCACCAGCTCCGCCCGCCGACCGTCGTCGTTCACGACCCGCAGCAGCGCGCCGGCCAGACCGTCGGTGTCGCCGACGCCGACCAACTCGGCGCCGGCCCCGGCCACCTCGGGGATCGAGCCGGCCCGGCTGGCCACGACCGGAAGGCAGACGGCCTGCGCTTCGAGCACGGGGAAGCCGAAGCCCTCGTCGAGCGACGGGTAGGCGAGGGCGCGGGCGTGGCGGAGAAGCCACGACTTCGTCGCCCCGTCCACGGGTCCCGGCCGGACGATGGCTGCCCGCACGGCAGCCGGCTGGGCGGCCACCGCATCGTCGAGCGCGGTCGCGTCGTCGCCGGGCGCCCCCGCGAGCACGAGACGCGTGGCGCCCAGCCCGGTAGCGGCGGCGCCGAACGCCCGGACGAGCGCGGGCAGGTTCTTACGCCGCTCGATCGTGCCGACGGCGAGGAGGAACGGCTGCCCGTCGAGCTCGCTGGCGACGCCGCGGGGCGCCACGGCCGGCGCTGGGTCGACGGGCGGCGGGCCGAGATGGACCACCTCGACCCGATCAGTCCCGAACCGCTCGGCAACCGCCTCACCCGTCGCCCGGCTCGACGCGTGGACCGTCGCCCCGGCGCGCACGCGCCGGCGCAGCACCGCACCGGCCCGGCGAACGGCGGCCGCCGCCTGGTCGGGATGGGCGAGGAACCAGACGTCGTAGACGGACACGAGGGCCGGGTGCCGGGTCGGCGGCACGACGTAGTTGGTGCCGTGGACGACGTCGGTGTCGCCGAGCCAGCGATCGACGCGCGGGCCATCGCTGTGCGCCCACACACGGTGGGCGACCGCGGCCGGCAGTGGCAGCCGGCGCGTCGGCGGCGCGGGGTGGCTGCGGAAGCTGAGCACGTACGGGTGCAGCTCGACGTCGGGGTGGCAGGCGAGAGCGGCGGCGAGCTCGGCGACGGCTGCGCCGACACCGGTGCGGTGGCCGTGCAGCGGACCGACGTCGAGGGCGAGGCGAACCATGGCGGCGACGCGGGAGGCTAACCGGGCGGCGTGCTCAGTAGGCTCGCCCGCTCATGCCGCGAGCGTTCATCACCGGGATCACGGGTCAGGACGGCCAGCACCTGGCGGAGTTCCTCCACGGTCAGGGTTACGACGTGTTCGGGATGGTGAAGGGGCAGAACAACCCGAAGGCGGCGGCCGTGGTGGAGGAGATGCCGTTCGTCGAATTGGTGCCGGGGGATCTGGCGGATCTGCCGTCGCTGGTGGCGGCGCTGCAGATGGCCCAGCCCGACGAGGTGTACAACCTGGGGGCGATCAGCTTCGTCGCCCTGTCGTTCAGCCAGGCGGAGTTGACGGCGAACACGACGGGGCTGGGAGTGCTGCGGATGCTGGAGGCGATCCGCATGGTCGGTGGGGTGGCCGACAACCCGATCCGCTTCTATCAGGCGTCGAGCTCGGAGATGTTCGGCAAGGTGCGGGAAACACCGCAGAACGAGTTGACACCGTTCCATCCGCGGTCGCCGTACGGCTGCGCGAAGGTATTCGGGCATGACATCACGGTGAACTATCGCGAGTCGTACGGGATGTTCGCCTGCTCGGGGATCTTGTTCAACCACGAGGGGCCGCGGCGGGGGATCGAGTTCGTGTCGCGCAAGGTGACCAACGCCGTCGCGCGGATCAAGTTGGGATTGCAGCACGAGCTGGTGATGGGCACGTTGGACACCCGGCGGGACTGGGGGTACGCCGGGGACTACGTGCGGGCGATGTGGTTGATGCTGCAACAGGACGAGCCGGGCGACTACGTGATCGCCACTGGCGAGGCGCAGACCGTGGAGGAGCTGGTCGAGCGGTCGTTCGCCGAGGTCGGCATCGACGACTGGCAGCGCTACGTCCGCCAGGACCCGAAATTCTTCCGCCCCGCCGAGGTCGACCTGCTGATCGGCGACGCCACCAAGGCCCGTACCACGCTGGGCTGGAAACCGGAGGTCACGTTCCCCGCCCTCGTCAAGATGATGGTCGCCCACGACCTGGCGCTCGAATCAGAGCGTGCCGGCATCCGCCGCCCCGACTGACGCGACCGAGCGTCGCGCCGCCAGACATCTGGGTGGTCCTGGTCTCATCCCGCCTTCTGGGGCGGCACGGTCTCAGATCCGAGACTGGGGGCACCCAGAAAGTGTGGAGTTCAGCGAGCCCGAAGGCTCGTGACGCTTCGGCCCCCGTCCGCAGCGAGCGAGGCCATCGTTACGTTTCCAACGGCATGTCGGTGATCGCATCCATCACCGAGTCGGCGTCCGGAACGATGCCCCTGGCGAGGCGGCTGCGGAGCACGATCGCGAACGTCACCATCGCCACGATCGACGAGATCACGAGGCCGAACTCGACGCGACGGTACAGCTCGTCGCTCGACAGCCATGTGCCGAGGACGAACGCGATCATCGCGAGCACCCAGCCGAGGGCGACGAACGCGTGGCCCTTGAGAGCGATCACGGCCTGGGCGAGCGATAGGGCGACCATGTAGATCGCGCTGCTGAGCGCGAGCATGGCGAGCGTGCGGCCGGTGAGGTCGGCGTCGTACACGATCTTGACCGCGATCCGGCCGAGGATCAGCGCGCCCACGGTGCCAATGACGCCGACGGCGAGCACGACCTTCAGCAGCCGCCGCAGCCCGGCGCGGAACTCCATCAGCTCGCCGCGTGCGGCGAGCCGGCTGAGCTTGGGCAGCAGGGCCGCTTGCACGGCCTGGAACAGGAACAACGGGATGCGGGCCAGCAGCACGCCGTACGCGAATTGCGTGACCGCGCTCTCCTGGCCGGGTTCGGCGAGGATCTGCATCGCGATCGGGCCGGCGTTGACGAGGGCGGCGGCGAAAACCGAGCCGATGAGCAGCCAGCCGAGGTTCTGCGTCACCTCAGGCCACGGCGCCTCGGGGCCCGGGTCCGTTCGCAGCGCGCCGCGGAACGTGACGACGGCGAGGCCGAACAGCGGCGCCAGTGCGACGGCGAACCCGTACGCGCCAGCCGCTTCGATGCTGAACGCGGCGAGCAGCAGGCACAGCACGATGCGCACGATGCCGTCGGCGCCCATCACGATCCCGTAGTCGTTGAAGCGGCTGGATCCGGCGCAGATGCCGCGGGCGATGATCGCCGGCGCGTAGCACGCGAACGCGACCACGAGGGCGAGGAGCATCACCCAGTCGCCCTCGAAGTAGTTCTCGGCGATCACGGGGCTGAGGGCGACGATCACCGCCAGCACGAGGACGATGAGCACGACGCTGAGCCGAGCGATCTTGTGCACGACCGGCCTGCCGCCCTGGCCGATGGCCCGGCGGTGGGCCAGGGCTCGCCCGATCTCCTGCTCGAGCGGCAGGAAGAACCCTGGCGCCAGGGCGAACGTGGCGAACCACAGCGAGCTGATCGGAGTGAACTGGTCCTCGCCGCCGACGGCCCACGTTCCGACCTTGAAGAAGGCGTACGTGGCGAAGCCACTGATGAGCAGCGCGACACCGACGGGGATCGTGCCCTCGGGGAGCGGCGTGCGAGTGGTCACCGGTGACGACACGAGGGGCCGAGGCTATCCCTCGCGATCCGCCGCCAAGCCGCGCTATTGGTGCGCCGCGTGGGTCACCGGGCGAGCGAACGATGAGGCTCGGCGCGCGGCGGTGCCCGTGCCGCCGTAGCGGTCACGGGCACCTGGGTGGGGGGTCGGTGGGGGTCGGTGGCTGGTGGTCAGTTGGTGGCGGCGGCGCGGGCCTTGGAGACCTGCTCGGTGACGGCCTCGGTGGCCTGCTTCGACCACTCCTGGACCCGCTCGACGGTCATCACGGCGAGGCCGATGCCGACGTACACGGCGTTGCGGGCCGCCTCGAGCACCTGCTCGGCGCTCGGCAGGTCGGGCAGTTCGGGGCGCTCGAACTGCAGGAACTCGGGCAGCTGGAACTCGGGCAGCTCGAACTTCGGCAACTCGAACTTGGGAAGCTCGACCTTCGACAGATCGGGGAAGGAAGGCATGGCACACTCCAATGTGGTGAGGGATCAACGGTCTCTTACAAGATAGCGCAGAGTGCTAACTTTTGCAAGCATCGCCAGTGTGACGTGCGGCTCCCGCCGACGGGGCCACGCGGAGCGTCGCCGGTAGCCTCGCACTCCCGTGGAGCACGACGCCGCGCCCGCCCCGCCGGTGGTCGCGGTGGTGGTCGTCCATCGACCGGGGGACTGGTTCGACGAGACGCTCCGATCGCTCGCCGAGCAGGACTACCCCAACCTCGACACGCTGTTCCTGATCGCCGGCGACCCAGTGGCCGCCGATGGCCAGCCGCTCGCCGAGTGGATCATCAGCTTCCTGCCCGACGCCCATGTCCGGGTGATCGGCGGCAACCCCGGGTTCGGTGCCGCGGCCAACGAGGTGCTGCGGCTCGTCGAGGGCGACAGCGGCTTCTTCTGCATCTGCCACGACGACGTGGCCATCGAGCCCGACGCCATCCGCGCTCTCGTCGAGGAGCTGTACCGCTCGAACGCCGGCCTGGTCGGCCCGAAGCTGGCGTCCTGGGAGGACCCCGCCGTGCTCCAGCACGTCGGGCTGGGACTCGACCGCTTCGGCGAGGTCGATCCGCTCACCGAGCCCGGTGAGTACGACCAGGAGCAGCACGACGCAGTCCGCGACGTGTTCGTGCTGCCATCGGCCTGCCTGCTCGCGCGCGCCGACCTGTTCCGGGCGCTCGGGGGGTTCGACCCGGCGATCTCGTTCCATGGCGACGATGTCGACCTCTGCTGGCGGGCGCACCTGAGCGGGGCGCGGGTCGTGGTCGCCCCGCAGGCGCGCGTGCGGCACCGGGAGGAGCTGGCCGTGCGCCGCCCCGACCTGCACCATGAGCTGCTTCAGGCTCGTCACCGGATGCGCTCGGTGGCGACGTTGACCAGCGGGGGGCGGCTGCCCGTGCGCTCCATCGAGCTGGCGGTGATCACCGTCCTCGAGCTGGTCGTCGGGCTGTTCACGGCGCGGCTGGGTGAGGCGTGGGCCTCGCTGCGGGCGTTCGTCGGCCTGCTGCCGCGGACGCCGAGCCTGCTGGCCCGGCGGCGGGCGATCGCCCGGCTGCGACGGGTCGACGACGAGGAGATCCTGCGCCTCCAGATCCGCGGCAGCGCCCGCTTGACGCGGTACCGGCGCTCCCGCGACACCGAGACGTACATCGGCACCGATGCGACGGTGCGACGCTGGCGCGAGAGCCAGCTCGGCACGACGATCGCCTGGGTCGTGGTGGCAGCGTGGATACTGCTCGCCAGCCGTACGATGATCGACACCCGCGTGCCGGCCGTCGGCGAGCTGCTGCCGCTGCCGTCCAGCCCTCGTGACTGGTGGTCGGACTTCATCTCGGGGTGGAACCCAGGCGGCCTCGGGGGGTCCGTCGCCAACCCGACTGGCTGGGGCCTGCTGTCGATCGGCAGCGTGCTGTGGCTGTTCCGGATGGGCCTCGGGCTGACCGTCATCGTCGTCGGCTCGGTGTTCGTCGGAGTGTGGGGGACGTGGCGGCTGGCGACGGTCTTCCCGTCCAGCCGGGCGCGGATCGCCGCCCTGGTCGTCTACGCCGCGGTGCCCCTCGTGCCCGGTGTGATCTCCACCGGTCGGCTGTCGGCGCTGCTCGCCTACGCGGCCGTGCCGTGGTTCGTGCACCTGTTGCGCCTCGCGGTCGGCATCGGCACGGCCGACCCGCTGGCAGCGGCGCACGGTCAGGACGAGCTGGTCGACGGCGTGATCGACCTGCGCGTCCGCGAGCGTGTCCGGCGCACGGCCCTGCTCGCGCTCGTGTCCGCCGTGGCCGTCGCCATCGCCCCGGCCGTGCTCCCGGTGCTCGTTGTGATCGCTGTGGTCCTCGGTGTCGCCAGCCTGCTGGTCGGTGCGGGCGTGCGCACGAGCGCGCGGTTCATCGCCCTCGGGCTGGTCGCCTGCGCCGTGGCGTGGGTCCTCAACCTGCCGTGGTCGGCGGCGTGGTCGTGGGACGACCTCGTTGCCCCGCGCCTGGCCGGAGCGCCCGGGCGCGGCCTCGACGAGGTGGCGTCGATGGCGATCGGCCGTGGCCGCTTGGAGGTCCTCGGCCTGCTGCTGTACGTGCCGGTGC
Source organism: Ilumatobacteraceae bacterium (assembly GCA_044867195.1). Taxonomy (GTDB): domain Bacteria; phylum Actinomycetota; class Acidimicrobiia; order Acidimicrobiales; family Ilumatobacteraceae; genus JALZMG01. The sequence continues at coordinate 19,685 of JBIOUO010000439.1, forward strand.
TCGTCGGCCTCCTCGTCGGGCGGGCCTGGCGCTTGACGTGGGCCGCCCGCGCGGCCGGCCTCGTCGTGGTGTTCCTCGGTCTCGCCGTGCTCCAGGACGTCGACGACCTGCCGTTCCGCGTGCCCGAGATCGGCGTTCTCCTGGCTCCCGTCGCCCTCGGCCTCGCCATTGCCGCGGCGGCGGCGATCTCCGCGTTCGGGCAGGACGTCACCGGGCGCAGGTTCGGGTGGCGCCAGCCGCTCGGCGTGCTAGGCGTGGCGGCGGTCGTGCTGGGTGTCCTGCCCGCCCTGCTGACGCTCACGGACGGCGCGTGGTACGCGCCGCGCACCGGCCTCACCACGCTGGTCGAGGGTCCGTTGCCGCCGGCGTCCGAGTCCGGCGACTACCGCGTCCTGTGGGTCGGTGATCCGAGGCTGATCCCGTTCCCGTCGCACGACCTCGGCGGGGGAGTGGCACTGGCGCTCGTCGACGACGGCCCGGTCGACCTCGGCGACCGCTGGGCCGTCCCCGATGGTCCCGCCGATCCCGAGCTGCGCGACGTGATCGCCCAGATCGCGTCGGCCGGCACCCGGCGGGCGGGACGGCTCCTCGCGCCGTTCGGCGTCCGCTACGTCGTCGTCCCCACCGTCGACGGAGCCAGCTCGACCGCCGACGAACCGCTGCCGGTCCCGGCCGGCATCGTCGATGCCCTCGCCGCACAGCTCGATCTCGTGCGCTCGCACACCCCGCCGGCGTTTATCCAGTTCGAGAACCTCGCCGCCGTCCCGACCACGGCCTCGCTCGGCGGGCCGCTCGCCGCCGCGTCTACGGCCAACTCGGTCGACCCGCTGGTCGCAGCCGGCACGTCGACGGCGACGCCGCTGTTCGTCGGCGCCGACCGTGCCCGCACGGCCACCGGCGACGTCCCCGCCGGCGTGGTCCACGTGGCGACCCCGCTCGACAGCCAGTGGCGCCTGGCAGTCGGCGGCACCGATGTCGCCCCGCGGGCCTCGTTCGGCGTGGCCACCGGCTTCGACGTCGCGAGTGCGGGCGCCGGCGCGCTGCGCTACCAGCAGCCACGGTCCCGCACGGTGTGGCTGCTCGTCGAGGGCGCGCTGTGGCTGCTTGTGCTGCTCGCCGCCAGCCGGGCGGCGGTCCCGGCGCGGTGGCGGGGGCGGCGCCTCCGCGACGAGACGTTGATCGACTTCGACGCCGAGCCCGCCGTGGCGATGCCCGAGCCCGCCGACCGCACCGGGTTCGCCGGCTGGGTCGACGAGCTGTTCGCCGGCGACCCGGCGATCGAGCATCACGAGGCGGTCGACGAGCGCAACGGCTCGCAGCAGGCGCCGAAATGATCCTGCGGCGAATCCCGATGCTGGCGATCACCGTCGCCGCCGCCGTGGCCATCGGCGTCGCGGCGCGCGACACGCCTGCGCCCAGCGCGCCGGTGTTCGCCGCCGCCAGCGAGCCGTGGATGCCCGCCGCCCCGACCGAGTCCGTGCTGACGAGTACGTGGTTCTGCCCTGGTATCCCGGCGGGTGGGGAGGCCGGCACGGCGGGGCAGATCGTGATCGCCAACGCTGGCGAGGCCGTGATGACCGGCCGGGTGACGTTCCTCGGCGCTGCCGACCAGGCTGTCGAGCAGCCGTTCGAGGTGGCCCCGTTCCAGCGGACCGCGGTGAGCGCGGCGATCACCAACCCCTATGCCAGCGCGGTCGTCGAGATCGATGGTGGGGGTGGGCTCGTCGAGCAACGAGCCACGGTCGCAGCGGGCACGTCCGTCGCTCCGTGCACGACGGAGACGTCGCGAACGTGGTACCTCGCCGAGGGGTTCACGGCGGAGAACTCGACCGAGCAACTGGTGCTGGCGAACCCGTACGACCAGGCCGTGATCGTCGACATCGCGTTCGCAACCGACGAGGGCTCGCGGCAGCCGCCGGAGCTGCAGGGGTACCCGATTCCGGCGCGCTCGGTGCAGGTCATCGACATGGACTCGATCGCCGCCCGTGACGAGGCCCAGGTGGCGGTCAGCGTCGTGGCGTCACGCGGAACCCTGGTCGTCGGCCGCGCCCAGCTGTACGACGGAGGTGGGCGCCTCGGCTACAGCATGACGCTGGCGTCGCCGGCACCCCGATCGCAGTGGTGGTTCGCCAACGGCTCGCGAGGCGGTGGGGTGAGCGAGCGGTTCAGCATCTACAACCCGACGACCGAGGACGTGACTGTGATGCCGCTGTTCCTCGGGGTGCCCACGGAGGTGCCCACGGACCCGATCAGCGTGCCGGCCGGGGAGGTCGTGACCTACGCCGCAGAGAACGTCGCCGGGCTCCCCGACGGGCGCCATGCGATCGTGTTCGACACCGACGACGCGTCGCAGTCGCTGGTCGTCGAGCGGGCGATCACGCGCACGATCGAGGGGATCCCGACGACGTCCGTGCTCGCCGGCGCCGTCACCGCCCCGACCGAGCCGCTGGTCGCCTCGACGTGGACGCTCGCCATCGGGCCGGGTGAGGCGACCGAGGACGCGCTCGTCGTCTACAACAGCACCAACGCCGACGCCTCCGTCAACGTCCAGGCGGTCACGCCGGCCGGCCTGCAGAACGTTCCCGGGCTGGAGGAGGTCACGCTCCCGGCGGGGGCAGTGGTGCCGATCTCGCTGACCGATCCAACTGCGGTCGACGCCCAGCTCGTGCTGCGGGCGACGGCTCCGGTGTTCGTCGAGCGCTCGCTCCCGCGCGAGCCGGGCGCCCAGGGCCGCAGCGCGGCCTGGGCCGTGCCCGTGGTCGGCTGAATGTCCCGGCTGCTGATCGCCGCGGCGATCGTCGCCGTCGCGGTCGTGGTCGCCCTGCTCGCCAGGCGCCGGCGGCCCGACGCGCCGACGCAGGCGCCGCGGTCGGTGCCGGCCCAGCTCGACCGGCGCGACTTCGAGTGGCCCGAGGCGCCGTGGCTGGTCGCGGTGTTCACGTCGACGACGTGCCACACGTGCGCCGACGTCGTGACCAAGGCCGGTGTGCTGGCGAGCGACGAGGTCGCCGTCGCCGATGTCGCGTTCCAGTCCCGCCGCGACCTTCACGAGCGGTATCGCATCGACGCCGTCCCGCTGCTCGTGATCGCCGACCGCGACGGGGTGGTGCGGGCCAGCATCGCCGGTCCGGTGGCGGCGGCCGAGCTGTGGGCGCTCGTCGCCTCGGCCCGCGAGGCCGAGGGCTGACCGCCGGTTCCCGACTGGGCAGGCGGCGTTCCTATCGTCGTGGGGATGAGCGCACGCGAGTTGTCGGTCGTCGTCGATGGGATGACGTACACGGAGTGCCCCCGCTGGCACGAGGGGCGGCTGTGGTTCTCCGACCTCTACAGCCAGCGCGTGCTGGCGGTGGTGCCCGGCGGCGAGCCGGAGGACGTGGCGTCCGTGCCGCAGCAGCCGTCCGGGTTGGGGTGGCTGCCGGACGGGCGGCTGCTGATCGTGTCGATGCGCGATCGGAAGGTCCTGCGCCAGGAGGCGGGCGGTGAGCTGGTCGAGCACGCCGACCTCAACGCAGTCGCCACGTGGCACCTCAACGACATGGTGGTCAGCCCGACGGGGGCCGCCTACGTCGGCAACTTCGGGTTCGACCTGATGTCGGGTGCACCGCTGCGGGCGACCCCCCTGGCGCGGGTCGACGCCGACGGCACGGTGTCGGTAGCCAGTGAGCCGCTGTACTTCCCGAACGGATCGGCGATCACGCCCGACGGCTCGACGCTGATCGTGAGCGAGTCGTTCGGGAACCGGATCAGCGCGTTCGACGTCGGCACCGGCGGCGAGCTCGGGCCGCGCCGGGACTGGGCCGCCCTCGGCCCGCCTCCGGCGAGCGACGACCTGGCGACGGTGGCCGGCGGGATGGTGTTCGGGCCCGACGGGATGTGCCTCGACGCCGACGGCGCGGTCTGGGTCGCCGATACCGTCGGCAGCCGCGTGATCCGCCTCGTCGAGGGCGGCGAGATCCTCGACCAGATCGCCGTCGGCACCGGAGTGTTCGCGTGCATGCTCGGCGGCGACGACGGCCGCACGCTCTTCATGTGCACCGCGCCCGACTTCCACGAGGCCACCCGCGCCGCGGCTCGCGACGCACAGATCGTGGCGGCGACGGTCGACGTCCCCCACGCCGGCACCCCGTAGCTGCCGTGCGTGTCGATCTGTGAGCGGAGTCGGCGGTTCCCCGCCGCGACCGCTCACCGTTGTCGGACCCACACGTCGCCTCCACCGATCTGTGAGCCCAGACGGCGGATCTCCGCGCTGTCCGCGCACCATTCCGGGCCTCACGCCCCAGCGGCCGCCTCGCTGTGAGACGGCACGGCGGGGCTCTGCCCTGCCGCCTCACGGCGCCGCGCGGCGATGACGGCGCGGACGGCAGCGAGCACCTCCGCCGGCCGCTTGGCGGCGTACCAGCCGAGGTAGAGCAGCTCCCATCCGCACGCCGCTGCGGCGAGGTCGCGCTGCTCGTCGAGAGGCTCATGGAGGGGACCGAAGTGGAACTCCCGGCTGTGCGCCTCGAGCCCGAGCTTGACCGACGGGAAGCCGATGTCGGCCCGCGCGATCAGGCGCCCCCGGGCGTCGACGATCGGGTACTGCATCTCGAAAGGTGGCAGCGCGCGATCGGCCACGCAGGCCGCAACGAGCTCCTCGAACCACGAGTCCGGCACGCGTCCTTCGCACGGCACGCCGTCGAGCAGGCGCAGCATTGGACCGGTGCCCGTCGGTCCTGGCCGGTGCAGACGCTCGACCGTACGCCGGATGACCTCGACGGCGACGCCCCTGCGCCGGGCGGCGGTGAGCGCACGCCGCAGCAGGTTGCGGTCGTGGATCACGGCGCCGAGGTCGGCGAGCGTGCGTGCCACGGTGGTGCACGGAAGCCCGTCGATGATCGTGCAGTCCTCGTCGTCGAGCGGCGTGACGTGGTGGCAGACCGAGCCCGGCAGAACGAGGCGGTGGGCGCGCGTGACGCTCGCTTCGACGACGGCCATCCCGGCGCGGTCGAAGCCGTCGAGCCGGTGCAGCCGTGCCGCGGCGCGGTGGGACACCACGGCGTGGCCGTCGCTGGCGAGCACAGCCACCATCAGACGTTGCTGCCAGGTAGCGGGTGAGCCGACGATGACGAGTACACCGGGGACCGGCTCGACGAGCCAGCCTCGGCGGACGGCGGTGGCGATCCGGCGGTGGTTGAAGGAAAGTGCGGCAGCCTGGTGTCGGGTGAACGCTCGATGCTGAGAGGCTGCAAGCTCGGCAACGGCGCGAAGTGCGTCGTCTCTCATGACGGCGAACATACGAACGGGGTGTCACACCGAACGGCCCGGCCACGAGCGGCCAGCCGGCGAGCCGATCTGTGCGGGCCAGCGGCCGAAACCCGCCGTCTCGACTCACAGATCGGCACGCGCGCCGGCGGCACCCGGCCGGCGACACCGGATCTGTGAGTACCAACGGCCGAGGTCCGCCGTCTGGGCTCACAGATCGGCTGCGCGCCCGCGGGCGAACTCAGGTCTCGCGGGGGATGCCGCTGGCGGTCGGCTCGTCGGACTCGGGGTCGAGGACGTTGCCGTGGAATGCCGACGTGTCGCCGGACTCGGTGAGTCCCTGCTGGATCAGGTTGGCGACGTCGCGGCCGTCGATCGTCTCTTCGTCGAGCAGCCGCTCGGCGATCAGCTCGAGCCCGCGGCGGTGCTTGGTGATCAGCTCGGTCGCTCGCTGCTCCTGCTCGCCGAGGATGCGGGCGATCTCCTCGTCGAGCAGCTTGGCGGTGTCGTCGCTGTACTCGCGGCCGCTGGTCATCAGGTCCTCGCCGAGGAACACCGTCTGCTGGCTGCTCCACGCCATCGGGCCGACGCGGTCGCTCATGCCCCACTCGCGCACCATCCGCCGGGCGATCGCGGTCGACTGCTCGAGGTCGTTGGCGGCGCCGCTGTTGACGTGGTCGAAGACGATCTTCTCGGCGACCCGGCCGCCCATCGCCTTGCAGATCGTGTCCTCGAAGAACTCCTTGGAGTACGTGTGGCGCTCCTGCGGCAGGCTCCACGTCACGCCGAGCGCCATGCCCCGCGGCAGGATCGTCACCTTGTGCAGTGGGTCGCCGTGAGGCAGCACGGTCGCCAGCAGGGCGTGACCGCCCTCGTGGTACGCCGTCGCCCGCCGCTCCTCAGCCGACATCACCAGGCTCTCGCGGCGGGCGCCGAGCACCACCCGGTCGCGCGCGTTCTCGAAGTCGATCCGCTCGATCTGCTTCGACCCGCGCCGGACGGCGACCAGCGCGGCCTCGTTGACGAGGTTGGCGAGGTCGGCGCCCGACATCCCGGGCGTCGCCTTGGCCATGATGTCGAGGTCGACGTCGGGACCCATCCGCTTGTCGCGGGCGTGGACGTCGAGGATCGCTCGCCGCTCCCCGAACTCGGGCAGCGGGACCACGATCTGGCGGTCGAAGCGGCCCGGCCGCAGCAGCGCCGGGTCGAGGATGTCGGGGCGGTTGGTGGCGGCGAGGATGACGATCCCCTCGGCCGTCTCGAAGCCGTCCATCTCCGACAGCATCTGGTTCAGCGTCTGCTCGCGCTCGTCGTGGCCGCCGCCGAGACCGGCGCCACGCTTGCGCCCGATCGAGTCGATCTCGTCGATGAAGATGATCGCCCGGCCCATCCGCCGCGCCTGCTGGAACAGGTCGCGCACCCGGCTGGCGCCGACGCCGACGAACATCTCCATGAAGTCGGAGCCGGTGACCGACAGGAACCCGACGCCCGCCTCGCCGGCCACGGCGCGGGCGAACAGCGTCTTGCCGGTGCCAGGCGGCCCGACGAGGAGCATCCCCTTGGGCACCCGGGCGCCGATCTCACGGAACCGGTCGGGCATCCGCAGGAAGTCGACGACCTCGGTGATCTCCTCCTTGACGCCCTCGTAGCCGGCGATGTCGGCGAACGTCGTCGACGGCTTGTCGGTCGTGTAGGCCTTCGCCCGGCTGCGCCCGATCGACATCACGTTGCCCATCTGGCCGGCCGCGCGGCGCTGCATCCAGACGAAGAAGCCGATGATCAGCAGGACCGGCAGCAGCAGGCCGGCGATGCTGAGCAGCCAGTTGTTGCCGGGGGTCTTGAACTCGATGTCGACGTTGTGCTCGCGCAGTGTGGCCTCGTCGGCCTCTGACAGGCTGCGGTCGCCGCCGCCGGTGGTCGTGAACTCGCCGCCGTTCTCGAGCTTGCCGCTGATCGTGTTGGACGAGTTGTTGACGACGATCGATTCGACATTGCCGGCCTTCACCTCGTCCATGAACTGGGTGTAGGTGATCTTGTCGCCGGACGTGTTCGGCCACAGGCTCGGCACGATCAGGGCGAGGGCGACGACGCCGAGCAGCACCCACATCGTCCAGCGCGGCCACGTGCCCGGCCGGCGCGACCCCTCGCCACCGGGACCTCCGCCGGGGGTCGGGCGCTGGTCACCGCTCGGCCGCTGGCCACGGCCGCGGCCCGGAGGGGGCGGGGGAGGCGGCGGAGGCAGGTTGCTCATGAAGACATGCTAGAGGCCAGGTAGTTCCATCGGCGCCGCAGGGCGACTAGCATGGAGCGCCCGGTTTGGCAGTGCCAGGGTCCACCCGCCGGGGCTGTCGATCCCCTACCGTGGCCCGCCGTGCTCGGGACCGCTCGCCAGTGCTCCCGCCCCGGATGCGCGGAGCTCGCCGTCGGGACGCTGACGTACCAGTACGGGCGCGCCCAGGTGTGGCTCGACGCGCTCACGCCCGAGCGCGATCCGCACGCCTACGACCTGTGCCAGGACCACGCCACGCGCCTTTCCGTCCCCCTCGGCTGGCACCTCGACGATCGTCGCCTCCCGCGCGCGGAGCGGTTGCTCGCCGGCTGACCGGCGCCTGAAGCCGGCCCGGAGCCCGGACCGTGGCGGGCAGACCATCGGTAGGGTGGCCAGCCGTGCGGGTCGACATGACGCGAACGCCGATCCGGCGGGCTGGCACCCCGATCGATGTCCGCGTGGCCGTCGTCACGTGGTTCGCCGCGTTCGTCGCCGGCCAGCTCGTCTCGTCGCTGATCCTCGCCGCCTCCGGCGCCACGACCACCGACGAGGCCACGATCCCGACGTTGTTCGTCGGCGTGCTGGCGACCTGGATCGCCTACCTCGCCGGGATGTACGTGGCATCCAGGCGATCCGGCACCGGCGACCTCGTCGAGGACTACGCGATCCGGGCCCGCGCCGTCGACGTCCTCGGCATCCCGATCGGCGCGCTCACCCAGCTCGTGCTCGTGCCGCTGGTCTACGTGCCGCTGCGCGCGATCTGGCCGGACACGTTCTCCGAGCATCGGCTCACCGAGACCGCCGAGAAGCTCGCCGACCGTGCTGACGGGGCAACCGTTGTGCTGCTCGTGCTGATGGTCTGCGTCGGCGCGCCGATCGTCGAGGAGCTCGTCTACCGGGGGATGCTGCAACGCTCGTTCGCCGCCCGCACGTCGCACGTCGTCGCCTGGCTCGCCGTCGCGGCCTGGTTCACCGTGATCCACTTCCGACCCGTCGAGTATCCCGGCCTGTTCACCTTCGCCCTCGTCACCGGCGCCTGCCTGATGCTCACCGACCGGCTCGGGATGTCGATCGCCACGCACGTCGCGTTCAACGCCACCGGGCTGCTGCTGGCGGTGCGGTGACACGCGCCGCGACCGCACGGTACGCGCAACGAATCAGTTCTGGGCGCGCTCCCTGCCGACAGCTGGCAGCGAACGCGCCCAGATACCCGCCTGTATCCGGTCACCGCCGACAGGCGCCGAGGCGTCAATGAGTGCGCCAAGTGACGGCCGATTCGGCGCGCCGACTGCCATCATTCGTTGCTGCGATGAGTGACCTGACCGAAACGGATCGCGGCGGTGGCCCGCCGCGCGACGACGCCGATCACGACGACGGTCGCGAGTCGTCGGTCGCCGTCGTCGAGGCACCCTCGGCACCGGCCGCGCCCGCCGGCGACGACGTCGTGGTCGAGCCCCTCGAGCCCCTCGAGCGCGGCGGCGACGAGTGGGCCGGCGCACCACCACTCCGGCAGCCGTCGCTGCTCGGCCGGGTCGGGCGCCGCGTGGTGCGCCGCCCTCGCGAGTGGCTGGGCCGACCATGGCCGACCGATCGCCTCGTCCGCTTCGGCGTCACCACCATCACGCTGATCATCACGACGGTCGTGATGATGAACGTCGTCCACCTCAACCCGCTCAACCCGCGCGCCGACCTCGTCTTCGACGACAACACGCCGACTGGCGGCGACATGGGAGCGCACGTGTGGGGGCCGGCCTTCCTGCGTGACCACCTGCTCCCGCACCTCCAGCTGTCGGGCTGGAGCATGGACTGGTACGCCGGCATGCCGGTCTACCGCTTCTACATGGTCGTGCCGGCGCTGGCCATCGTCGCCCTCGACACCGTGCTGCCGTATGGGGTGGCGTTCAAGCTGATCGTCGTCCTCGGCCTCGTCACGCTGCCGCTGTGCTGCTGGGCGTTCGGGCGACTCGCCCGCTTCCGGTACCCGCTGCCCGAGCTGTTCGCCATCGCCGGGATGTGCTTCGCGCTCGACGAGAGCTTCAGCATCTACGGCGGCAACCTGAAGTCGACGATGGCGGGCGAGTTCTCGTTCTCGATCGCCCTCAGCCTGATGATCCTCGGGCTCGGCCTGCTGGCGCGCAGCATGCAGACCGGGCGCTACCGCTGCTGGACCGCGATCGTCCTCGCCTTGGCCGTCGTGAGCCACGGCATCGTGGCCATCTACACCGTCGTCGGGGCGATCGTGATCGTGCTCGTCAACCTGGACTCGGTGAAACGGCTCGTTCACGGGCTGTGGATCGGCCTCGCCGTGATGCTGCTGTCGGCGTGGTGGATCGGCCCGTTCGTCGGCAACCACCAGTACATGACGGACATGAAGTACGGGGCCCGGCCCGACGGCGCCAGCGACTCGTTCTGGGACATGTTCTTCCCGCTCACCGCGCCGCTCGACATCCTGGTCACGGCGCTGGCGGTGATCGGGTTCGTGGCGTGCATCGCCCGCCGCCACACCACTGGGGTTGCGCTCGGCGTGATCGGGCTGGTCACCGTTGCCCTCGTCTACCTCACCCAGGACAGCCTGCCGGTGATCGGGCTGCTGTGGAACCCGCGCCTGCTGCCGCTGATCTACCTCGTCCGCTACCTGCTGATGATGGTCGGCATCGTCGAGCTCGTCGGGCTCGCCGTCAACGCCTGGCGGGATCGGCCAGTGCGCCAGCCGGCGGGCTGGGTCAGCGGGTCGATCACGGCCGGCGCGGTCGGGATTGTCGCCCTCGTCACCCTCGGGTTCATGTTCGAGGTCCTGCCGCTCGACGGGCGACGGGTGTTCCACGACGCCGGCAAGCCGGTGTACGCATGGGGACCGATCCGCAAGACGGCGACGGCGGGCGACGCCCAGGGCGACGGGTGGTCGCGCTACAACTTCGCCGGCTACGAGGGCCGCACCTCGTATCCCGAGTACTACGACGTCGTGCAGACGATGGCCGACATCGGCCGCACCAACGGCTGCGGTCGAGTCACGTGGGAGAACAACGAGGCCAACGGGCAGTACGGCACGACGATGGCGCTGATGCTGCTGCCGCACTGGACCGACGGCTGCATCGCCTCGATGGAGGGCCTGTTCTTCGAGGCGTCGGGAACCACGCCGTACCACTTCCTCACGACCGCGGCGATGTCCAAGCAGAGCTCGAACCCGGTGCGCGAGCTGCGCTACGACAACAACGACGCCGCCAAGGGCGTGCCGTACCTGCAGGCCCTCGGCGTGCGCTACGTGATGGTCCGCACCGACGAGGCCAAGCGCGCTGCGGAGGCGCAGCCCGAGCTGACGCTGCTGGCGACGAGCGGGCCGTGGGAGATCTTCCAGGTCGCCGATTCCTCCATCGTCCAGCCGCTGACCGTGCAACCGGTCGTCGTGGCCAAGCGCGGCGGCGACCAGCGCGAGCGCAACCTGGAGCTCGGCACGAGCTGGTTCCAGCACCGCGACGAGTGGGCGGCGATGCCGGCCGACGACGGGCCGAGCTCGTGGCAGCGGATCGACGTCACCGTCGACGAGAGCCGCGCCGTGCCGGACCTCAACCGTCCCCCTGGCGATCCCGACACACGCGGCAAGCAGGTCGACATCGTCGTGCCGGAGCAGCAGATCGACCCGGTCGAGCTGCCGGCCGTGACGGTCAGCGACGTCAAGGTCGGCGAGCAGGATCTCTCGTTCCACGTCGACGAGGTGGGCGTGCCAGTGCTGGTCAAGGTGTCGTACTTCCCGAACTGGGTGGCCGACGGCGCCGACGGGCCGTACCGCATCGCCCCCAACATGATGGTCGTCGTGCCCACCCAGCACGACGTCACGATGCGCTTCGAGCGGTCTACCTCCGACCTCGTGTACTACGCGCTCACGCTGCTCGGCATCGGGCTGCTGGTGCTGTTCCGCATCCGCGGCGATCCGGACCTGTCGCCAGCGCCGGTGCCGGCCGTCAACGACGCATCGCCCTCGCCTGAAGTCGACGACGACGAGCAGCGTTCGCCGGCGATCGGGTGGGCGCCGCCGGATGATGACGATCTGGCGACTCATCCGCCATCCCCGAGTGGTTCGGTGACCGCCCAGTAGCCTCGACGGCCGTCATGGCAGTGCTCGACGAGATCGTCAAGGCCTACGACGTGCGTGGGACGGTGCCGGATCAGCTGAACACCGACGTCGCCCGCGCCCTCGGGGTCGCCTTCGCCCGCTACGCCGGCGCGTCCGAGCTGCTCATCGGGCGCGACATGCGTCCCAGCGGCCCGGGCCTGGTCGACGCGTTCACCGAGGGCGTGAACCGGCAGGGCGTCGACGTCGTCGACGTCGGGCTGGCGTCGTCCGACCTCGTGTACTTCGCGGCCGGACACCTCGACCGCCCCGGTGCGATCTTCACGGCCTCCCACAACCCCGCCGAGTACAACGGCGTCAAGTTCTGCCTGGAGGGGGCGCGACCCGTAGGTGTCGAGGGGCTCGGGGAGATCAAGGCCGTGGCCAGCACGGTGCTCGACGGCCACGGGCCCGCCGACGCACCCCGCGCCGGGCAACGACGGGAGCAGCAGCTGCTCTCGGCGTTCGTCGACCACGTGCTGTCGTTCATCGACGTCGGCTCGATCGGCGCACTGCGGGTGGTGGCCGACACGGCCAACGGGATGGGCGGCCTCGTCGTCCCGGCCGTGTTCGAGCGCATCCCCGCCGTCGAGCTCGAGGTGATGTACGGCGAGCTCGACGGGACCTTTCCCAACCATCCGGCGGACCCGCTGCAGCCGGCGAACCAGCATGACCTACGGGCGCGGGTGCAGACCGGCCGCTTCGACGTCGGGCTGGCGTTCGACGGCGACGCCGACCGGGTGTTCGTCGTCGACGAACGTGGCGCCGGCCTCTCCGGTTCGACGACGACGGCGATCCTCGCCGCGTCAATGCTGCGCACGCACCCCGGCGCGACGATCCTCCACAACCTGATCTGCTCCCGTGCCGTCCCGGAGGTGATCCGCGAGCAGGGCGGCACGCCGGTCCGCACCAAGGTCGGGCACTCGTTCATCAAGCAGGTGATGGCCGACACCGGCGCCGTGTTCGGCGGCGAGCACTCGGCGCACTACTACTTCGCCCGCAACTACCGCGCCGACAGCGGGCTGATCGCCACCGTGCTCGTGCTCAGCGAGATCAGCCGCGCCGACGTCGAGCTGTCGATCCTGCGCAAGCCGTTCGAGCGCTACTCGCAGAGCGGTGAGATCAACACCCAGGTCGCCGACGCGGCCGCCGTGATGGCGTCCGTCAGCGCGGCCATGGCCGACCGTCCGCAGGACGACCTCGACGGGCTGACGGTCGACCACGGCTCGTGGTGGTTCAACCTGCGCCCGTCCAACACCGAGCCCCTCCTCCGCCTCAACCTCGAAGCGGCCACCCGCGACGAATGCGAGACCCACGTGGCCGAGCTGCTCGCCATGATCACCAGCGTCTGACCGCCCGGCGGCCCGCCGACTGACACAAGGAACGACACCCCGATGGCCCTCGACCCCGCCCTCCTCGAGATCCTCGCCTGCCCGGAGGACAAGGGGCCGCTCTACTACGTCGCCGACGAGGACGTGCTGTACAACCCGCGGCTGCGGCGGGTGTACGAGGTGCGCGACGACATCCCCGTGATGCTGATCGAGGAGGCGCACGCCGTCGACGACGCCGAGGCCGACCGCCTGCAGGCCCGCATCGACAACGAGGGCGTCCAGCCGACGTTCGCTGTCTGATGGCCTCGCTCGCGTTGCTCGCTCGGCGTGTCTCGCTGCGGCTGGCGTCGCGACGCTCGACCTGACCATCCACGCTCGCTGCGGTCGGGATGAAGCGGTTGCGAATATCGCTGCCGTCAGGCCACGACGTCCAGCCACACGTCGCCGGCGAGGTCGCCGCGGGTCAGGCGGATGTGCCAGCAGCCGGGCGCTGGGAAGACGAACCCGGTGCCCCATTCCTCACCCGGTCGTGACCAGTTCGAGCCGCCATGGCGCTCCGGCCCGAACGTCAGGCGTGCGGGCCGGCCGCCCTGACGGGCCGCGACGAGGAGCTCGCCGCTACCGGTCATCCGCCAGACGATCTTGACCTCCTCGCCGGCACGCACCGGCGGGTCGACGAAGAGCAGCCCGTAGAGCGAGCCGGTCGGCGCGTTGCCCATCACCTCGTTGCCGATCAACGGCGACGGCGGCTGGCATCCCGGCTCGCCCGGTTCGGCGCCGCTAAAGTCGCCGTGCGGAACCTCATCGGCACCTGGCGACACGGACGGTCCAGGCACCGACGTCACGGATGGAAACCGTTCGATGGGGTCATCGTCCGCGCCGCGGCACGCGCTCAGCGCCACCACGGCGAGCAAGATGGCCACGTGCCGCAGCAATCCGCTGATCACCGTGGAAGTACACCAGCACGAGGGCTTCGAATCTGGGTGGCGACAGTCTCGGAATCGAGACTGTGAGCACCCAGAAGGCGAGATGAGACCACGGCCACCCAGATGGACGGCGGCGCGACGGCTCGGTCGTCGCTAGCATCTCGGTCCGCGACGGGCTGACACGATCGGTGCCAGCAGGCCCCGGCCCGCCTTCCCACCATCAGCTGTCGAGGAGTTGACCATGACCTCCACGCTCGCCGCGCGCCGTGACTTCCGCGTCGCCGACCT
>JBIOUO010000440.1:0-2835 GCA_044867195.1 Ilumatobacteraceae bacterium
CACATGGGGGCGCATCCTGCGCGGCCGCCTTCATGACGCGCTCGACGCCTCGGCACGATGGGCGCTGGCGCCGGAGCTGTTCATGGGTGGCGCCGTCGAGTTCACGCCGGTATTCGTCAGCGCCGCCACTGGTGCGGTGGCCCTGCTCGAGGGCCGCCTCGCCGACTCCGAGTCGGCTGCCTCGCAGGCGTTCGCGGAGAGCGTGATGCCTGGCAAGTCGACGTTCCGCGGCTTCTTCGGCTTCTGGCTCGGCTGGGCGCGGCGGGTGCGGGGTCTCCCTCGCTCGGCGGCGACGGTCCTCGTCGAAGCAGATGGACTCCTGCGCGAGCTGGACCTGTACCGGCATCGCACCGCCTGCCTGGGCGAGCTCGCCCACAGCTACGCGTTGATCGGGGACACCGGCGCCGCCGCGTCCGCGCTCGAAGCGGCCGACGCGGCCCGGGTGCCGTCGTTCGTGATGGATTTCTCCTATCTCATGGGCGCCAGAGCGTGGCTCGCTCACGCCAGCGGGGAACGATCGACGGCTCGCCGGCTCGCCTGCGAGTGGGCCGACGGGTGCAGGTCCTACGGGCAAACGGTCTTCGAAGCGTTCGCCCGGCACGACCTCGCCCGGCTCGGTGACCCAGAGGCCGCCTCCGGTCCGCTCGCCGCGATCGCCGAGACTGTCGACGGTGCACTGATCCCGGCGTTCGCCACCCACGCCGCAGCGCTCGCCGCTGACGACGCGCGCGCGCTCGACACTGTTTCGGCCGCGTTCGAGCAGATGGGCGCGCTGCTCTACGCGGCCGAAGCAGCGGCTGCGGCGGCCGGGGCGTTCCGCCGGCAGGGTCGCAAAGGCAGCGCGATGCTGGCGACGGCGCGGGCGAATCGCCTGTGCGAGCAGTGCGAGGGGGCACGGACACCTGCGTTGAAGTCAATCGAGACCTCGATCCCCCTGACCCGGCGGGAGGTGGAGATCGCCGGTCTCGCCGCCCGCGGCCTGACCAACCGCGAGATCGCCGAGCTGCTCGGCGTCTCCGCACGGACCGTCGACAACCACCTGCACAACGCGTACACGAAGCTCGGCGTCAGCCGGCGCGCCGAGTTGGCAGCGATCTTCTATCTGGAGTGAGCGAGCGCGGTACGGCGCTGCTCGGAGTATGAGCACCGCCGTACTCATGACCCCGCCCGCGGGTCGCGGCATGCTCGATACGAGGTCCGGTCGACAGAGGTCGACCCGCAGGAGCACCGATGTCCCGTCCCACGCGCCTACGCGCCGCGCTCGCGCGCACGACCGCCGCGGCGGTCCTGGCCAGCGGTTGTGTAGTCGTGTACCCGGACGGTTCGGCCGTCGGGCCGTCGTCGTGCTCGGACGAGGTCGTCGTGTTGAACGACAACGGCGCCTGGTCGTGGTTCGAAGACGAACGTGCCGTGATCGACTCCGCAACGGGCACGCTGCTGGTCGGCTCGGTCGCCAGCATCGGCGGCAGCGACGGCGCGGACCGTTACGGGAACGTCGAGGTCGTCGCCTACGACCTCGCTACCGGTCGCGCTCGGCGAGCGGTGCTCCACGCCCATCTGCAGGGCGACGACCACGATTCCGCTGCGTTGTACGTCCGTCCCGACGGCCGGTACGTGGCGATGTACTCGCGGCACGACACCGACCGGCTGAGCAGGTGGCGGGTGTCATCGGTTGCCGGCGACGCTGAGTCGTGGGGACCGGAGTCGACCGTCGAGCATCCCGCGCCGGCGTCCTATTCCAACCTCTACCCGGCGACCGAGGAAGGGCGGGCCCGGCTCTACGCGCTCGTTCGCACGGATGAGTGGGACCCGCACATCCTCGTCTCCGAGGACGAGGGCGGGACGTGGCGAGCCGGTGGTCGGCTGCTCGACGGCCCCGGGCGTCCCTACGTGCGCTACGCCACCGACGGGGCCGGACGGATCCATCTGATCGCCACCGAGCAGCACCCCGCCGACGCTTCGACGAGCATCTACCACGCCGTCATCGCCGACGGCAGGCTGCAACGGAGCGACGGAACCGTCGTCGACGACAGCCTGTTCGGCGACGTGGCCTCGGCGCCCGAGCAACTCACCTCGGTGTACCTCAGCGCCGAGGGCGACAGGGCATGGGCCATCGATGTGCAGGTCGACCGCGACGGCAATCCCTACGCCGTGTTCTCGGTGCAGGCCGCACGATCGGCCAGGTCATCGCACCGACCGGCGGTGTGGTCGGAGGGCCGCTACTACTACGCGCGCTTCGACGGGACCGCGTGGCGGGTCCACATCCTGGCTCGTGCGGGACGCGGGATCTCGCATGCCGAGCCGTTCTACACCGGCCTCGCCGCGCTCGACCCGCAGGACCCGTCGCGAGTGATCATCTCCACCGACCGTGACCCGACCACCGGCGCGCCGCTCGTCAGTAGGAGCGACGGACGCCGGCACCACGAGCTGTTCGAGGGCGTCACCACCGACGGAGGAGCGACGTGGGCATGGAGGGCCGTCACCGCCGACTCCGCGGTCGACAACATCCGCCCGCTCGTGCCGAGCTGGGATCGCGAACACCGCGCGCTGCTCTGGCTGCGCGGCCGCTACACCACCTACAACGACTACGACCTCGACGTGGTCGGCATCATCGGGTCGGCGTGCCGGGTTCCGTGACGACTTGAGTAGCCCATCACTCAGGACGAGCCGGCGGTTGCGGCGCACAGTCGTCGTGTGGACCGCGACACAGCGATCTCCCGGCTGCCTGCCAACTACGCGACCGCACTCGCCCTCCACGAGCAGGGCCGCGATGACGAGATCGCCCAACGGCTCGGCATCGCGTCGGAATCCCTCCCCGCGCTGTTGACGCTCGCC
>JBIOUO010000441.1:0-4729 GCA_044867195.1 Ilumatobacteraceae bacterium
GCGGTGAACGTGATCGTGTCGCGCACCAGGCGCATCGACGGCCGCGGCGGGAACACGAACTCCTTCTGTGCCTGGTACTCCTTGAGGATGTCGTTCTGCAGCGTGCCGCCCAGCCGGACACGCGAGATGCCCGCCCGCTCCGCCTGGGCGACGAACATCGCCAGCAGCACGGCCGCCGGCGAGTTGATCGTCATCGACGTCGTGATCGCCCCGAGATCGATGCCGGCGTAGAGGTCCTCCATGTCGGCGAGGCTGTCGATGGCGACGCCGCAGCGCCCGACCTCGCCGAGCGACATCGGGTCGTCGGAGTCGAGCCCGAGCAGCGTCGGCATGTCGAACGCCGTCGACAGCCCGTCACCGCCTGCCTTGATGATCTCCTTGAATCGCCAGTTCGTGTCCTCCGCCGTGCCGAAGCCGGCGAACATGCGCATCGTCCACAGCTTCGATCGGTACATCGAGGCATATGGGCCGCGGGTGTACGGGTAGACGCCCGGGTACCCGCCGTCGTCCGGCCCGTACACCGGCTCCAGCGGGATGCCCGACATCGTGGTGAACGTGGCGTCGCGCAGCGACGACCCCTCGTAGGCAGCGAGCCATTCCTGTCGCGGATTCGTCCCGTTCATCCCGCCAGATTACTTGGACGTCAAAGGAATTGCTACCCCAAAGGGGTCACGCCCAAGGGTCGGGCACTCCATCGGCGATGTCGCCGGCGTCGTCGCGCACGCGCCGGAGCACGGCGTTGATCAGCGCCGCGTCGGGCTCGTCGAGCGCCCCCAACCCGAACTGGATCTTGTTCAGCGGGATCGTCGCCTCGCTCGCCACCCGCCGCCCGGCTGGCGTGATCGCCGCCAGGATCCGTCGCTTGTCGTGCTCGTCGCGCCGGCGCACGACGAGACCCCGCTCCTCGAGCCGGTCGACGGTGTTGGTGATGCTCGCCGGGTGGACCATCAGGCGGTCGCTCATCTTGCCCAGCGGCATCTCGCCGCGCCGGGAGAACGACAGCAGCATCAGCGCCTCGTAGCTGGAGAACGTCAGCCCGAACCGCCGCAGCTCGTCCTCGACGGCCGCCAGCACGAGCTGCTGGGCGCGCATCAGCGACGTCGCCGCCGCCATGTGCTCGCCGACCCCCCAGCGCTCGACCCAGTGCCGCCGCGCCTCGGCGACGGGGTCGAACGGCAGTGGCTCGGACGGCATCCCGAAACGTTACGCGGCCCCGCCCCGTCCCATCCGAGTACGCGGCGCGGGCCTGCCCCGCGCGGCGTACTCGGATGGCCGCAGATACGCGGATGGGCACGACGGCCGTAGGGTGCGCCGGCGTGACCGACGAGGCTTCCCGGGGCGTGCGCGCGGCGGTGGCCGCGTACGTGCTGTGGGGCCTGCTGACGATCTACTGGAAGCGGCTCGACGGCTTCGACCCGTTCGAGCTAATCGGCTGGCGGATCATCTCAGCCGCGCTCGTGATGGGCGCGATCGTCACGCTCCACTCTCGCTGGGGCGTGCTGCTCGCCGCCCTGCGCGACCGGGCGACGGCGGCGCGCCTGACGCTTGCCGCCGTGCTGCTGACGGTGAACTGGACGGGCTACGTCTGGGCGATCACCAACGACCGGGTGCTGGAGACCGCGCTCGGCTACTTCATGTCCCCGCTGGCGACGATGGTCCTCGGGATCGTGGTGCTCGGCGAGCATGCCTCCCGGCTGCACAAGCTGGCGCTCGTGCTGGCCGCGGCGGCCGTCGTCGTGCTCACGGTGTCCTACGGCCGGCCACCGGTGATCGCCTTCGTGATCGCCGTGTCGTGGAGCCTCTACGGCCTGCTCAAGCACCGGGTGCCGCTGACGCCCGTCGACAGCCTGGCCGGCGAGACGCTGATCCTGCTCCCTCCGGCCGTGGTGCTGGTCGCCGTGCTGGGCGCCCGCGGCACCAGCATCCCAGCGACTGCCACTGGCGGCGACTGGGTGCTCGTCGCCCTCACCGGCGTCGTCACCGCGGTACCGCTGCTGCTGTTCGCATTCGCCGCCCAACGTATTCCGTTCACGCTGCTCGGCGCGTTGCAGTACCTGGTCCCCACGATCAACCTGTTCCTCGGGTGGCTGGTGTACGACGAGTCGATGCCGGCCGATCGGCTGCTCGGGTTCGTCCTCGTGTGGGCGGCGCTGCTCGCCGTGGCGGTCGATCGAGTACGCCCGCCCGGCGCGCCTGCGACACCCGGCGCGCCCCGCCGTTTCACATCGGCCGCCGGCGGTTAGCGTCCCGAGTCCCATGCGACGCACCACCGCGCTGCCTGCACTCGCCGTGCTCGCCGCCGCCTCCGTCGGCTGCGGGGGGCCACCGTCCACGGGCGACTTCCGCGACGAGGCACAGCAGTTCATCAACGGCGACCTCAACGAGAATCCACTACTGAACGGGCTGTCGTTCAGCGACGCCGAGTGCCAGGAGCCGGAGACGACCAAGACCGGGACTGCGTTCACCTGCACCGCCAACGCGTCCGATGGCGAGCCGCGCACGCTCAGCGTCACGATCGCCGGCCGCAACCAGTTCGAGATCAAGGCCGAGGGCATCCAGCCGCCGCTGCCGGAGGGACCGACGGCAGGTGCCCCAGCGTCGTCGACGCCCGCCGCGCCGGCCACGACGACGCCTGCCGCCGGTTGAGTCAGCCGCTCGCTGGTCGGTCAGGCGCGGCGTCCGGGTTGAGGAACAGCGTCCCGGAGAAGAAGCGCTGCAACGCCTCGACGGCCGCGGCGTGGCGTTTGGCGTCGCCCGTGACGGCGGACAGCCGAGCGAGGCCGGAGACGACGGCGTTGAGCAGATCCTCGACGGCGCGCACGTCGACGTCAGGGCTCAACTCGCCCCGCGCCGCGGCGGCGGCCACGAGTCGCCGGAAGAACGAGTTGTTGCGCCGCCGCAGCGGTTTCAGCAGATCGGTCAGCTCCGGATGGCGCTGGGCGTCGCCGGCAACGCCGACGACGAACGCCGGCGCGGTCGGGTCCTCGCGGTTGAGACGGTCGGTCGCCTCGAGGAGCGCGGCGTACTGGGCGACGAGTGTGGTCTGGCACGCGACAGCCTGGTCGAGCTCGGCGAAGACGCGATCGAACACCGCCTCGTACACCGCCGCGTACAGCTCGGCCTTGGAGTCGAAGTAGTGGTAGATCGCGGCACCGGTCAGTCCGCACGCGTCGGCGATCGCCCGGTTCGTGGTGCCCTCGTAGCCGTGCTGGGCGAACAGCTGCATCGCCGCCCGCAGGATGCGCGCCCGAGTCTCGGCCGAGTCCTGGTCGCGCGGGCGGCCCCGCGGCCGCGGCGCGCTCGGCGACGCCGTGACGCTCATGGCAGCGACGCTAGCGACACGCGCCGCGCGTGCTGCGGCCCAGCAGCGGGTTTGGCGGACGGTCGGCCAAGCACTACTACAGTTGGGCAAGCCGAGATCGGGCCACAGGGGGGCAGCGTGACATTGCTCGAGGTGAAGGACATCACCGTGCGCTTCGGTGGCATCGTCGCGCTCGACGGTCTGTCGTTCACGATCGACGAGGGTCAGATCTGCGGCCTGATCGGGCCCAACGGGGCCGGCAAGACGACGATGTTCAACGTCGTCAGCCGGATCTACCAGCCGGCCTCCGGCAGCGTCGACTTCGACGGTCTGGAGTTGCTGAGCATCCCGCCGCATGGCATCGCCGATCACGGGATCGCCCGCACGTTCCAGAACCTCGCCCTGTTCCCGTCGATGACGCTGCTGGAGAACGTCATGGTCGGCGCCCACAGCCAGGGCAGGGTGGGCTTCGTCCAGGCGATCAGCCGGATCGGTGTGGCGCGGGAGAACCGCCGGATGCGTGACGAGGCCGGCGACCTGCTGCACCAGCTGGGGCTCGGTCACCTGATGTTCCATCCCGCCGCCGGGCTGCCGTTCGGCACGCTCAAGCGCCTGGAGATCGCCCGTGCGCTCGCCGCCCGCCCGCGCTTCCTGCTGATGGACGAGCCGGCGTCAGGCCTCACTCACGGCGAGGTCGACGAGCTCGGCGACACCGTGCTGCGCATCCGCGACGAGTTCACGCTGACGATCCTCCTCGTCGAGCACCACATGTCGATGGTGATGCGGGTCTCCGACAAAGTGGTGGCGATGGACTTCGGCCGCAAGATCGCCGAGGGCCTGCCCACCGAGGTGCAGCAGGACCCGGTGGTCATCGAGGCCTACCTCGGAGCGGCCCGATGAGCGCGCCGGACACGTGGAGGGTGCACCAGTGAGCCTGCTCGAGGTCACCGGGCTGCGGGCTGGCTACGGCCAGGTCAACGTGTTGCACGACATCGACCTGACGGTCGAGGACGGTGAGATCGTCGTCGTCCTCGGCGCCAACGGAGCGGGCAAGTCGACGACGATCCGGGCGATCTCGGGAACGATCCACCGCTCGGGGAACGTGACGCTCGCCGGCCGGTCCATCGTCTCGTCGTCCGCAGCGGCCATCGTCCGCGACGGGATCGCCCAGGTCCCCCAGGGACGCGGCACGTTCCCGGAGCTCAGCGTGCTCGACAACCTCCGCATCGGCGCCTACACCCGCCGCGACGGCGGCGCGGCCGCCGACATCGACCGCTGGTTCCAGACCTTCCCCCGGCTGCGCGAGCGCAGCGACCAGCGCGCCGGGAGCCTCTCGGGTGGCGAGCAGCAGATGCTGGCCATCGCTCGGGCCTTGATGAGCCGCCCCAAATTGCTGCTGTGCGACGAGCCCAGCCAGGGCCTGGCGCC
>JBIOUO010000442.1:0-23298 GCA_044867195.1 Ilumatobacteraceae bacterium
GTGTCGTCGCACCCGGTCGCCGTGTGGGAGCCGTCGAAGATGCGGCATCCAACGACATCGAGGCCTTCGACCTCGCGGTCCTCGAGGTAGCGAAGGCCGAACACCGGACTCCCCTGCTGCTCAGTCGGCTTGTTCATGATCTTCCCTTCTTGTCGGGGCTCGTCGAGCCCGTGGACAAGGAAGGCGTGACACCACCGTGACATCGCATGGAACGCCGTCCCGCCGCGGCCCGTGGTGTCCAGCAGATCGCGGGCGGTGTAGCGCGGCGAGCGCCCGACCGACACGTCGATGACTCTCCCGCTTGGCGTCCGCCAACCGGCGGGATGTCGGCCCGAGTCCGAGCCCACGACGTCGGCCCAGACCAGGGTCGGAGCGATCGGCGCGCACGTGGGCACTGCGGAGGCAAACCGTCGGTACGCGTGACCTTCCTATGGTCGAAGGTGGGCATGGCGAGCAACCCGATCCAGACGAAGATCCGGCGATCACAGGCATGCCACCGGAGACACCCGAGCAGGATCGGCCGTCCGCGGCCGGCCTCACCACCGCAACTGTCGACGGTCCGCAATCGAGCGCGGGCTCAGTTGTTCGGGAGCGTGAGGTCGAACTCGGTCGGCGCCAGCTGCGCCAGGCACGTGGTGTCGAGGCCGGTCACCGTGGCTTGATCGATGAACGACTGGATGAGCGGTATCTCGCATCCCGCCGACACGGGGTCGATGTCGTGGCCCTGCCCGGGCACCGTCAGCGCGAGGCTGTTCGGCCAGACCGCTGCGGCGCCGGCCATGTTGGCCGGCGGGTCCTGCGGGTCCTCCTCGCCGTTGAGGGCAAGGACGGGCACGTCGAACGTCGGTGGCGCCGCGATCACCGCGGTGTCGCCGGCTTCGGGGATGAGTGTGCAGACGGTGTGCCACCACTCGGCGTCGTTGCGGTCCCGTTCGTATTCGAAGCTGCCCGTGCCGACGAGCTGGTCGGGGTGGTAGCGGGCCCACGCCTCGTTGCACCGGATGAGGTAGCTGAGCATCTGCTCGTCGCCGGCGCCGCTGCCGGTGGAGTCCGGGTACGCCTGGGCGAGGGCGAGGATGGCGGCGACCTTGTCGTCGGCAGTGCCAAGGGTGTGGACGACCAGCGGGATCCGGGTGTGGGTGGTGGCGACGAACAGCAGGTCGTGCAGCGCCGACGCGATCATGTTGGCGTCGATGACGGCCTTCGTGCCGTCCGGTGAGCGGTCGGCGGGCACGACCCACGGTGCGGCGTTCACCGAACGCCATAAGGCGTCCCAGTCGGCCCGGAGCTGGGGAAAGGCGCGCTTGCAGGCGGCGTCGCGCGCGCACTCGGCGAGCACGTTGTCCAGCGCCGTTTGCGCGCTGGACGGGAAGCGCTCGAGCACCGGGACGTCAAGAAGCGTTCCGCTGAGCAGGTCATCGTTCGCACCCGGTCCGGGTGCCGGGCCAGGAACACCTGCTCCGCCGCGGTCCCGTACGAGATGCCGACGAGGTTGGCCTGCGCGTAATCAAGGTCGGCGAGGACTTCGTCGACGTCGTCCGCGAACACCGAGCTGCTGTACCAGCGCGGGTCACCGTCGAGGCTGCCCACGCATGACTTGACGGCGAAGCGGAGCGCGGCCGGGTCCGCCAGGTCAGGAAAGGCCGGACATGTCATCGCCGACGCCCCGGTGCCGCGCTGTTCGATGAACACCAGGTCGCGGCTGCTGTTGTTCGGGGCGAGGAGCGGCCGCACCCGGCTGATGGTGTCCACCGCCGAGTCGCCCGGGCCTCCCGCGAACCAGACGACAGGATCAGGCTGCCGGTCGGCACCGGTCGCCGGGAACACGACGACCCGGACCGGCACTTGGCGGTCGCCGCCGCTGGATCGGTCCTCGGGGACCATCAGCGTCCCGCAGCGGGCCGGCACCCCGTCGACCGTGCACGCCTCGAGCCCGAGCCGAGTCGCCGACTTCCCCCCGCAACCAGACAGCAATACCACCAGGCCCAGAACGGCGAGCCCACCGGCCCACGCCCCGCGCCGCGCACACTGATGGTCGGGCCGGCGCGACCCCAGATGCGTTGGACCCGGGTTCGGCGTCATTCGGGGGCGACCGTGCCGGTTCCCGTGTTGCGCATCGTCACCGTCGGATCGCCCCGGTACAGGATCGTCCCAGTGCCGGTCAACGTCGCGTCGAGCGTCGACGTGGCGTGGACCCGGATCGTGCCGGCGCCGTCCAGCTGGGCCGTGGCGTCGGTGGCGACCAGGTCGTGCAGATCGAGCGTGCCGCCACCGGCGAGCACGGCCGTCAACCCGTGGACCGTTCCGGAGGCCACCAGCGTGCCGTCTCCCACCAGCTCGGCGCCGAAGTCGCCGCCCGTCACGCCGTCGACCGTCACGGTGCCGGCACCGCCGAGCACAACGTCGTCGAGCGACGGCACCGAGACCGCAACGTGCATCGGCGCCTTCGTCGTGAAGCTGCCGGCGTTGTCGATCACGAGGCGGCCACCTCGCACGACCGTCGTGACACGCCCGACGAGATTGTCGTCACCGGTCACCGCAACCGACAGCGGCGCGCCAACGTGGATCACCACCGTGTTCGCCCCGGCGAGCTCGACGCTGGTGAACGACACCACCTCCCGGGGGTCGGTCACCGAGACCCCCGAGCCGACTGCCGACGAGACCGACGGCGCCCCACGGCGGTCAGCGGTCGCGAGCACAACGACGACGGCCGCGACAACAAGCGCCGCGGCGACGGCCAGCAGCCAGCCTCTCCCCGGTGCGGACCATCGGCGCACGGCAGGCTGGTGGGTTAGCGCCATCGACTCATCTCCCGAGAGCAACTTCACGGTCCTCCTTCGCGCCGCTCACGGCCAGAGCCAAACGTCCCGTTGCCCACCGAATCGCACAGTGCGATCGAACCGCTGTCGCCAACCGCGCCCACACCGGACCTTGCGCTCGGCCGACTACTCGACCGACCGAGCTCCGCGGGCGAGGTTGGGTCGTTCGGCCCTACCAGCCGGGAGGCCGGCCAGCGACGCTGGGACCATGGAGCGTTCCATCGCCGGCGAGGCCGGCGCGGAGCCAACCGGCGGCGCCACCCGCGTCAAGGTGCCGATCGGCAACCGCATCGTCGGCTGGACGTTGCGCTCGCCGCTGCACCGCTTGCTCGACGGCAAGTCCTGCGCCGTGCGATGGGTCGGCCGCCGTACCGGACGCACGTTCACCACGCCGGTGCAGTACGCCCGCCACGACCGGGACATCGTGATCGTCGCCGGCCGTGCGGACACCAAAACGTGGTGGCGCAACTTCAGGTATCCGCACCCTGCCGACCTCCTCGTCGATCGGCACTGGACACCCGTCGAGATCCACGTCGCCGGGCCCGACGAGCTGGCGCCTGCGGCGAGCGCGGTCAAGAAGCGGTTCCACCGTGACGTCGCCGGCAGTGACGTCGTGCTCATCGCGAGGCCGCGATGAGCGTCCGCGGCCGCTGGATCAAGGCCTGTCTTGTCGGTGAGCTGGTCGGGTTCGTGCCACCGGCCGTGACCGGGGCTGTGCTCGGCGCGCTCGGAGCGCCCGACGTCGCGCTGATCGCCGGGCTGACGATCGCCGGCACGGCCGAGGGCGCCATCCTTGGCTGGCGTCAGGGCGTCGTGGTCCATGGCGCGCTCCGCGGTGTGGCCGTGCGGCGGTGGGTGATCGCCACCGCGGCGGCGGCCGCATTCGCCTGGTTGGTGGGCATGGGCGGAGCGCCGCTGTTCGACCGGGTCGGCCCGGCAGTCGCGGTCGTCTACGTCCCGCTGGCCGCGCTCGCGCTGTGGTCGATGGGTGGTCTGCAGGCCGGCGTCATGGCCGACGCTGTGGCCGACGTTCACCACTGGGCCGCCGTGACCGCGCTCGCCTGGCTGGTCGGCGTCACCATCCCGATCGCCACGATGTCGCTGCTGCCGGCGTCGACGCCCGCAGCCGTCACGGTCGTCGCCGCCGTCGCGGCCGCCGTGGCGATGGGCGTCACCGTCGGTGCCATCACCGGCGCCAGCCTGGCGCGGATCGTTACCGACGCGTCACGCCGGGAGGACCGGCTCGACGTCCCAGGCCAACAGGACGTCGTCGCCGATCGGCACGACCGATCGGTTGACGAGGCGAATGCCGTCGGTGATCCGATCGACGTCCAGATCGGCGACCGCTGAGATGCCGCGCCCGATGATGAGCGGGGCGACGGCGACGATCACGCGGTCGACGAGGCGGGCCCGCAGGAGGCTGGTGATGATCCGGGCGCCCCCTTCGACGAGGACCACCTCGAAGCCCGTGTCGCGCAGCGCGGCCAGCCCGGCGTGAAGATCGACCCGACCGACGTCGTCGTCGCCGACGACATGGACGGTGACGCCCGCCGCGCGTAGCTCGGCTCGCCGCGCCGGATCGGACCGACTGGTCGTGATGACCGCGGTGCTGGCGTCAGACCGCAGGATCTGCGCCGCTGGCGGCAGGCGCAGCGTGCTGTCGACGACGACGCGCGTGGGCGACGCGCCGGGGACCATGCGCACGGTGAGTTGCGGATCGTCGCGGAGCACGGTCCCCACCCCGACGAGCACGGCGTCGCACGCCGCACGGAGCGCGTGCGACACCTGCCGCTCGGCGCTACCGCTGATCCAGCGGGCATCCCCACTCGCGGTGGCGATGCGCCCGTCGAGGGTCTGGGCGTACTTGAGCGCGACGGCTGGCCGGTCGGCCCGCGGCCGGGCGGAGCCGAGCAGTCCGAGGATGTCGATCGCCTCGCCCTCCAGCTCGTCAAGGGCGACGCCGCCGGGACGGTGGTGCGCCATCCGTGCCGCCTTGGTGGCCAAGTACCGCGCGTTGCGGTGCTGGGGCGTCGTCGACAACGGCACCACTTCGTCGACGATCGTGCCCGCCGCTCGGAGGCCGTCGACCTTGTGCGGGTTGTTGGTCAGCAGGCGCACCGAGCGAATGCCGAGCGCCCCGAGCACGGCAGCCGCCTCGTCGTAGTGGCGGGCGTCCGCCGGCAATCCCAGCGCGTGGTTGGCGTCGACCGTGTCCGCCCCGCCGTCTTGCAGCATGTAGGCGCGCAGCTTGTTCAGCAGGCCGATGCCACGGCCCTCCTGCCCGGTGGCGTAGACGACGACGCCACGCTGCTCGGCGGCGACGCGCCGCAGGCTCTGGCGCAGTTGGACACCGCAGTCGCAGCGCAGGGATCCAAGCGCGTCGCCGGTCAGGCACTCGGAGTGCATGCGCACGAGCACGCCGGCGCGGTCCGCCACGTCGCCGGCCACCAGCGCCACGTAGACGTGGCCGGAGGGTTGCTCGAAGGCGTGAGCGACGAACGCCCCGAACGGGGTCGGCAGCGGAACGCGGATGGCTTCGGTCAATTCCATGGGGCGGTGCCCGTGTACCCGGCCGCGGCGACGCGACAAACTGCCAAGCCGTGACCAGCGCGCGCAGCCTGTGGTTCGTCGGACCGCGGGAGGTGGAGATCCGCACCGTGCCACTGGGTCCGTTGGAGGACGGGCAGGTGCTGGTGCGGACCGCGTTCTCCGGGATCAGCGCCGGGACCGAGATGCTGGCCTACCGTGGGCAGCTCGATCCGGGGCTGGCGCGGGACGAGACCATCGGCGCCCTCGCCGGAACGTTCCAGTACTCGTTCCCGTACGGCTACAGCAGTGTCGGATGGATCGAGGACAGCCGCCACCGGCATGCAGTCGGTGAGCTGGTTTTCGCGTTCCATCCCCACCAGGACCGGTTCGTCGTCGGCGGTGACGAGGTCGTCGCGCTCGGCAACGCCAACCCTCGTGTGGCGACCATGCTGCCGCTCGTCGAGACGGCGCTGCAGATCACGCTCGACGCCGGGACCGTGCTGGAGGAAACCGTCGTCGTCGTCGGGGCGGGCGCGATCGGGCTGCTGACCGCCGCCGTGTTGCAGCGCGGCGGCGCGCGGGTGCTGACCGTCGAGCCGCGATCGTGGCGGCGCGACCTGGCGGAGGCGCTGGGCGCGACAGCCGTGGCGCCGGATCGGGCGGCTGGCGCGGTGGCCGACTCGGGCCATCCCGAGGGCGTCGGCCTCGTCATCGAGGCGTCGGGCGTCCCGGAGGCGCTGCCCGGCGCCCTCGACCTGCTGGCCCACGAAGGCACGCTGCTCGTCGCGTCCTGGTACGGCACCCGTCCGGCCGTGCTGGAGCTCGGAGGGCGGTTCCACCGCCGCCGGTTGACGATCCGCAGCACCCAGGTGTCGACGATCCCGGCACATCTGTCGAGCCGGTGGGACGGGACCAGACGGCTCGGCACCGCCGCCGAGCTGCTGGCGACGTTGCCGCTCGACGCGCTGGCGACGCACACGTTCCCGTTCGACGACGCGGCCACGGCATACCGGGCGATCGACCAGGGGCTGCCCGGACTGATCCACGCCGCGCTGGGGTACAAGTAGCGCCATGTTCCAGGTCGGCACCGCAGTCGAGTTCCCTGCCCTGCACATCATGCCGGGACAGCCGGGGCCGGAGGGTGAGCTGCACGAGCACCAGTACCGGCTGGAGGTCGTCGTGGAGCGGGAGAAGCTCGACGACCGGGGCATGGTGTGCGATCTCGACGTCCTCGACGCAGTGCTGGGGCAGATCGACGCCACCGTCCGCGACCAGAACCTGGACGTCATCCGTCCCCCCGACGCCGAGGCCGTCACGGTCGAGGTGTTCGCCAAGTGGGCTCACGAGGCCATCGCCGCCGAGCTGCGCGGCACGGGCGCCGACGTGCTGTCGGTGCGGGTCTACGAGAACCCGGTCGCGTTCGGCGGGTTCTCCGACCGGCTCGACTGACGCCGCGGGGACGATGCTGCGGGTCCTCCTGCTGACGCGAGGCTCCCCGGCGGCGATGACCGGCGGCTTCGCCTACCAGCGACGGATGGCCGAAGAGGCCCATCGCAACGATGCGAGCCTTGAGTTCGCTCAGGCCTCGCTGTGGGCAAGCGCTCCGGTCGACGCCGATGTGGTCGTCGTCGACAGCATCACCGCGTGGCGGTTGGCGCCTGCCGTGCTCCGGCGCCGGCGCCGGCGGGTCCCGCCGCTCGTCGCCCTCGTCCACCAGCCACCCGGCGGGATCGGCACGGGCGCGATCGGCAGGCTGGTGCAGGGCCGGTTCGACTGGCTCGTCTACCGCCGCGCCGACGCCGTGATCGTGGCCGGACGAGCGCTGGCCGGCGAGCTGGTCCGCAACCACGGCGTCCGGGGCTGCCGCGTGGTCGTGGTCGAGCCGGGCTGTGATCTGCCGCCCGCCCGGCGGGTCGCCGACCTGCGGCAGGGCCGCCGAATGGCGATCGTGTGCGTGGCCAACTGGTATCCGAACAAGGGCGTCTTGGATCTGCTCGAGGCCGTCGCCGCCCTCCCCGCCGGCGACGTCACGGTCCACCTCGCCGGCCGTGACGACGTCGACCAGCGTCACACGGCGGCCATCCGCGCCCGCCTCGAGCGGCACGATCTGGCCGGGCGGGTCGTGGTCCACGGAACACTCGACCGCCAGGAGGTGGCCGACCTGCTCGCCGGGGCCGACGTGTGCACGCTGCTCAGCCGCCAGGAGACGTACGGCACGGTGCTCGCCGAGGCGCTGGCCGCGGGAGTGCCGTTCGTCACCTGGCGTGGCCCGCACGCCGAGCGCCTGGCAACGGACGGTGTCGAGGCCCTGCTCGTGCCGATGGGTGACCGCGCCGCACTCACGAAGGCGCTGGGTGCGCTGGCCGCCGACGAGCGGTTGCGGTCGCGACTCGCTGCCGGCGCCCGGCAGCGGGGCGCCGCCCTGCCGCGATGGGCGGACAGCGCGACGGCGTTCTTCGACACACTCCGCCGCGCAACCGTCGCGCCGGCGTGACCAACTGGGTGGCCGTGGTCTCATTCCGGTTTCTGGGGCGTCCGGGTCTCGAAATCGAGACCGTCGACTCCCAGTTCGCTAGATGCCGGCCGCCTCTCTCGCCCTCGTGCACACGGTCTGGAGATCGAAGGCGTCGAGCGTGGCCATCCGCTGGTGGTGCATGCCGCCGCCGATGACCTGGTTGGTGACCTTGTCCCAACCTCCGTAGGTGTCGGCCGTGAGGTCGCGAATGACGTGGAAGATGCGCAACCGGTCCTCGCCGCTGACCCCCTCCATCGTGCGCATGTACTTGCGCACGTAGTCGCGGGTGTCGGGATTGTCGAGATCGGCAACGGCCGGGGCGGTGATCACCAGGCCGCCGGCGACGTCGTGCAGGCGATGCGTCATCTCGCTGTACAGGTGACCGCCGTAGGCCTTGGCGGCGTAGAGGTACGAGTCGTCGGGGCACACCATCCCGCCCGCGTTGACGGAGGCGTGGGCGAGCGCAGCCTCCCACCCGGCCCGGCACATCTTGGCCCACACGGCGATCGACGACAGCTTGTCGCGCACGTGGGACACTCCCGTGATCCCGTTCATGTCGGAGATCGTCTGGGCCAACCCCATGATCAGCTCGGCCCGGTCGGCCTGATCGGCGACGGCGCGGGCGCGCTCCCACACGCTGAGCGTCCCGGCGAGCGTGCCGGACGGCTCGACCTGGCCGGCGAGGAACACCCGCGCCCACGGCACGAAGACCTCGTCGAACACGACGACGGCTTCGACGACGGCGTGGCTGCGACTGACCGGGTAGCTGCGGTCGTCCTCGGCACGCGGCGCCGCCGTGTTGGCGATCATCCGCACGCCGGGACTGTCGACGGGCACGGCGCAGGCGACGGCGAGCTCACCGCGATCGTCAGCGACGGCCCGTGCCGGGACGATCAGCAGCTCATGGACGACGGGCGCGCCGACGACATGCTGCTTGCCGCCTTCGATGACGATGCCGTCCTCGCGGCTGGTGAGGATCCGCACCGGCTTGGCGGTGTCCTCGACGGCGGCCGCGACCCTCACATCGCGCTCCCGGCAGGAGGCCGCGAAGTCGCGCAACCGGGAGCCATACGCGGGGTCCATCGCCGCGAGCTGCTCGGCGACGGTCGCCAAGGCCATCGAGCCGGCGGTCGTTGCCGCCGTGCGGTCGGATGTCAGCAGCAGCTCCATCTGCTCGCTCAGCTCGTCGGTCGTGCGAGGCACCCGGTACATCGGGTTGGGTCGCCCCTCGAACCGTGAGTACGTCGACGCCACCCAGTCGACCGCCATGCGCAACACGGGGTGGGCAGTCACGTCGTCGATCCGCCGGCCCTCGAGCCAGACGGCGCGCGAGTCGCGCAGGGACGAGCGGTAGTCCTCGGCGGAGATCATCCGGTCCTCCTCAGACCAGGGCGGCCGCGGGCACGGCGGCCGGCTCGGGCTCGTCGTCCCCGATCCCGGCGGCGCGCCGGGCGAGTCGCTTCGCCTCGTTGAGGTCGTAGTGGCGCAGGGTGACCAGGCGCTGGGCGTACTGCCCGCCCCCCGCCAGCGACTCGGTCACGGCGATCCAGCCACCGAACGTGTCGGCCGTCAGGTCGCGCACGTAGTGCAGCAGCTTCAGCCGCTCCTCGGCGCTCTGGCCGCCGGCGCCGACGAGATGCTCGCGCACGTCGGCGCCGATCTGGTCGTCTTCCAAGTCGGCGATCGTCGGTGCCGTGACGAGCAGCGCACCGGCGATGTCGTGGAGGATGTCGATCATCTTGCCGTGCAGCTCGGCGTTGTAGTACTTCGACGCGCTGATGTAGATCGACGCCGGCGACAGCGTGCCGTCCTCGTTGACGACGGCGTTCTTCATCGCCGCCTCCCATCCGGCCCGGCACATCGTGGCGAAGATCGCCATCTCCGACAGCAGGTCGCGGATGTCGGGGCGGTCGGCGGCGCCGTCCATCTCGGCCAGCAGGGCCGCCAGCCCGACCAGGCGGTCGGCGCTGTGGCCGCTGTAGGCGACGGCGTTGGAGCGCTCCCACAGCCCGAGTGCATGGGCGAGCGTGGCCGCGTGCGACGTCTCGCCGTCGAGGAACACCCGCTCGTTGGGCACGAACACCTTGTCGAAGATGACGAAGCCCTCCGGCATGTTCGACCGAGCGCTGATCGGGTAATGGCGCACGTCGTCACCGAGGACGCGCGGCGCGTTCGTGGTGTTGACGATCGTCACGCCCTCGGCGTTGGTGGGGACCGAGCAGGCGATGGCGTAGTCCTCCTCGCCCGGTTTCATCGCCTTGGTCGGCAGGACGACCTGCTCGTGGACGATCGGCGCCCCGGTGATGTGCATCTTGCAGCCCGAGATGATCACCCCGTCGGACTGGCGGTCGACGACTCGGACGTAGAAGTCGGGGTCGTCCTGCTTCGACGGTCGGCGCCGGCGGTGGCCTTTGGCGTCGGTGATCGCCTCGGAGCAGCGAACGTCGGCGGCCTTGCACTCGTCGACGAACTGGTAGATCCGCTCCCGGTAGTCGGAGTTCAGCTTGCCCAGCGCCGGTGCCACCTCGGCCAGCGCCATGCACGCCGCCGTCGTGCCGGCGGTGATGTCGCTCTTGCCCATCGCCTTGAGGCGCAGCTCCATGTCCTCCTGCGACTTCGGGATCAGGTACATCGGGTGGAACGCCGCCGGGTCCGGGTCGTAGAAGCGGTCGTAGGTCGCGGCCACCGAATCGACCGCACGCGACAGCAGGCGGTGGCTGGACGGGTCCTCGATCCGCTCGCCGTCGATGTAGCAGCGGCGCCCGTCCAGAAGCGACGTGCGATAGTCCTCGCCGGTCATCATGGGCATAGGGCGTGCTCCTCGAACTGCGGTGCGACGTGTCCCGTCGGAACGTAGCCCGACGCCCGCGGCCGGCACCGATCGGAGTCGACCCCGCCGCACGCACCCCGGCCTCGCCGGCACCGCGGCTTCTGGATTGAGACCACGGCCACCCAGATGCACGGCGGCGCGGCGGCCGGCGCGGCGCGGCTGACAGACTCAGGCCCGTGCCCTCGTCACAGGCGACGATGCCGGGGAGCGCTCTGACGCCGCGAGAAGCCGAGGTCCTCGCCCTCGTGCGCGAGTGGCTGACCAACGTGGAGATCGCCGAGCGCCTGTTCGTGTCCGTCCGCACGGTGGAGACGCACGTGTCGTCGCTCCTGCGCAAGCTGGGTGCCCCTGACCGCAGGGCGCTCGCCCGCCAGCCGGAGCTGGCGACCGCAGCGAGCGACCGCCGCCGGTCGCCGTTGCCGATTCCGTTGACGACGTTCGTTGGCCGCTCCGCGGAACGGACCCGCCTCGCGACCGCCGTTCGCGCCCACCGACTGGTCACGGCGACCGGGCCTGGCGGGGTTGGCAAGACCCGGTTGGCGCTCGCCGCCGCCGCAGACGTGTTCGACGAGTTCGAGCAGGGCGCGGTGTTCGTCGACCTGGTCAAGGTGACGCGCCCGGACATGGTCTTCGTCGCCATCGCCGAAGCCGCCGATGTGCCCGAGACATCCGGCGCGCGCCACGAGGCCCTTGTCGCCTCGCTCGCCGATCGGCCCTGTCTTCTGCTCATCGACAACTGCGAGCACGTCCAGGACGCCGCCCGGATATGGGTCGAGCGGCTGCTCGGCGCCTGCCCGTCATTGCACGTTCTGGCGACCAGCCGGCTGCGGTTGATGCTCCCGTTCGAGCACGTGGTCGCCGTGCCCGGCCTGTCTCTCGCGTCCGACAGCGGCGTGACCGATGCGGCGGCCTTGTTCATCGAGCGGATGGTCGCCGCCGGCGCCGACGCACCGAGTTGCGCGAGCGACCTGGCGATGATCGGGGAGATCTGCGCCGGGCTCGAGGGCATGGCGCTCGGAATCGAGTTGGCGGCAGCACGGGTGCCGAGTCTCGGGCTCGAGGGGCTCTCGGGTGCGCTGGGCTCCCGCCTGGACATCCTCGACATCGGGGCGCGCGCACACGACCGGCACCGCTCCCTCCGCGCGGCGATCGACTGGAGCTACGAGTTGCTCGCGCCCCACGAGCAAGCGGTGTTGCGGGCCGCCGCCACGTTCGCCGCTCCTTCCGATCCCGGAGCCGTCGCTGCGGTGGCCGGTCAGCCGCCACCAGCCGTTCTCGACGCGCTGGCGAGCTTGGTCGACTGGAACCTGGCCGAGCTCGAAGCAGGCGCACCCGCGCGCTATCGCATCCTGGAGACGATCCGCCAGTACGCGGTCGACGCCGCCGAGTCGACGGGGGAAGCCGAGCTCCTGCACGCCGCGCACCTCGACTGGTGCCGCCAGCGTCTCGACGACCTGCGCCGGCGGGCGCCGGGCGACGAGCGGTGGTGTGACGAGGTCGACCGCGTGCTCGACGACGCCCGGGCCGCGCTGGCGCGCACCGAGCGGCACACGACGTCGACCGGCGTGGCGATCAGCCTGGCCGGGCTGCTCGCTGACGTCCTGTTCCAGCGCGGTCATCCCGGCGAGGCGCAGCGACGTTACGAGGAAGCGGCCGCGCTCGCTGGCGCGCCCGACGAGCGATGTCGCTGGCTGCGCCTCGCTGCCGGTGCAGCCTCGTCGCGCAACGTCGGAGGTGACACCGTCGACCTGCTCGTCGAGTCGGCCGAGATCGCGCTGGCCGCCGGCGCGGCCGACGACGCGGCGCACGATCTCGCCAGCGCAGCCGGCCTGCAGTTCCGGGCCAGCGGGATCCTCCGTCGCCCGATCGACATCGCATCCGTCGATGCGCAGCTCGCCCGGGCCCGTGCACTGGCCGTGGGGGTGGGCCGGGCGCAGGCGGCGATCGCCGTCGCCGCCGGCTGGACCCCGGGCGCGACCGCGCGCGCCCGGGAGCACACCGAACGGGCGGTCCGCCTCGCAGCCAACGTCGACGACCCGCTACTTCTCGACGAGGCGTTGGACCAGCTCATGGCACTCGAGATCGCCGCTGGTCACCTCGACGCGGCGGACGCGGTGATCGACCGCCGGCTGGCCGCGATCGAGCACGTGCCGATCGAGCCGCGCAGCGGCTTCGCGCACTACGACATGCTGCAGATGGCCTGCCGTGTCAAGCTGGCCATCGGCAAGCTGGCTGAGGCTCGCTCGTACGCCGACGCGATCGCGTCGCTGCCGTACTTCCGGGAGCAACGCCACATCGGCCTCGGCCGGCGCATGCTGGTCGACGCGTTCGCCGGTGACTTCACCACCGTCACGTCGTACGCAGACCTGTTCGAGCGTGACTGGCGGCGAGCCGGCCGGCCGGTCGCGGGGAACCTGGCCGTCGGTGCGTACGCCGCGGCGATGGTGCACGGGATGCTCGGCGATGCCGACGCCCGCGAGCGATGGGCCGAGATCACGCGCGCCCTGCTCCCATCGCCCGAGCGGTTCGAGCCGGCGGCAAGCCTGTGGCGGGTCACGCTCGACGCCTTGGTCGCCCTTCACCATGGTGAGGCGCAGGTGGCCAGCGACCTGCTCGGCGGCTCAGCCGAGTCCCGCGTGCCCGCCGCCAACCCCAACGACAAGGTCTGGTTGCCGTGGTACACCGGGGCGTGGGCCGAAGCGAGCGTGCTCGCGGCCCGGCCCGACGCCGGGGAGCGGTTGCAGCAGGCGGCGCAGTCGACGTATGGCAACGAGATCGTCTCCACCATCGTCGAGCGTGCCAGAGCGCTGCACGAGCGGCGTCTCGAGCTGCTCGACGGAGTCGCCCGGCGGTTCACCGCGGCCGGCTGTACGTACCAGGCGCAGCGCACCGCGACGCTCGCCGCGCTGTTCCGAGCCGACTGACCACCATCGAGTCAGCGACCTCAGCGGATGGACGCCGGTCGAGACTGCCCGTGCTCCGAACCGGGCGCAGATTCCGACGACAGCTGACACAGAACGCGCCCAGAACGCGCGTTGGCAGACATCGCGCCCAGAAACCGCTGACACGACCCGCGGATCCCAGACCCTGGCGCCTGAGCGCTCACTCGTAGCGGACGAGCTCTGACACCTCCGCCCGTGCTGCCCGTCGAGCGGCAAGTGTGCCAAGCACCGCAGCGATGACGACCGCCATCAGGGCGAGAACGATCGCGCTCACGACGCCGGGGCCGGCACCGAGGCCGGGGCCGATGCCGGTCGCCGCACCGACGACCTCGGTGACGGCGTTGCTCACCACCCATCCGAGCGGGATGGCGATCACAGCCGCCACCACGGCGAGCGCGGCCGCGCCTGCGGCGACCATTGCCGACACCTGACCAGGGGTGACACCCACGGCCCGCAGCACGCCAAGGTCGTGTGTGCGCTCGCGGACGGCGAGCAGCATCGTCGACGCGAGGTTGGCCAGGGCCACGATCACGACGAGCGCGGAGACGAGCAGGAACGCGAGGCGGAAGGCGTCGATCTCGTCGCTGCCCTCGACGGTCTGCACCTGCACACGAGCGGCGGCGCCGAGCTCGCTCGCCAGCGATGCGGCCACCGTTGCCGGCGCGTAGCCGCCGGCGAGGTTCACGCTCGCCCACTCCGGTTCGGCGCCGGGCCGGACGCGCTGGAGGTCGGCCTGTGAGATCCGCAGGATCTCGCCCGTGTCCTCGGACTCGCGGTACCAGCCGACGATCGTCAGGGGGACCGGCGTGCCGTTGGCCGTCACCGTGATCTGATCGCCGACCTCGATGCCGAACCGGTTGAGGAGGCCCCAGCCGGCGACCGCCTCGCCTGGACCCGCGAGCATGCGTCCTTGGCGTACGTCGAAACCGGCGCGCTGGACGTCGCCGCCGATCGCGATCCCGAGGAACGTCTCGTCGTCGAGCACGAGATCCTGCGGAGTCTCCGTGAACCACGAGGTCACGCCCGGCTGGCGGTCGAGAACGCCGGCGATGGCGTCGGACCCCTCGCCGGTGGGATAGACCCGCAGCTCCTCGGGATCGCCGACCAGCGTTCCGTTGGAGAAGATGCGATCGACGGTGCGCTGGGTTCCGATCGTGGTCAGGGCGGCGATGAGGGCGAGAGCGAGGGCTACTGCAGTGAGCGCGCTGCGGGTCGGTCGGCCGAAGGCATCGCGCACACCGGCGACCCCGACTGGCCCCATGCCCAGACGAGCCGTGGCCCGCCCGAGCAGTCGTCCACGGGCGGCATGCGTACTGACGGGGGCGAGTGCCGCGGTCGTCGGCGACCGGCCGGCGCCCCATGCCGGCAGCACGGTGGCGACGACGACGATCAACTCCACGACGACCAGCGCCACGAGCAGGGAGCGCGCCGAGAATGACGCGCCGCCAGTGCCCAAGACCTTGCCGAGATCGACCTCGATCGCCGGCGCGAGGAGGCCACCGAGCACCCAGCCCGCAGTCACCCCGACGGCGGCCGCCAGCATGTGGGCCAGCACGATCGAGCCTGCCACCTGCCGCGGCGTCGTCCCGATCGCCTTCAACAGCCCGATGTCGCGCCGGCGGGCCACGACACGAGTGGCCATCGACCCGGCCACGACGACGGCGGCGGCGATCATCACGAACACGCCGAACGCGCCGAGGAACGAACCGAAGATCTTGTAGACGGTCAGCGTGTCGTCTCGCGTGTCGATCCAGCCTTGGGTACCAACGGCGTAATCGGTGAGCTTGGCGATGAACTGGTCGTCGGCGCCGGGATCGTGCAAGCGGAGGAACGCCATCTCCGTGCTGTCGATCGCCAGCCGTTGATATCCTGCCGGATCGAGCCACGCCGTCACCGGCTCGCAGTTCGGGTAGAAGCAGTCGACCAGGTCGATCGCCCGGCCCACGACGGTGTAGTCGACGCGGCCGTCGGGAGTCGCCAAGGCGATCCGGTCGCCAACGTCGATGCCCTCGTCGAGTCCGAAGGCCCTGTCCAGCACCACCTCGTCGTCGGCGCCAGGTCCCACCCAGCGACCGTCGCGGAGCAGGGGCCGGGCGATGGCGGACAGGTCGTCGCCTGGCATCTCACGCACGAACGCAGTGGCGAGCAGTCTCCCGTCACGGAGGACGTCGAGCCCTCCTGCCGAACGCCGGTAGGTGTGGGTGGCGGCGGCCACCTCCGGCAGGCGCGCCACCTCGGCGATCACCGCGGGGTCGCCGTCGATGGTGACGTGGGCGCCGTTGGCCTCGGTGAACGCCGCGTCCCAGCGGTCGCTCGCCTTGGTCTGGCCCTCGAACCCGGCGACCAGCGCCGCCGACGCCAGCGCGATCACCACGACGAACAGCGACATCGCCCGCAGCCGCCGGCCCCGCAGCTCGGCCAGCATGAGGCGGGCGAGCGCGGTCGGTCTCACTGCGTCCCCACCACGGTGAGGTCTGCGAACGCGGACACATCGGCTTCGGCGGCGGTGCTCGACGTGGTGATGCGGCCGTCCTCCATCACCAACAGGCGATCGGCGACAGCGGCCACCCTCGCGTCGTGGGTCACCATGACGATTGTCTGGCCGGCCTCGTGCTGGTGCCGGAGCAGCGCGAGCACCTGACGGGCCGACTCGGTGTCGAGGTTGCCGGTCGGCTCGTCGGCCAGGATGACGCCGGGTCGGTTGGCGAGCGCACGGGCAATGGCGACCCGTTGCTGCTGCCCGCCGGACAGCTGCGACGGCGATGCGTCGGCGATGTCAGGCACGCCCACCGCGTGCAGCAGCTCGTCGCGGCGGCGCCGAGCCGCGCCCCGTGCGGCGCCGGCCAGCAGCATCGGCAACTCGATGTTCTCGGCAACCGTGAAGTCCTGGACGAGGTTGAAGAACTGGAACACGTACCCGATGCGGGTTCGCCGCAGGAGCGCCCGCCGGGTCTCGCTCAGCTCGCCGACGCTCTCGCCGTCGACGATCACCGTGCCCGCGTCGGGCGTGTCCAGGCCGCCGAGCAGGTGCAGGAGGCTCGACTTCCCGCAGCCGCTCGGGCCCATGATGGCGACCCACTCCCCCGGCGAGACGTCGAGGTCGACGCCGCGCACGGCGTTCGTCTCGCGAGCGCCGCTGCGGAACGTGCGCTGCAACCCCCGACAGGACACGATCGAGTCGCCCACGGCCAACCTCCTTGCGACGGGACCCAGCCAGCCCTCTACCCCGAGGGTCGCCCCCATCTCGGTCGCGTGCCAGGGCCGATGGTCCCTCCGTTGCCGCTCGCCCGCCCGCGGACGCGGAGCCTGACCGCGCTGTACGTTGGCCCGATGGCGCTGGACACCGAACCGGTGGTCGACACGGTTGCCGACGAGGTCCGCTACCACGTAGCCGGACACGTCGCCACGATCACGCTCGACGCCCCGCAGCGGATGAACACCATCTCGGGCCCGATGCTCGCGGCGATCTCCCGGCGGCTGCTCGAGGCCGACCGCGATCCGGAGGTGCGCTGCATCGTGCTGACCGGCGCCGGCCGGGCATTCTGCGCCGGCCTCGACCTCGCCGCCCAGATGCAGACCTCGTCGGGCGGGCTCGGCAACCTCGGCTCACCGTCAGCGGGGGCCGGCGAGCTGGACCTGCGCGACGCCCCGCCGATCGTGCTCCACGGCCTCGACACACCGACCATTGCCGCGCTCAACGGTGGCGCTGCCGGCTATGGGTTCGATCTCGCGCTCGGCTGCGACCTGCGCATCGCGACGGCGTCGGCCAAGCTCAACCCGGGCTTCGCCAAGCGGGGCATCCTGCCCGAGAGCGGCGGGACCTGGCTCCTGCCGCGCATCCTCGGCTACGCCAGGGCCGCCGAGCTGGCGTTTCGTGGCCGCACGCTGACGGCGGCGGAAGCGGCCGAGCTGGGCATCGTCAACCACGCCGTCGCCGACGACGAGTTCGCCACGTTCACCGCAGCTGTGGCGGCTGAGATCGCGGCCAACGCCCCGCTCGCCGTCCGGGCGATCAAGCGGATGATGCGGGCGGCCGAGACCGAGACGTTCGAGCAGCACGTGCACCACGTGTTCCTGCAGCTGCTCCCGCTGCTCGGCACGGCCGACTTCCGGGAAGGCGTCGCCGCGTTCATGGAGAAGCGCGACGCCGAGTTCAGCGGGCGGTGAAGCCCGTCATCCGGCGATCTGGGCGCGATCGCTGCCAGCTGTTGTCAGGACGCGCGCCCAGATCGACCGGTTGGCAGCCGACGCGCCCAGAACTGACGCTCCGGGCGCGGGCGCCCGGTCACGACGGGTCGAGTTGGAGGCGTCCGTCCGAACGCTCGTCGAGCGCGCCGGCCAGGTCGGCACGTGTGACGAAACCGATCACCTGATCTGCTTGCGCGGTCACTTCGTCGACCACTGCGGGCGTCGCGTTCCCCGAACTCAACTGCACGGTCGCGCATCCGCCCGGGAACACCTCGTACCACGTGAGGATGGTGTCGGCCCCGTCGGCCGGGGCACGTTCGAAGCGGCGGGCGCCGGCCACGTCGCCAGCGACTTCGATCGTGCCGTCGAGGTCACACGACTCGGCGAAGCGCAGACCGAGCGCCTTGGCTCCGGCGCGGTCGTGGTCGAGGGTCATCGTCGATCGCCCGTTGTTCACGGTGAGCGACCGGAACGACCAACCGACCGGCAGCGGGTTGACGCAAGGGACGAGCTGGGCGGTGGGCACCGCTTGGGCCTGCAGCCACATCTGCTCCATCTGGTCGCAGCGGGCGACGACGCGAACGGGGGTTCGGGCGTTGTCGTTGGACACGAAGCGCATCGCCGTGCTGACTGCCAGCACGACGACGAGGGCCAGCGCGCCGAGCGTGATCGCCACGCGCCGTAGCGACCAGCGTTGGACCCTGATCGGGCGGGGTCGCTCGGGCAGCAGCCCGAGGAACTCGCCGTGGATGTCGCGTGCGTCCGACTTCAGCGCTCGCCGCAGCTGGGATGGCAGCGCCAGCCCACGTGCAGCGGCGAATGCCTCGGTGATCTCGGCGACGCTGAACTGCAGGAGCGCGCGCTCGTAGACCTTCTCGGCGCTGCTGCGTAATGCGAGGCAGAGCATCATGTTGGCCAGATCGACCGCCTGGCGCCAAGGCGTCGGTCGCAGCTCGGCGAAGGCGACGTCGATGAGCCGGATGTGCCCGTCGCGCACCATCAGGTTGGCGGGCTTGATGTCGCGGTGGGCGATGCCGGAGTCCCACAGCAGCCGCACGACATGGAGCGCCTCGTCGATCACCGCGTCGTCGACGTCGGCGTCGCCGAGCTCGACCGCGTCGTCGAGGAACTCGGTCACCAGCATGTACTCACGTTCCGGCGTCAGCTCGACGAAGCCGTAGGACCGGGGGCCGGGCACACCGGCGTCGCGGAAGACGCGCAGTGCGTAGTCCTCCTGCTGGACCAGGCGGCGCACGGTGTTGAACGGCTTCTCGTCCTCCAACCGTCCGTAGAGCAGCTCGCGGCCGAGCTTGTACCAGCGGTCCGAGCGCAAGTGGGTGCGGGAGTACAGCTTGCCGAACAGATAGGGCGACGCTGCGCCGTCAACCGTCAGGCGCAACGGCGTCGACCCGGCTGACCCGCTCAACCCCACCGGTCGCACGTCCGTCACCCTGAGGCAGAGCTGGTCCTCGACCGCCCGGCGGATGGCCGCGCCGCGAGCGCCGCCGACGTCGAGATGCGCGCTGCGTCCGCGGCGATATGTCACTGGGAACACCTCGCTCGGAGCGAACAGTCGGAAGCCGGCCACGCCCACGCTGACGGAGATCAGCACGGCGATGAGCATCCCGCTCGGCGAGTCGATGCCGAGATGGAGCCGGGCCAGGGCGACGACGATCAGGATGCCCCAGGCGACCCACTTCAGCCGATTGCGGAGGTGGCCCTCGGGCACCAGCGCGTAGAGGGCGATGATCAGAAACCCGGTGATCGCGAGCATCTGGATCGACGGCATCGACCATCCACCCCAGCTCGCGCGCAAGGGAACGCCGAACGGTCGGGGTTGTGTGGTCTCGTTGTAGACGTACTTGTTCACCGACAGCGCGACCTGCGACGCGACCACGGCGATCACCAGCAGGCGCCAACGCCGGAAGGCGATGATCGCCCCGATGAGCACCCAGTTCCCGATCTCGAGCGCCCACCACGAGGCGACGTAGTTGACGCCGCGGGCAACGCCGTCGATGCCAGGCAGGTCGACGTCGCTCATCCACTGCACGATCGCGTCGTCGATGGCAATCGCGGGGATCGCCGCCCCCCGGACCCCGTCGCCGAAGATCAGCACGGTGATCGTCACGGCGACTGCCGCGGCGACAAGCCACCCGATCCCCGTCTTGCGCAAGTGACGCGGCAACGGTGGCGGCGCACCGGACGGACGCCGCCGCGGCGCGCGGCGACCAGGACGGCTGGACACGTCGCCTGCGACCGGCACCGCGGCACCGGACCGCTCGGGATCGGCGACCACGACGCCGGGGTCCTGCGCGCCGGCACGAGCCGGCTGGCGGCCGAACGCCCGCAGTTCCGCCACGTCACACCTCCCCAGTCAGCTGCAAGCCTGCCACAACGCCCTGGGCGGCGTCCGCCTGACCTCAGACGGACTTCGGGACGCGACGCCTGAACATCACGCGCATGACCTTGTGGCCGAAGTCGGCGGTGGGATCGAACATCAGCGGGCACCCACCATCAATCACCGTGATGCCGTGCTCGCGTCCGTAGGCCGCCGCCGTCTCGCTGACGCTGCCCGCGCCAAACGACCGGTGCATCCACACCTGCTTGATGCCGAGCTCGACGCACTCCTGCACCGTGGTCTCGGCCCTGCTCGGCGCGGTGGCGATCACGACGGCGTCCACACCGCCGGGGATGCTCTTCAAGTCGTGATAGCTGGTGGCACCCTCGACCTGGTCGGCGTTGGGGTTCACCGCGAACACCTCGTAGCCGCGGTCGCGTAGGCGCTTGTACACGGTGTTGGAGCCATGCCCCTGTGCCGTTCGCGAGACGCCGGTGACGGCGATCCGCTTAGTTGCCAAGAACTCGGCTGCTGCTTCCTTCATCGTTGGCATCGGGCACCGCCCGTCTCGATGCTGAAGCTCTCCATCGATGCGCTCCCTTCTCGTGCCATCGCCGGGCACCTCGTCCCGCTGGGCGGCCAGCCCAGCGGGGGTCTGACTGGCCCCACGGTCAACCCGCTCAGTAGCCGTACGGCAGCTTCGACAGTCCGTCTGCGAGCGGAGCAGCACCAGGGCCGAACGTCCCGTTGGGGAGCAACCCAGCCGGACTAGCCGTCGATGTGCAGCCCGACGGCACCCTCGTGCTCACGGCGCGCCGCTGACCAGCGAAGGCGCTGTGGTGAGATGGAACGGACGATGAACCGAACGCTCCCCTTCTGCGCTCGACTCGAGCCCCGCGCCGGCACGTGACGGACCAACCTGGTCCGGGTCACGGACAACACCACGTCCGGCGTCCGCCGCGGGTCGGTGAGAGCCGCGCGCCGGTGGCCACCATCATCGTGCTCACCGCAGCAGCGGTCGCTGTCGTCGCCGGGTTCCTCATCCTGCGGTCGGTCACCGACTCCACGGCCGGCTCCGAGGAGGAGATCGGCGACGCGGCGACGACGACGCTCACCGCGACGCAGGCATCGACGACCAGCGTCTCGCCGAGCACGACGACCGCCGCGACCACGACATCGACCACCACGACGACCGTCGCGCCGGCCGCGTCCAAGTCCGATGCGATCGTCGTCGTGGCCAACGCCAGCGGGGTGGGCGGCTCGGCGACGGCGATGACCGCAGCCCTCGCGGCCGATGGCTACACCACGGCGCCGGTGGCCAACTCCACCGGGCCGCGAATCGAGCGATCCATCATCTACTACCTCGAGTCAGACCCCGCAGCGCTCGGCGTCGCTCACCTGCTCGCCGCGCAGATCCCGACCGCACAGGTACTCCCGATGCCGGACCCACCGCCGCTCGACCGTCCACTCAACCGAGCAACCGTGGCCCTGCTCCTCGGCACGGACGCCGCCGGCCGCCCCCTTGCCGGGCTGCGGACCGGCTGACCTCAGCACCCCGCTGCGATCGGTCCGGCAAGGTGGCGGCGCGGGCGACCAGCTCGACAGTGGCGCCGTGGTCGGACGGTCGGCTCCGACGATCGGGTCGCCCGCAGTACGTTGGCGGCCATGGCTCGGAAGTTCGAACGCGCATTGATCACCGGCGCCTCGAGCGGGATCGGCGAAGGCTTCGCTCGCAAGCTGGCGGCCCGCAAGACCGATCTCGTCATCGTCGCCCGCCGGACCGACCGGCTCGAGGCGCTGGCCCGCGAGCTGCGGGCGGCCTCGGGAGTCAAGGTCGAGGTGCTGACCGCAGACCTGGCCGACGACGAGGCGCGCGGGCGTGTGGAGGACCGGCTGCGGGCGACCACCAAACCAGTCGACCTCCTGGTCAACAACGCCGGGTTCACCATCCGGGGAAACTTCGCCGACCTCGACATCGAGCGCAAGACCGAGGAGGTGGTCGTCGATGTGGTCGTCCCGGTGCGGCTGATGCACGCCGCCCTGCAACAGATGATCCCTCGCCAGCACGGCGGGATCATCAACAACTCGTCGTTCA
Source organism: Ilumatobacteraceae bacterium (assembly GCA_044867195.1). GTDB lineage: Bacteria > Actinomycetota > Acidimicrobiia > Acidimicrobiales > Ilumatobacteraceae > JALZMG01. The sequence continues at coordinate 22,257 of JBIOUO010000442.1, forward strand.
CATCGTTCTTCCCCACCGCCACGCTCGCCACCTACACCGCCGGCAAGGCCTTCATCACCGCATTCACCGAGGCGGTCTCAGAGGAACTGCGGGGGACGAACGTCGTGGTCAGCGCGCTGTGCCCAGGGGCGACCCCGACCGAGTTCGGCGGCGAAGCCAACCTCAACATGACCGCGATGGGGCTTCCGATCACGTCGGTCGAATCCGTCGTCGACGCCGGGCTGCGAGGGATCGAGCGAGGGCAGGTGATCGTGGTACCAGGCCTGCTCTACGACATCAGCGCCCGCACCTCACGCCTGATGCCTCGCTGGCTACTCCGCCGCTCGGCCGCCATTACCGCGCGTAACGCCGGCAGCCGGGGTGGGGCGTGACGGCACCCCACCCCAGCCAACGGTGACCGGGTCGGCTCAGAAGTCGCCGCGGATCTCGCCGGTGTTGAAGAACCTGGTTCCCCATCCGGGATTGGTGAGACCAACGGTTCCGTACACCTCGTCGCCGCCTTCCCAGTCCTCGTCGAGCTTGGCGCCCGAGACGGTCTTGTGGAACTCGGCGCTCAGACCTTGAGGCGTCGCCGTCTGGTAGACGCGGTCGAGGTAGAAGAGGAAGTTGTCGTAGACGGGGTCATCGCCCATCGCCTTGGCGTAGAAGCCGCCGCCGCGGGCGAGAAGGTCCTGAGCCTGTGCTTGGCTCATGCCCACGTCGATGCCGATGTGCACGTCGTACACGTCGCTGCCGGGTGAGGTCTCGGTGATCCACAGACAGGCGTTGAAGTCGCTGCTGTAGTTGCAGGCGGGGCCGGCGGCCGACGCCGGGTTGGCGACGAACGCGACGGCGCCCGTTGTGACCGCCAGCCCTGCCACAGCCGGAAGGACGCGTCGTGCCAGCGCGGTTCGGTGTCGTCGGATGAATCGAAGCATGGGGGGTTCTCCTCTCGGTTGGACCCCACCGTGATGTGAGGTCTCAACCAGATGGCGTGACGCGTCCGTGACGTCAGTTGGAACGGTGGCCGAGGTCGACCGCGCACCGGTCAGGACCTCAGCCG
>JBIOUO010000443.1:0-2343 GCA_044867195.1 Ilumatobacteraceae bacterium
GGCGCGCTCGGTGTCGACGTCACGGCCTACCGGCCGGCCCTGGACACGCTGGCCAGCGGCCGATGGCCGTTCGCCGACCTGCCCCGCGAGGTGGTCGGCTTCGACGACCTCGAGTCGCTCATCTCGCGGATGGCGGGGGAGCGGGAGGGTCCGCTCCCGGTGCACGCAGTGTTCTCCCCGGTGGCAAGGTGACGCGCGATGGCAACGACGCGGCCGACGTTCGACACGTTCAACGAGGAGTGGGTGCGGCGGATCCTCGACCGCAAGCCGGCGAAAGGGATCGACGGCTTCCTCGGCGTCGTCGTCACCGAGTTGACGGCCGGCCGGTTGGTGGCGCGGATGGAAGTGACGCCGGACCTCATCACTGGCATGGGCACGATGCACGGCGGGTGCCTGTCGGCGATGTGCGACCACGTGCTGGGCGTGGTGATGTACCCGGTGATGCCGCCCGGCTACTGGGCGGCGACGACGGAGTTCAAGATCAACCTGCTCGCGCCGGTCACCACCGGCGTGTGCGTCGCGACGAGTGAGATCGTGACGATGACGAAGCGGATGGCGGTGGTGCGCATCGAGATCGAGAACGAGGATCGCCTCGTCGCCCTCGCTCAGGGCACCTGCACGATCGTCACCCCGAAGGGCTGAGCCCGGCCTTTCAGCGCGGCACGCCTCGGGTGTAGGCAGCGGGATGGCGGCGACAGGTAGTGGGAGGACCATGACGCTGGTCTCCGCCGCGGTCCTGCTGCTCGGCATCGTGCTGATGGCGATCGGCCGCCGGCGCGGCCAGGATGTCACCGCCTGACGGTGCGCCTCACGCTGCCTGGGCGGGCGTCGCGAATAGCGCGCCCAGTCGCCGGTCCAGATCCGTGGCGTCGGCCGTTCCCAATCGATCGTCGCTGACGGAGGTCAGCGGGCTGGGCTGTGGCGTCGGCGTACCGGTGGCAACGCGAAACATGCCCACGAGCAGTGCGAGCAGCCCAACCCAGGTGAGGGCGATGATGACGACGATGGTGGAGATGGTGGAGATCATTGGAGGTGGAATGCCAGTCTGGAACGGAGACTTCGGATGCCTCGCCGTCGCTCCGCCGCCCCTCGATTGGGATCGTCGCGCGTACGGCGTCGTGTGAACTCTGCCGCCGCCGGACGCGGCTGGCTTCCTCAGAGTTGACGATTTCGCGCCGGCGACCGCCTGCGCCTCGACGTACGTGTATTGCAGTCCGAATACACGCGCGTTTGACTCACCGCATGGAACCTCCCGATCGTCGGCCGCCCAGCTGGCCGTCGCCGCCCCCGAGACCCGCGATCGAATAGCCCTCGGCGACCTCGCCGCCCGGGGTAAGTCCGAGTCCGCTGAGGCCGTCGTCCCAATCAGCGACCGCGCGGCGTCAGAGGAACGCGCCTCGCCGCGACGACCTCCAGGATGGCCACGCTGACGATCATCGTGGCGCGAGCACTCATGACCCAGGCTCTGGCAAACGGGCCAGGATGTCAGCCAGTGCCTCGTCGATGTGGTCGAAGCGCTCGGCGGTGGACGCCTGCAGCTGGTCAACTTTGTGGCCGACGTTGGCGACGTTGCGGGCCAGCCCGGAGAAGCGGGCGTCCATGTCGATACGCAGCTTGACCAGCTCGGCGGCGACGACCTCGATCGTCGCCTGTACCTGAGCCTGAAGGTGGTCGAACTCGTCTCGATCAATCGTCACACCCGCCTCCCTTCGCCGTTCGGGTGATGGTGATCGTGCGCATTGGTCGCTCTGTTCCCCGGTGTCGATCGCAGGGCGATCGTCATCGACGGTCTCCTACGTGTGATGAGCCACGCAGACGTGGCCCAACCAGACCCAGTGTTCTGCGGTCGGTGGAGTCGACGCCGCACGATCCAGGTTCACGCTACCTCGACGTCGTTGTCGTTGCCGAGGCTGTCGGTGACGAACCTCGTGCAAAGGTCACGCCGACAAGGGCGGAGCCGTGCTTCAGCAAGTCGTGCACGGCGCGGTGGGGCCTCTCGGTCCCCGACCGGTCGGCCTCGAGCTCGGCCCGTCGCCGCCATCTCGCGACCCGTGACGGTGCACGCCCAGCAGGGCTACGCGCCGGCGACCAGCGGTTGGGCGATGAGGGCGAGGACGGCTCCGATGGCGAGGAAGGGACCGGACGGGATGGCCGTTCGACGGCCAGCGCGGCCGAACGCCATCAGGACGACGCCGGTGAGGGCGCTGAGCACGAAGGCCAGGAACAGCCCGGCAGGGACGTAGCGCAAGCCCTGCCACGCGAGGTACCACCCGAGCATGGCGCCGAGCCGGACGTCGCCGTAGCCGAAGCCACCCCGCGCCACGATGTGCAGCACGGTGAGTA
>JBIOUO010000444.1:0-2435 GCA_044867195.1 Ilumatobacteraceae bacterium
GCCCCAGGTTGACGCTCATGACGCCCTCGGCGATCATGGTCTGCGCGAGCCACTGGTCCGACGGCCGGCGCCCGACCGACCAGAGCGCCCACTCCGTCGAGTCCTGGCTGCAGTCGAAATCGCTGTCTTGAGGGTGGGGGGGCTCACTCGGCGAATAGACGACCCTCGGCAGCGACGGCGCGGCCCCCGTCTCGTAGTCCCAGAGCTCGGCGTTGGCGTCCCACGGGTGCTGGCGGTCGATCCCCATGAAGTCGACGATGCCGACCGACGCCGCGCCGTACCAGGCGCCCCAGCCGCCGGTCCTGGCGCGGTTCAGGCCGTATCGAGCCGCATCGCGCCACGCCGCCGGGTCGCCGGGCTGCCAGCCCGTCAATGTCGTGAAGCCGTTCCCCATGCCGGCCGACCCGCCCCACGCGGCGTACGGCGTCCCGGCCCCGCCGTAGTGGAGCTGGAGCGCCCACCAGCTTTTCCCCGAGTACCACGGCGGCCCGCTGAAGTCGCCGAGCCTGGCCGGCTCCGTCACGCCGCCCTCGGTGTTGCAGACGCGGACGGCGATGTCCGGGTTGATCCCGCGCATCGCGGCGGCCTCGCGGATGAACGCCTCGATGTCGGTCATGTGGCATCCTCATCGCCGACGTGCGGCAGGGCCGGCAGCGCGCGGCCGCCGCGCGGGTAGCGCGCGTCCGCCGCGCCGAGGAACTGCTCCAGGCGGTCGAATCGCCCTTCGAGCGACGCGACGTGCTTGCCCATGTCCTCGATCGCCGTCGCGATCCGCGCGAGCAGCTGGCAGTGGTGCATGGCTTCGAGCGCCGCCAGCTCCGCGAGCGTCAGCTTCCGCCCGCCCTCCGACAGGTCGGCCTCCCAGACCCGCGCCGACCGCGCCCGCTCCTCGCCTCGCGGCATCACGTCTTCCGGATGAAGTTGATCGCGTGGAACGGCGGCAGGTGGTTGTTCGCCGTCGACGGGATGCTGTGCGACGGCGAGCCGGCCTCGGACGTCGACCCGCCGACGTCGAGGTTGCCCTGGTTGTGGGTGTGGCTGCCGTCGCCGAACGAGGCGCCGATCCCGCCGCCGGTCCCGGTCGTGCTCGGCGTCCCGGTGCTCCCGGAGACGCTCAGATCCTGGCCGCTGTGCGCGTGGCGACTGTCGAACGTGTGGCCGTGCGCGCTCGACCCGCCCTGGTTGCCGAGCGCGAACCCGAGCGTCCCGCCGGTCGCGACCGGGAAGCGGCCGTTGAACGACGTCTCCAGCACCCAGCCGGTCGGCGCCGTGTTGTTGACGCCCCACATCGCGACCAGCCCGACCGGCACGTCGGACCCGCCGGCCGCGGCCGGTATCCAGCCGGGGTCGAGCTTGCCGCCGGCGTCCGCGGTCGGGATCCGGCCGGCGCCCGGGACCGCGCTCACGGTCGCGCCGTTGACCGTGCCCGGGATCAGCGCGTCGCCGCCGTGCGTGTGCGGGACGTAGGCGCCGCCCGAGCCGCCGCCGCCGGTGATCCAGGCGTCCAGCTTGCCCGAGCCGTCGGCCATCGGGATGCGGCCGGCGGCCGGGGTCGCCGACGCCTGGACGCCGCCGACCATCAGCGTGTCGCACTGCACCCGCCCGTGGAACGCATGAATGTTGTTGAGCGTGTCGAACGAGGCCGAGTAGTCGCCGCCGGCCGCGCCGTTGTTGCGGAGCCCGACGAACTGGTTCGTCGAGAGCTGGAGGACGGAGCTCGCGCAGCCCAGGCTGTAGTCGCCGGCGGACGTCAGGAAGATCTTGCTGCCGTTCTCCTGCGCGAAGTTGATCCGCTGGCCGGAGCCGAACGTCAGCATGCCGACGCCGGTGTCCGTCGCCTTGTTGATCGGCTGGAACCCGAGGTTCGCCACCGCGGCGTTCGGCGCCAGCACGCGGTCGTCGACGCTGTCGCCAGCGAGGTACGGGTTGGTGATCCCGCTCCCGCCGATGTTGGCGAGCGCGGCCCCGGGGGCGAGCACGCGGTTGTCGACGGCGTCGTCGGCGAGCGCGTCGAGCGGCACCTTCTTCCAGGTCGTCGCGCTCGACGAGTCGGAGACGACCACGTACGCCGAGCTCGGGGGGTCGGCGTTGCCGGTCATCAGCCGCAGCCAGCGGATCTGCGTCAGGAGGTTGGCGACGGCGTAGGCTACCGTAATCACGGTACTTGTAACTGGATCACTAGGAGGTGTCCAGGGCATGTGCTACGCCTCCAGTCCGGCGGGCGCGAACATGCCGACCTCGCCGCCGAGCGCCCAGTCCACGGTCCGCCCGGCCGCCCCCTGCACGAGGATCACGAGGTCCGTGCCGTCGACGGCCGGCGTGATGCGCCAGCTCGCCGCCGCCGTGTCCTGTGCGTTCGAGAGCACGGCGGTCGCACCCACCTGGGCAAGCGTGTCCGCCGGCCGCTTGAACACCAGGCGGACCTCCGAGTCCCT
>JBIOUO010000445.1:0-16852 GCA_044867195.1 Ilumatobacteraceae bacterium
ACGGCAGCGGGAACAGTCCCGTACATCGTTCGCGTCGAGCGCGGCACGATGAACCGAGGCATCTACGACATCGCCGTGCTCGTCAACCCGAACCAGCCGTGGACGGCCCTCGATCCGCAGCCGCAGTGGACCGGCAAGGTCGTCTACACGTTCGGCGCGTCGACTGGCCAGCCACGCCTGCAGTTCCGCACCGAGCAGAACTGGGCTGACGACTCGGCGCTGTCGCGCGGCTTCATGGTCGTCGACAACAGCATCACCGATTCGCTGTACAACTCGAACCGCACGCTGGTCGCCGAGACGGTGATGATGATGAAGGAGCACATCGTCGACACCTATGGCGAGATCGCCTACACGATGGGTAACGGCTGCTCGGGCGGCTCGATCCAGCAGAACACGGTCGTGTCGATCTTCCCGGGCCTGCTCGACGGGATCCAGCCGAGCTGCGACTACCCCGACTCGATCACAACCGGCCTCGAGGTCCTCGACTGCGTGCTGCTCGTGAACGCCTACGTGTCGCCGGAGTGGACCGCACTGATGGGTGGGTTGACGCAGGCGCAGATCAACGCCAAGAAGACGGCGATCAACGGCCACCTCGACCATGTCGGCTGCCAGTCGTGGAACAACGCCTTCGGCTTCAACAACAAGCCGGGCAACTACGTGCCGGTCCTCGTCGTCAACCAGATCACCGGTGCGCTCGCGCCGGCGGGTGCACCGCGCAACAACTGCTTGCTGCCCGCGGCGCTGGTCTACGACCCGGTCGCCAATCCCAACGGCACACGCTGCGGCGACGCCGATCTCGCCACCGCGGTGTGGGGAACCACGGCGGGCGTCGTCGCCGGCACGGTGCGCGCTCGCCAGACCTACGACAACGTCGGCATCCAGTACGGATTGAACGCGCTGCGGTCGGGAGCGATCACGGCCGAGGAGTTCGTGACGCTGAACGAGAAGATCGGCGGCTTCGACCCCGATTCGAACCGCGTCCCGACGCGCTCGACGGCCGACCGTCCCGCACTCGACATCGCATACCGCGGCGGCATCGTGGCGAGCGGGACGAACCTCGGCAAGGTCCCGATCATCGATTCCCGCGGCTACGACGAGCAAGGCATCCACTACATCTGGCGCACGTTCTCCGAACGGGCGCGCATCGATGCGGCCAACGGCGGAAACCATGGCAATCAGGTCATCTGGCGATACGGCACCGGCCTCGTGCCCAACACGCCGCCGCGGGTCGCGGCGGTGACGTTGAGCTCGTTCCTGACGATGGACACATGGTTGTCGCAACTCAACACGTCCTCACCGAAGCCGACGCTCAACTCGGTACGCACGCAGGCCGAGGTGATCGCAGCCAAGCCGGCCACGGCGGTCGACCTGTGCTACCTGACGGGTGACGCGGACTTCACGAACCCGGTCACCGACATGGCGCAGTGCGACGCCGACCCGAGGCTGGTCAAGCACGCGTCGCCGCGGCAGGTCGCCGGCGGGTCGCTGCAGGAGAACGTCCTCAAGTGCGAGCTCAAGCCAATCGACCCTGCCGAGTATGCGCCCGCCGCGTTGAGCAACTCACAGCTGACGCGGATGCAGGCCGTGTTCCCCGGTGGTGTGTGCGACTGGACCAAGCCGGGTGTCGGTCAGCAGGAGGCAGTGTCGCCACTGACCTTCGCTGCCGGTCCCGGCGGGCAGCCGTTGCCCCCACCGCCGGTGGCGGTGTCGCGACCGGGCTGAGCTGCACACTCGGCGGTCAGCGCAGGGCGACGGTCGTCGCCAACTCGAGCACGGCGGCGGCGTGCAGGACCCGCGGCCAACTGGGCGCGCATCCTGACGACAGCTGGCAGCGAACGCGCCCAGAACGGTGTTTGGCAGCGAGCGCGCCCAGATCGCCGGGAGGCTACGTCCGGCCGGCGGCCATGAATTGGCCGGTGACGGCCTGCTGGTTGGCGTGGCGCTGATCCATCAGGCGGATCACGGCGGCGATGTGGTCGGCGTTGCCGGACTCGTACGCCGCCTCGATGGCGCACGACAGCACCTCGCTGGCGCGGGCATAGTCCTGCTGCGCCTCGTCGAGGTACAGGCTGTTGGTCAGCCCGTCGGTGTAGGCCTGCAACGCCTCCTGCAGCGACTTGGCGTCGGGGAGCGCGTCGAGCAGGTGGCGTGCCGTCTGCTCGATGGCGTCGGACTCCTCTCTCATCCACGCCAGCTCCTTGCCGCTGCGCACGGCGGCCGTCTTCAGCACGGCGATCGCCATCTCCAGCTGGACCTGCATCGTGGGGTCGGTCACGGCCGGCGCGACCTTCTCGGCGAGCTCGACGCAGATCGCGTCGATCAGCTTCTGGGTCGTCGGGCGGGAGATCACTTGCCACCTCCGGTCGCTTCCTGATGCCGCTTCAGGGCGCGGTAGAACACGTCGTGCATGCCCGACACGGCGGGCGACATGTAGGCCAGCGGGATGCCGGTCGCCGCGCCGCTGTCGAGGACTGCGAGCTGCTCGATGACGGCGACGAACACGGTCGCCGAGGCGAGGAGGAGGAAGTAGTCGGTCGTCTCGGGGTTGACCTGCTCCTCGCTGAGCCCGCTGATCTCGCGGTAGCGGTCGTAGAACGCCTTCTCGTCGGCGCCCACGACGTCGGGGGGCTGGGTGACGCTGGCCATCATCGCCCAACCGAGGTCCTCGCGCGGGTCGCCAATGTGGGTCAGCTCCCAGTCGACGAGCACGTCGTTGCCGTCGGGGCCGATCAGCACGTTGGCGACCTGGAAGTCGCCGTGCACTAGCCCCAGCGGCACCGGCGGCGGGCGGTTGGAACGGAGATAGGCGCCGATCAGGCGCATGAACGGGTCGCGGTCGACGTGCTTGCGCTCGGCGTCGACCCAGTACTGGATCCGCATGTCGATGTAGTCGTCCCACGACGCCGGCATCTCCAGGCAGGCCGGCGCCTCCTCGACCGGGAACGCCGCCAGGGCGCCGCCGACCGTGGCGAACCGGGGCGCCAACGAGGGGAGCAGGCTTGGGTCCCTGCGACCGACACTGATCAGCGCCTCGCCGTCGAACATCTCGATCACGATGGCCGGGCTGCCCAGCTCCTCGCCGGCGGGGTCGAACCACCGCGGAGCGGGCATCGGGATCTTGCCGGACTTGTGCAACGTCGTCAGGACGTCCCACTCCGTCGCCCGATCGGTGTCGATGATCGCCTGCCCGGGCGGCGGGTCCTGGCGCACGATGTAGCCCTTGCGCTCCCCGCGCTCCTCGATCCACACCCGCGCCATCTGGCGGCTGTAGCCCCCGGTGATCAGCTGGTAATCCACGACGCGCACGGTGTCGGGATCGTCGCTGCGGCGCTTGAAGAACTGCTCCAGCTGCGCCCGCGGTTCAGTTGTCGTGTCGCTCATCTGCTCCCCTTGCGGTTCAGACCCACGTCCCCCGGCAATCTCGGGACGATACCGTAGTGTCGGGGCGCAAGGCCCCCCGACTGCCCCCAAGCGGTCGCCGCCTACGGCGGCCACTCTCCTCTTCTAGGGTCCACGGGGGCGGAACCCCCGTGATAAGAGCGTGCGCCTAGTGGCGCACGCTCCTACTTGAGACGGGCTGCAGCCGGGCAGCTCTCGGGACTCGACTCAGACCCAGATCAGACGAGCGTCCAGCCGCCGTCGACGACCAGCGTCTGGCCGGTGATGTACGACGCAGCCCGGCTGGCCAGGAACAGCACGGCGTTGGCGATCTCCTCCGGCTCGCCGCGGCGCCCGAGGGGAATGCTCGCCGAGCGCATCCGCGACAGCGGCCCCATCAGGCCAGTTGCGACCGACGGCTCGGCCCACAGCGGCGGCAGCTCGCCGGCCTTCATTCGGCGGGTCGTCTCCACAGGGACGTTGCCCGGCGCCACGCAGTTGACCCGGATGCCGAACGGCGCGAGGTCGACTGCCAAGCTGCGCGTGAACTGGAACAGGGCGCCCTTCGCCGAGTCGTAGCCCGTCCCGAGGCACGGCACGATGCCGTCGACCGACGAGATGTTGACGATCGCTCCGCCGCCGCGGCGGTGCACCATGTGCTCGGCGGCCGGCTTCGAGCACAGGAACACGCCCTCGTAGTTGACGGCGATCGATCGTCGCCACGAGTCGTAGGTCTGGTCGATGATGCTGCCGGCCTCGTGGTAGTTACCGGCGTTGTTGACCAGGACGTCGAGCGCGCCGGCGATGCCGACCGCCGTGGCCACCGCGTGCCGCGCCGACTGCTCGTCCGTCACGTCGAGGTGGATGGCGTCGGCGCGCCGGCCCAGCGAACGCAGCTCATCGGTGACCCGCGCGGCGCCGTCGTCGTCGATGTCGGCGACCAGCACGTGGGCACCGGCGGCGGCCAGCAGGCTGGCGATCCCTTCGCCGATCCCGGTCGCTGCGCCGGTCACCAGCGCGGCCTGGCCGTCGAGATCGAGCAAGCCGGCGACCGAAGGCTCCACGGCCGCAGCGTAGGGTCCTGGTTGATGGACGCGCGGATCGAGGTCGCCAGGAAGCTGTTCGCCGGGTGGAGCTCGGGGGACCCCGACGCGCCGCAGGAGCTGATGACACCCGACGCGGTGCTCCACGACATCGCCAGTGGCACGTTCGAGGGCTGGCCGGCGATCCGGGCGTTCTTCGCCGCCGGGCTGGCCAAGTGGGACGACCTCCAACTCGTGCCCGACGAGTTCTGGAGCAACGAGAGCGGGCTGGCGTTGCACTACGTGATGAGCGCGACGGTCAAGGACCCGGCGATCTACGGCTCCGAGCACGTCGGCAAGAAGTGGTCCGTCGAGGTGATGTCGTACCTCCGCTTCGACGGCGCCCGAGTGTGCTTCGAGGCCGACTTCCACGACAATGGCTCCCGCGCCCGGTCACTCGGAATCTAAGTGCCGGCAGCGTCCACTCTGGTCTCGGCGTCCTGCTGCCTGTGATCGCGCACGATGTGGACGTAACGGTCACGGTGTTCGTCAATGCCATTGTTCCGGAGGGCGTCGCGACCTTCACTCCTTCAGGCTCGGACGGCTTCGGCCACGCTGCAAGTAAGGGTGTGTCAGGTTTCAAGGTGCGCTCAGCTGTCGAATCAAGTCCTCGGTGAAGAGCAAGTCGTAGGGTAGAGCGCGCAACTCGTCCGGCGTGACATTGAGCCCGCGACCGACCGCCAACTCTGCGAGCCATGACCATGGGTGGTCTTCGCCGTCTTCCGGATCGGGCAGCACGACGGCGCGCACGGTTTCTGATACGGTTTCAAAACTGATGTGAGGTTGGGCGGCATCGGCTCCGGGACCCAGCGCAGGGCCGATACTGAAACCGCGATCGTCGTGCAGGATCACGAGTCGACCATCTGCGAGCCTGGCAAACTCGCTTACCCAGACTCTCAGCGAACTGCCATCATTCTCAGCCGTCGGCGTTCGCACACCGCAGAGTGCACCTAGACCGACCACGGCTGAGGTCGGGGACGATGGCACCCTTCCGCCATCATCTCCGACCTCGCGATGCGCTGCATGCTGGCCGTCGGCACGTAGCGGGAATCTAGCCCAGCCCATTGCAATCAGTTTACCATTTGTTGATTGCCGCCGCCGTCTATCGTCAGGATGGCGCGCAGTACAGCTTTCTAATGGCAGAATACGTGACGCCGGACGGGTCAGCTCGGTCGGGTAGGTCAACGTCTGTGTAGCCCCGATAACCAACCTGGTAGCCTGTATCAGAGCACTGATTTCGGGCATTCGCCCAGCGCCCACTTCCTGGTCCTGGGTAGAAAGTTCCTGAACCAACATCGAGGCCAGTCCAGAAGCATCCACCGGCTCCACACCAGTACGCCTGGATCACAACGAGCACATTCGCCCTCGATGGGCAGCCGGAGGTATCTCGAAGCCACCATCCGTGGATCGAGGCATCGACGTTCGGGTAGGCGCCGGAAGTGTGCGGATCATCATTGGCCTGACGATACGTGCAGTTGCCGGCGGTGATCGAACCTGACACGCTCATTGGCGTGACCCCGTTCTCCGGATACGGAGCCCATCCCTCCCCCCTCGGGTAGGATGACTTCTCCTGTCTGGTCGTCAACAACTGGCACCTCGGCCGAGTCTGAAGCCGGTGGTTCGGGCGTCGGCGGAGCAGCAGCAGCTGTTGTCGCCAATACTACCCCGACCACAGTCGTCAACGCGGTTAGGGCCGCGAGTGGGCGATGCACACTCATGTGAACCCCCTCCACCTCCCGTTCTTGAAGCCCGCCGACGTCAAGGGTAGACATGGGTCCTGAAGAAGTCAATGCCGATGCCGTTGAGGCGGAACGGTCGTCAGCGTACGTGCCTGAATCTAAGGGCATCAGCGGCCCGAGTTGTCAGCCGTTTGGTGGCGGATCGGGCACGTTCCGGCTGACAGTTCGGGTCGCCGGCGCCGCCAGTAGCGACCGGTCGACCTCGCTGATCGACGATGCCCCAACCAGCGTCATCGTGCGCCGGAGATCGGCGGCGAACCAGCCGAGCACCCGATCGACGCCCCGCTCTCCCGCCGCCCCGAGGGCGTAGAGGTAGGCGCGGCCGGCCATGCATGCGGTGGCGCCGGCGGCGACGGCCTTGAGGATGTCGCTGCCGCGCCGGACGCCGCCGTCGCAGATGATCTCGGTGCGCCCGCCGACCGCATCGGCGACCGGGGCGACGAGATCGAACGTGGCGGGCGCACCGTCGAGCTGGCGGCCGCCGTGGTTCGACAGGGCGATCGCGTCGACGCCGTTGTCGGCGGCGATCCGGGCGTCGTCGACGGTCTGGATCCCCTTGACGATGATCGGGCCGTCCCACACCGAACGCAGCCAGTCGATGTCGTCCCACGACAGCGCCGGGTCGAACTGGGTGTTGACGTAGTCGGACAGCGTGACGGGCGATGCGCCGTCACCGACGTCGCGGCCGCGGACGTTGGCGAACTGGATCGGCTCGCTGCGCACGAACGCGAGCGTCCAGCCGGGGTGGATGGCGCCGTCGAGGATGGTGCCGAGCCCGATCTTCGGCGGCAGCGAGAATCCGCGCCGCACGTCACGCTCGCGGCGGCCGAGGACGGCCGTGTCGACGGTGAGGACGAGCGCCTCGTAGCGGGACGCCGCGGCGCGGTCGATCATGTCCTTGACGAGGCCACGGTCGCGCCACGCGTAGACCTGGAACCACAGCCGCCCGTCGCTGACGGCGCGGACCTCCTCGATCGAGCGCGTGCTCAGCGTCGACAGCGTGTACGGGAGACCGGTGCGCGCCGCGGCGCGGGCGACGGCGAGCTCGCCCTGCGGATCGGCGATCCGCGTGAACCCGGTCGGGGCGAGCGCCAGCGGGTAGGCCACCGGCTGGCCGAGGATCGACGAGCCGATGTCGACATGGTCGATGCCGCGCAGGACCCGCGGCCGGAAGCTCACGGCGGCGAACGCGGCCTCGTTGGCCGACATCGTGCGCTCGTCCTCGGCACCGCCGTCGATGTAGTCGAAGACGCCGCCGGGGAGGCGCCGCCGGGCGATCCGGCGGAGGTCGGCGACGGACGCCGCGCGGGCCAGCCTCCGTTCGACGGGATCGAGCTCGATGCGCTCGAAGCGGACGACGGATCGCAGCGTGTCGTAGCTGCGCAGGGCGGACTTGAAGGGGTTCACGAGTGCTCCGTTGTGATGCTCGGCTGGTAGCGGATCAGCTCGACATGACGGGCAAGGTCGTCGCGGATGGCGTCGAGTGTGGCGGGCGCGGCGCCGTGGGCGCGCGCCTGAACCAGCACGTTGCCGAGCGCCGTCGCCTCGACCGGACCGGCGGCGACCGGCAGCCCGCAGCGGTCGGCCGTGAGCTGGCACAGCAGCTCATTCTGCGAACCGCCACCGATGATGTGCACCGTGTCGACGTCCTCGCCGGCCAGCTGGCACGCGCTGTCGATCGTGGTGGCGTAGGCGTCGGCCAGGGAGTCGAGGATGCAGCGGGTGATCGCCACGGGTGTCCATGGTGGTCGCTCGCCCGTCTCGTCGACGGCCGCGGCGATGCGCGCCGGCATGTCACCAGGCGGGATGAACGCCTCGTCCCCGACATCGACGGTGGGCCCGCCGGCAGGCAAGTCACCCGCGCCCGCGAGCAGCTCGTCGAGCTGCCGGGGTCGGCCGGCCTCGCTCCACGTGCGCATCGACTCCTGCAGCAGCCACATCCCGCCGGTGTTGCGCAGGAAGCGGGTCCGCCCGTCGACCCCGCCCTCGTTGGTGAAGTTCGCGGTGCGGCTGGACTCGGAGATGATCGGCGCGTCGAGCTCCAGCCCGACGAGCGACCAGGTGCCGCTGGCGATGAAAGCGAACCGGTGGTCGGCAGCGGGGACGGCGACGACGGCCGAGGCCGTGTCGTGCGAGCCGACGGTCGTGACGACGGTGGCCGGTGACATCCCGAGTCGGGCGCACAGATCGGCTCTCAGCGGCCCGCGTAGCTCGCCCGGCTGCTGGAGCGGGGGAAGAAGGCCAGCGGGGATGTCGAGTCGTCGCAGCAGTGTTTCGGACCAGTGCCGAGTGCGGGCGTCGAGGAGTCCGGTCGTCGAGGCGTTGGTGGCCTCGGTCCGCAGCTCTCCCGTCAGCCAGTAGGCGAGCAGGTCCGGGATCAGGACGACATGGGCGGCACGATCGAGCCGGCCCTGCTGCTCGTCGGCGGCGAGCTGGTACAGGGTGTTGAACGGCAGGAACTGCAGCCCGTTGACGGCGTACAGCTCGGCTGGATCGACGACCCGATGGACGTCGTCGACGACCTTGCTCGTGCGGTCGTCGCGGTAGGCCATCGGCTGGTCGAGCAACTCGCCGCGCTCGTCGAGCAGTCCGTAGTCGACGCCCCAGGTGTCGATGCCGATCGACTCGACCTCGGGATACTCGGCGGCCAGCTTGCGCAGCCCGACCAGCACGCCGTCGAACAGATCGTCGAGCGGCCAGCGCAGGTGGCCGGCGTGCTCGACGACGCCGTTCGGGAAGCGGTGCACGGCGCGCAGCGAAACGCTGCCGTGCTCGACGACGCCGGCCATCACTCGACCACCGGACGCCCCGAGGTCGATGGCGGCGAAGACCCGCCGGCTCATGGGACTTCGTGCCGCGTCGGCCAGGGCTGCTCCCTATGGGGGGATGTTCGAAGGGGGGCGCTCCGCGATCCCCCCTTCGATCTGGTCGGATCCGGCTCTGCCGGTCCGACCCGCGCGATTCTTCGTGCGGCCGAAGGCCGCCTGCTTCGCCATTCGACCGAGTGGAGAGAGCGAGCGAAGCGAGCGAACGAAGGAGGTCGAGCCATCAACGCAGGAACGCCGCGGCGACGCCGGCGTCGACGGGGATGTGCAGGCCGGTGGTATGGCTGAACTCGTCGGAGGTGATGGCGGCGACGGCGTTGGCGACGTGGGGCGGCAGGACCTCGCGCTTGAGCAGCGTCCGCTGGGCGTAATACGCGCCCAGCTGCTCCTCGGGCACGCCGTAGACGGCGGCGCGCTGGGCGCCCCAGCCGCCGGCGAAGATGCCACTGCCCTGGACCACGCCGTCGGGGTTGACGCCGTTGACCCGGATGCCGTGCTCGCCGAGCTCGGCCGCGAGCAGCCGGACCTGGTGGGCCTGGTCGGCCTTGACGGCGCTGTAGGCGATGTTGTTCGGCCCGGCGAAGACGGCGTTCTTCGAGCAGATGTACACGATGTCGCCGCCGAGGCGCTGGGCGATCATCGCCCGCGCCGCGGCCTGGGCGACGAGGAAGCTGCCCTTGGCCATCACGTCGTGCTGCAGGTCCCAGTCGGCCTCGGTCGTGTCGAGCAGCGGCTTGGAGATCGACAGCCCGGCGTTGTTGACGACGAGGTCGATCCCGCCGAACGCGAGCATCGCGGCGTCGATCGCCGCGCCGACCTGCGCCGGGTCGCTGACATCACCTTGGACGCCGACGGCGACGTCGCCGTTGCCGATCTCGGCCGCCGCCGCCTGCGCCTTGGCGAGGTCCAGGTCGGCGATCACGACGCACGCCCCCTCGGCGGCGAGCCGGGCAGCGATCGCCTTGCCGATCCCGCTGGCCGCGCCCGTCACGAGGGCGATGCGCCCGGCGTGCGAGCGAGGCTTGGGCAGCCGTTGCAGCTTGGCTTCCTCCAGCGCCCAGTACTCGATGCGGAACTTCTCGCGCTCGGAGATCGGCGCGTACGTGGACACCGACTCGGCGCCGCGCATGACGTTGATCGCGTTGACGTAGAACTCGCCGGCCACCCGCGCCGTCTGCTTGTCCTTGCCGTAGGAGAACATCCCCACACCGGGCACGAGGATGATCGCCGGGTCGGCGCCGCGCATCGGCGGCGAGTCGGTGGTGGCGTAGCGCTCGTAGTAGGTGCGGTAGTCGGCCCGGTACGCCTCGTGCAGCTCGGCGAGCCGGGCCACGCAGTCGTCGATCGTCGCCGCTGCCGGCAGGTCGAGCACGAGCGGCCTGACCTTCGTGCGCAGGAAGTGGTCGGGGCACGAGGTGCCGAGGGCGGCGAGATCGTGCAATTTGGCGCCGGCCATGAACTCGAGGACCACGTCGGCGTCGTTGAAGTGGCCGACCATCGGGTGATCCTGCGACGCCACGGCGCGCAGGTGCGGGGCGAGCGCGGCCGCTTTGGCCCGGCGCTCGGCGAGCGTCAGGGCACGGCGCTCGGCGACGGCCGGCCCGAACGGCTCCGCCGCCCCGTGCTCGTCGAGGTAGGCCTGGGCGGTGCGGATGATCCACATCGAGTTGGCCTCCGCCTCCTCGCTCGTGGCGCCCCAAGCGGTGATGCCGTGGCCACCGAGGATGACGCCGACTGCCTCCGGATGCGACGCATGCACGGCGGCGATGTCGAGCCCGAGCTCGAAGCCGGGACGCCGCCACGGCACCCACACCACCCGGTCGCCGAAGATGTCCTTCGTCAACTGCTCGCCGTCGACCGCGGTGGCGATGGCGATGCCGCTGTCGGGGTGGAGGTGGTCGACGTGGGTGGCGTGGACGAGGCCGTGCATCGCGGTGTCGATCGACGGCGCCGCGCCGCCCTTGCCGTGGAGGCAGAAGTCGAACGCGGCCACCATCTCGTCCTCCCGGTCCTCGCCGGGGTAGACGTCGACCAGGGCGCGCACGCGGTCGAGCCGCAGCACCGCCAGGCCAGCGGCGGTGAGCGTGCGGAGGTCGCCGCCCGAGCCCTTGACCCACAGCAGCTCGACGTCGTTCCCGGTGACCGGATCGAGCTCGGTGCCCTTGGCCGATGTGTTGCCGCCGGCGTAGTTGGTGTTACGGGGATCGGAACCGAGGCGGTTCGATCGGTCGAGCAGCTGCTCGACGGCTGTGTTCATGTGTGTGGATCTCCTTCAGTCCAGGTGGAAGACCTCGTCGAGCGGGCGCATCTGCTGGTCGGCGGCACTGCCGGCGTCGACGAAGTACGGGTTCATGAGGGTCTGCCAGCGTTCGTTCACCGGCTCGGCCTGCATCGCCGTGACGGCTTCGGCGAGCGTGCCGGGCGTCTCGAAGTATCCGAACAGCGTCCCGTCGTCGTCGATGAACAGTGAGTAGTTGTGCCATCCGCAGCGCGCCAGCGCGGAGCGCATCTCGGGCCAGACGTCGCGGTGGTGGCGCCGGTACTCGGCGATCCGCTCCGGGCGGACGCGGAGGCGGAAGCCGACCCGGTTCATCCGCCGACGTTGCTCGCGTCGTAGACGGTGAACGGTCCCATCACGATCCGCAGCCCGTTGTCGCGCGTGGGGTCCTTCTCGATCGTGTAGTCACCCATCCGCCCGGCCGTGAACGTGGCCCCTTCCTCGGCGGTGAGCTCACCATTGGCGAGGGCGTAGGCGGCATGGAACGTCGTGTACCCAAGATCGACGAAGCTCCACAGCGCGAACTTCGGTGCGCACCCGTTCTCGGTGTACGTCCGCATCTCGTCGGGCAGTCCGAGGCCCGAGACCTTGACCTCCTCGCACAGCCCCTCGTCCTGCATCGCCTTCGCTGCGGCGGCGATGCCGACGGTGGTCGGGGCCATGATCAGCTTGAGGTCGGGGTGGGCGTCGATCAGCGCCAACGCCTGGTTGTACGACTCGTCAGCGTCGTCGTTGCCGTACACCATGTCGACGAGCTCGAGCGACGCGTACTTGGGGTCGGCGAGCACCTCTTTGAACGAGTCGATCCACGCGTTCTGGTTCGACGCGTCAGGTGATGCGGACAGGATCGCGATCTGCCCGCCTTCCGCGCCGAGGATGTCGGTCGCCATGTCGGCCATGACCTGCCCAGTCTCGTCGAAGTCGACCTGGGCCACGAACAGGCTCTCCGCGTCGCCGGATGGGATCGGCGAGTCCCAGCTGACGACGGCGATCCCGGCATCGGCTGCCTGCTTGATCGCCGGGTCGATCTGATCACCCGCGTTGTTGGAGATCATGATCGCGTCCACGCCCTGGGTCACGGCATTGGTGACGAACTCGATCTGCCCGGTGCTGTCCGTGCACGAGGCCGGGCCGACGAACTCGGCGGCGCTCACGCCGAGCTCGCCCGCCGCCTCCTGCGCCCCTTCGTTGGCCTGGTCGAAAACGGCGATGCCGGTGCACTTGGGCAGCAGGATGCTGGAGAAGTCAACACCCGAACCGCCCGTGGCGGTGCCGCCTGTCGCCGCCGTGCCGGTCCCTGCGGTGGCCGCCGGGCCCTCGGTGGCCGCGGTCGTGGCGCCGCTCCCACCTTCGGTGGTCGCCGCCGCTCGCGTGCCGGTGGTCGTCTCGGTGCTCGCCGTCTCCGCCGAGTCGTCGTCGTCACCGCACGCCGCAGCCAGCAGCACGAGCACGCCGGCTACCGCCAGCGGGAGCTTGGACAGTTTCATCGGGTTCCCCCTTGTTGGTGTTGGCGATCGCGACGGCAGCAGATGGAGACGGACATCAGCCGGCCGCGCTCGGTGTCGAGGGCGCGGTGACAGCAGTGCCGGCAGCTCGTGGCGTCGGTGCGTGGGCGCGGCCTTGGAAGCCGTCGATGGCGTTGCGGGCGAGGACGGAGCCGATCAGGATCGCCCCGATCACGCCGGTCTGGGTGTTGCCGCCGACGTTCGCCAGCCCGAAGCCGTTGCGCAGGTTCAAGACGATGAGCACGGCGAGGGCGACGCCGCCCATCGTGCCCGAGCCGCCGAAGATGCTCACGCCTCCGAGCAGGACGATGGTGATGATCTCCAGCTCGAACCCGGTCGCGAGGTCGCCACGGACCGTGCCCAGGCGGGCGGCGAAGAGGACGCCCGCCAGACCGGCCGACAGCGACGAGGCGAGGAACAGGCCGAAGCGTGTCCTGACCACGTTGACCGCCGAGTAACGGGCGACCTCGGCGTTGTCGCCGATGACGTACAGGACGCGCCCCGTCGCGGTGCGCGCCAGCACGACCCAGCCGATCGCAAACAGGGCGACGAAGACGAGGATCGCCAGCGGCAGCGGTCCGACGAGGTCGTCCTGGCCGAGGCGGTCGAACCAGTCTGGGAAGCCGCCGATCGACCGGTCCTCGACGAGCACCCTGGCGGCGCCGCGCCAGCCGATCAAGCCGGCCAGCGTGACGACCAGCGACGGCAGCCCGACCTTGGCGATGAAGAAGCCGTGGATCAGACCAGCGGCCGCAGCCGCAGCGAGGGCGACGACGACGGCGAGGGCGAACGGGACGTCGTGCTCGTGCAGAGAGGCCAGCACGGCAGCTGTCCACGCCATCACCGAGGCCACGGAGAGGTCGATCTCGCCGGCGATGATGACGAACGTCATCGTCACGACGACGATCACCTTCTCGATGTGCAGCTGGAACAGGTTGACGAAGTTGTCGACGGTCAGGTAGCCGCTCGACTGGGTGAGGTTGAAGATCACCGTCGCCAGCAGGACGGAGCCGAGCAGCAGCTCCCAGGTGTGTCGGCGCGCCCAGTCAGCCATGATCCGCGGGTCCTGCGTCGCTGACGATCTGGTCTCGAGCCCTGGCCCGGAGCCGCCGGCCGAGGGCCACGTCGAGCAGCACGGCGAGCACGATCAGGGCACCGAGGAAGGCGTCGCGCCAGAACTCGCTGATCTGCTCGACGCGGACGAGGCTCTGGTCGAGCACGGCGATCAGCACGGCGCCGAGGAACGCCCCGAGGATGGTGCCGGACCCGCCGAGCGTGCTCACGCCGCCGACCACGGCGGCGGCGATGGCCGCAAGCTCGAGGCCGGAACCGGCGGTGACGTTGATCGTGCCGAAGCGGGCGACGTACAGGAAGCCGGCGAACCCGGCGAATCCGCCGGAGACGACGAAGGCCACCAGCCGCACCCGGCGGTCGTGGAGTCCCGCCTGGCGGGCGGCCTCGGGGTTGGAGCCGACCGCGTACACGTGGCGGCCGGCGCGGGTGTACTGCAGGGCGAGGTGGAGCACGACGATGATCACGAGGGCCAGCACGAACATCGTGCGCACCTCGTAGTCGCCGATCGTGAGCACAGTGCTGCGCGGCATGTCGATCAGCCACTGGGGAAGGTCGCCGGTGGCGATCGTCTTGCCGCCGGCGTGTCCGACCAGCAGGCTGCGGAAGATCGACAGCGTGCCGAGTGTGACGATGATCGACGGCACGTTGGCCACGGCGACGAGGACGCCGTTCACGAGCCCGAGGACGACACCGATCGCCACGGCGATCGTCACCGCCAGGACGGCCGGCAGCCCGGTGTGGTCGGCCAGGAACTCGGACGTCAGGTAGGCGGACACGCCGACGATCGAGCCGATCGACAGATCGATGTTGCGGGTGATGATCACGACGGACTCGCCGGCCGCGAGGATCGCGGTGATCGAGATGGCGATCAGCAGGCGGCTGACGAAGCGAGCGCTGAGGTAGTCATCGACGACGACCGAGAACACGAGGACCGTCACCACCAGCACGGCCAGCAGCGAGAGCTCCTTGATCCGCTCCGGTCGCAGCCGCTGCCGGCGAACCCGTGTGCGCACCGGCACGGCCACGGCGGTCGGGCTGATCGCGCTCATGCTGCTCCCCGGCCATCTGGGCGCGATGTCTGCCAATCCGCGTTCTGGGCGCGCAACCTGCCAACTGTTGTCAGGCTCCGCGCCCACTTCGGGTCCGTAAGCTCGCCTTGCTCGCTCACGCCACGCCTACGGCCGCAGTCATGATGCGTTCCTGCTCCAACTCCTTGCCGGCGAAGGTGCCCATCTGGCGGCCTTCGCGCATCACCACCACCCGGTCGCTCATCGCCAGCACCTCGGGGAGGTCGGACGAGATGAGGATGATCGCCACGCCGGCGCGAGCGAGCTCGCCGACAAGCTCGTGGACGTCGGCCTTGGCGCCGACGTCGATGCCCCGCGTCGGCTCGTCGAGGATCAGCACGGCCGGCTTGACGTCGAGCCACTTGGCGAGCATCACCTTCTGCTGGTTGCCGCCGGACAGGTTGGCCACCGGTGCGGCCAGCGACGAGGCCTTGATGCCGAGTCGCTCGCGGTAGTGCGACGCAGTCTCCCGCTCGGCGGACCGGTCGACGAGACGCCACCGAGACACGAACCGCCGCAGTCCGGCCAGCGTGATGTTCGTCGTGATCGACTGGGGCAACGACAGGCCGAGGCGGCGGCGATCCTCGGAGACGTAGGCGATGCCCCGGTCCATCGCGTCGCGCGGCGACCTGATCGCGACCACGTTGCCGCCCCGTTCGATCGTCCCTTCGTCGGCGGGGGCGACGCCGAACAGCGCCTCGGCGACCTCGGTGCGGCCGGACCCGACGAGCCCGGCGAAGCCGACGACCTCACCCTCGCGCACCATGAACGACACGCCGTGAAACGCTCCCTGCCGACCGAGGTCGACGGCGCGGAGGGCGACCGCGCCCGGATCGTGGGCCACGCGGTGGAAGAAGTCGGTCAGCTCACGACCGACCATGTCGCGGATCAGTGACGCCTCCGTGACGTCAGTGGCCGCCTTGGTCGAGATGTGCGCCCCGTCACGGAACACCGTGATCCGGTCGCTCAGCTCGAACACCTCGTCGAGGCGGTGACTGACGAACAGGATCGCCACACCGTCGGCGGCGAGGCGCCGGACCTGGCGGAACAGGCGCTGCACCTCGAACGCGGAGAGCGCGGCGGTCGGCTCGTCCATGATCAGCACGCGCACGTCGCGGGACATCGCTTTGGCGATCTCCACCGCCTGCTGGGCACCGACGGTCAGGCCCGACGCAACGGCTCGCGGGTCGACGTCGACCTCCAGTTCGGCGAGGATGTCCCCCGCGCGGCGGTTGAGCTCTCGCCACCGCACCAGCCGGCCGCCTCCATGTGCGCCCATGAAGATGTTCTCGGCGACGGTGAGGTCCGGGAACACCTGCGGTTCCTGGTAGATGCATCCGATGCCGAGCGCTTGGGCGTCGGCGGGACCGTGCAGCTGAACGCGCTGTCCGCCCGCCAGGATCTCACCGGCATCGGGGGTGACGAGGCCGGTCATCACCTTGATCAGCGTCGACTTCCCGGCGCCGTTCTCGCCGACCAACGAGTGGATCTCACCCGCCCGCAGGTCCAGCGAGACACCGCGCAGGGCGTGCGTCGAGCCGAAGCTCTTGGAGACCGCACGCACCTCGATCGCCGGGTGCCGCGGCTCCGGCGCGGGTTCCATCGTCGCATCCCCTTCCAACGGTGGATCGTTTCAATCGCGTGGCACGAACGGCTGACCGGTGGCCGTCAGGCGCCCCACCCGGCCTGCTGGCCACCGATGCGCTCGGCGCGGATCAAGTCGCCGTAGCCCGACCGGCGGTAGTCCGCGACCGGATCGGGATCGAAGCCGGCGTCGACCCGGTGCTCGGCGAGCAGCGGTCGGACGTCGGTGTTGTAGGCGTCCATCAGCACGGCGTTCGATTCGAGCACGTCGCCGGCCAGCTGGGCCCGGCCCAGGGCGTCGCGGTCGACCAGCAGGGCCT
>JBIOUO010000446.1:0-4307 GCA_044867195.1 Ilumatobacteraceae bacterium
AGGCACGAGCCGGCGGCCATCTCGGTGAAGTCGCGCTCGAACGAGACCGGGCGAAGCTGATCGGCGGCGCGGCCGTCGCGGCGGGCCATGTGGTTCCTCCTCGGGTGACGTCAGGCGTTGCCTGGGATCCAGCGGGCGGTGTGGTTGAGCTCGGGACCGAGCAACCGGCCGCCGAGCTCGCGGAAGGCGTCGATGTCGCCGCTGGACAGGAAGCAGTGGAGTCCGGCGCCGTCGCCCGTGCGCAGCAGCCCGAGCTCGCCGAGCACCCGGCGGGCGGCGAACGCGGTCTCGTCGGCCGAGCTGACCAGCGTCACGCCGGGGCCCATCACGTCACCGATCACCCGCGCCAGGAACGGGTAGTGGGTGCAGCCCAGCAGCAGGGCGTCGACGCCGGCGGCGACGACGGGTGCCAGCAGGCGCTCGGCGAGGACCGTGACCTCGTCCCCGCTCGTCAGGCCGCGCTCGACGAACTCGACGAAGCCGGGGCAGGCGGCGGATTCCAACCGGACGTCGACGCCCGCCAGCGCAGCGGCATCGGCGACGGCCCGCACGTACGCGCCCGAGGCGATGGTGCCGACCGTGCCGATGACGCCGACGCGGCCGCTCGACGTCGTCGCGACGAGTGAGGCTGCGCCGGGGCCGACGACGTCGAGCACGGGCACCGGCAGGTCGGCACGCAGGTCGTCGAGCCCGGACGCAGCGGCCGTGTTGCAGGCGACGACGAGGGCCTTCACCTCGTGGTCCTTGACCAGGCTCCACGCCAGCTCGGTGGCGTAGCGACGGACGTCGGCGGGCGGCTTGGGGCCGTATGGGTAGCGGCCGGTGTCGCCGATGTAGACGAGATCCTCGCCGGGCAGCAGGTCGATGAGCGCCCGGGCCACGGTGAGCCCACCGAAGCCGGAGTCGAACATCCCGATCGGCCGATCCACGGGGCGTCAGGCTAGGGCCGAACGGTCGCCGCCACCCGGCCGCCCGGACTGCCTGCTCGGTCTCAGGGCTGCAGGATCGCCGAGACGACGTAGAAGTTGCCGTTCGTCACCGGCACCGTCTGCAGCACCTTGGCGTCGCTCGACCCGATCGTGCCGTCCTGGTTGACCGGCACGTTGTCTGCCTTCGTCGGGATCTCGAAGCCGGGCACGAGGTCTGCCGGCTGGATCTCGGTGTTGGAGAACGTGAGGTCGGCGAGGGACGAGGCCAGGTCGCTGTCCTGGCACAGCTGGTCGACGTCGACGCGGGCGTCCTCGAAGGCCTGGTTCGTCGGCGCGAACACTGCCAGTGGCGGCGCGCCCGCAGCCACGGCGTCCGTGCCGGTGCAGCTGTAGAGCGTCTCCAGCGACGACAGGCTGTCCGCCGCCTGGATCACGCTCCACGCCGTCGCGTTGGGCGGCACCGGGACGATGGTCGTCGTGGTCGTCGGCGCTGCGGTCGTGGTCGGCGCCGCCGTGGTCGTCGGCGCCTCCGTCGTGGTGGGCGCTTCGGTCGTCGTGGTCTCCGGCACCGTCGTCGACGTGGTCGACGTTGTCGTCGAAGTCGACGTTGTGGTTGGCGGGACCGTGGTCGAGGTGCTGGCGGGCGGAGGTGTCGACGTCGACGAGGTGGACTCGACTGGCGGCAGCGTGTCATCGGACTGGTCGTCGTCGCCGCTGGTCCAGATCAGCAGCGCGATCAGCGCCACCACGAGGGCGGCGACGCCGGCGATGAGCGCGGCCAGCGGCCCCGGCTGGCGGTACCACGGCTCGGGCTCCTGTCCGTACGGCGGCTCGTCTCCTGGCCCGCCAGGCCCGCCGGGTCCGCTCGGGCCCCCAGGCTCGCCGCCGTAGGGCGGCCCCGGCGCGTACGGCCCGCCTGTCGGCGGCATGGCCGTCGTCGGGATGTCGCCCTGCGTGGGCGGCGACGCCGGCGGCATCACCCTGGTCGGGTCAGGGTCGCGTTCGCTGCCGATCGGTGGCAACGGACTCGGCGGCGTGGGCGGACCTCCGCGCATCGGCGGGAAGACCTCGGTCGGGTCCGGTTCAGGCCCGTACGGGCCGCGGTCGCTCATCGAGCAATCGTCGCAGAACCGTCTGCTCGGACCCCGGCATCACGATGTTCGTCGTCGACGGCAAGCGGCGATCAGGCATTCGAAGTCGCGCTGGGTGCCGGCGAGCGATTGTCAAGGCCACGACGAGGGGACGAGTGACGTAGCCGTCGAAACGCTGCTCGGCGAGCTTCTCGATGTCGTCGAGCAGGCCTTCACGCGACTCGGGTTCCATGCACTGCGTGTCCGAGTAGGACAGCATCAGTTGCCGGAACTCTCGGCGCTGTAGGTCTGATCCCAGTCGTACCCGCATCAGCTCCACGACCCGGAAGCGTGGGTCGGCATCGAGCGCGGCCAGCATCGGAGGCTCGACGTTCTCACGTCGGGGTAGACCTCGTCCCGTGCGGCCGTCGCCATATCGCTCATAGATCGGCTGCACGGCGTCGAAGAAGCCGTGATCGCTTGGCGAGTCGACGTGGATCAGATCGACGACTGCGAGCACACCTCCGGGCTTGAGCGGGATCGCCGGCCGGTCGAGCTGCGCCGCCGCCACGATCCAGTGGTACGCGGTGGCGGAGAACACGCAGTCGTAGACCTCACGCTCGGTCGGGATCTGCTCGAAGTCGCCGACCGTCACCGTCAGCCTCGGATCGGAGAGCACCGCGCAGAGCATGCGAGCCATCGCAGGTCCGAGCTCGATGGCGTGCACCGTGGCGCCATGAGCGAGCGAATCTTCGAGCGAGCGAACGATTCAGCACGGTCTTTCGCTCATTGGTGCCCCGGACGGTTCGACGATGCGGGGTCGTCGCATGAGGTCAGGGTGCACCAATGAGCCAGCAGGTCCCTCGTCGCCTGCCCGGTTCCCGGTCCGACCTCCAGCACGCGGGGATGGTCGGGGAGCAGCTCGAACAGCGTCGCGAAGAGCGGTGGCGGATAGCCAGGACGGATGGCGTGGTCGATGTCGGCCACGTTGTCGAACGACGATCGCCGCGCCGATTGCTCGGAATCCGTCATCCACCCAGTTTCCTGCATCGGCAGCGCGCGCAGCGGGAGATTCCGCGACGCTCCTACTCCAGCAGGTGCTCGAGCGCCCGGCCGACGAGGGCTGCGCGTTCGCCTGCAGTCGAGACGCCCTCCAGGCCGAACCCCAGCAGCAACGAGTGCGGCGTGGAGATCGAGTTGCCGACCGGGAACCCCGAGGCATCCGTTTGGACGAAGTCGTTGAAGTTCGGCGCGCTGCCCTCGGGCGGCCCGGCGACCACCCAGCCGTCGAGGCCTGTCTCGAACGAGGTGCTGGTGCCGTCGGGGAGCGTGATGTCGTCGACGAAGACGCCGATGCCCTGCGTCGCCCAGTCGCTGACGTAGGCGATGGAGATCTCGACACGTCGTCCGGCGTACGCCGAGAGGTCGATGCTCCACTGCTGCCAACCCGCAGAGTTGCCGCTCGCCGCGTTCCACACGCCAGAGGTGCCGGTGGCCGTGCAGCTGTCGACCCCGTCCCACGTCTGGTAGTGAGCGAGTTGCGGATGCAGCGTCACCCAGCCGGCGGCGCAGCTCTGGCCGGTGTCCGTCGTCGTGTTCCCGTTGGCGTCCGGCAGCGTCGTCCAGTCGTCTTCGGCGGGAGTGCGCGCCTCCACGAACAGGTGGTCCCACTCTGCTTCGGTGTCGTAGGACGTCCAGAACGTCATCGACCCACCAGTTGCCGGCACGGTGATCTCGCGGGTGAGCCGCTTGTAGGAGACGTCGGCGATCTGCGAGTAGACGTACTGGGTCCCAGTGTGCGGGTCGAACGGGCCGCCCGGCTTGTCGTACCGCGCGGCGACCCAGCTGTCGAACTGCTTGAACTGGTCGGTCGGCAAGATGCCGCTGGTCGCGAGGAACGACGACCTCCGGAACGTGTTGCCGGCGAAGACGGGATCGTCGAGGCCCCACGCGAGGCCGGTGAACGGGACATCGATGCCCACCGAGTCGAAGGCTGTGCCGTCGTCGTGACCGTCGTTGGCCACGGCGAGGTAGCCACCCAGGTAGTACTGCAGCACGTCGTTCGTGCCGTCGCCACCGAAGAACGAGCCGAACAACGGCAGGCACCGCCGCGGGTCCGTCCCAGCGGGAAGCGGGTTGCACGCGATCTCGCCCCTGGGGTCGTACAACTGGGTGCCCACAGCGGCGTTGGTGTACTGCTGGCCGGCGGAGTCGCCTGCGAGGAGCACCTTGCCGCCCTCGTTGATGTACGAGCGGAACTCGAGCAGCTCGTCGAGTGCCAGCCGGTCGGCGTTGCCCCCGGCCCGTC
>JBIOUO010000447.1:0-18490 GCA_044867195.1 Ilumatobacteraceae bacterium
GCGAGGTCGGCGGCGAGGTCGACCCGGTCGGGCGTGGTCACGCGGAGGGAAGCGGCCGTGGGGTCCACGGGGGCGGACGGTACTCTCAGTCCGTGGCCAGCCAGCCGGAGGACAAGCTCCCGATCAAGATGCTCAACGATCGGCTGCTGGTCCGCATCCCGGACAAGGACGGCGAACGGCGCTCGCAGGGCGGGATCCTCATCCCGGCCACGGCGCAGATGGCCAAGCGCCTCGTGTGGGCAGAGGTCGTCGCGCTCGGCCAGAACGTGCGCGCCGCGCAGGTCGGCGATCGCGTGCTGTTCAGCCCAGAGGATCGCTACGAGGTCGAGGTCCAGGGCACCGACTACATCATGTTGCGCGAGCGCGACCTCCACGCCGTGGCGGCCCAGCGCATCGAGGCGTCGACGGGCCTGTACCTGTGATCGCGGCCACCGACCAGCAGCTGGCCGAGGTCAAGTTCGACCGCAACGGGTTGGTGCCGGCGATCGCCCAGGAGCTCGACGGCACGGTCCTGATGATGGGGTGGATGAACGCCGAGACGCTGCGGATGACACTCGCCGAGGAACGGATGGTGTATTGGAGCCGCAGCCGCCAGGAGGTGTGGCGCAAGGGCGACACCAGCGGCGACCATCAGCTCGTCCGCGAGGCGTGGTACGACTGCGACGCCGACGCACTGCTGTTCAAGGTCGAGCAGGTCGGCCGCGGGGCGTGCCACACCGGCGAGCGCTCGTGCTTCTTCCGGCGCTTCGGGGACTAGCCAGTGCGCGTCCGACCGAGCCGGGACGAGTTCCGCTCGCTCGCCGCGGACCACACGGTCGTGCCGGTGTGGGCCGAGCTGCTCGCCGATCTCGAGACGCCCGTCGCCGCCTACGCCAAGCTCGTCGGGGACGGTCCCGGGTTCCTGCTCGAGTCGGTCGAGCACGGCGAGCGCTGGAGCCGCTTCTCGTTCGTCGGCCGCGACCCGGTCGCCACGCTGCTGCTGCGCGATGGCGAGGTCGAGGTCACCGGCGCCCTGCCGGTCGAGGTGCCGACCGACCGCGGGATTCTGGCTGTCCTCGAGCGGCTGCTGGCCACCTACCGCGCGCCGGTGATCGCCGAGCTTCCGCCGCTGCACGGGGGGATGATGGGCTACCTCGGCTACGACGTCATCCGCGAGGTCGAGCGGCTGCCGAACGTCCCCGCCGACGA
Source organism: Ilumatobacteraceae bacterium (assembly GCA_044867195.1). Taxonomy (GTDB): domain Bacteria; phylum Actinomycetota; class Acidimicrobiia; order Acidimicrobiales; family Ilumatobacteraceae; genus JALZMG01. The sequence continues at coordinate 1,189 of JBIOUO010000447.1, forward strand.
CCGCCACCTGCCCGACGCGGTGATGAGCATCATCGGCTCGCTGGCCGCGTTCGACCACTGGCGCCAGCGGGTGACGCTGATCGAGAGCGTGCCGCTGCTCGGCGCCGACGGCGAGCGCCTCGCCGGCAGCGCGATCGACGACGCCTACGACGCGGCCGTCGCCAGCATAGGGCGGGCGGTCGACAACCTGGCCCGGCCGCTGCCCTACGTTCCCGTCGAACCGCCCGAGCCGGGCGAGGCGCTGCCCGACGTCAAGAGCACGATGCCCGACGGCCTGTACCAGCAGGCGGTCGAGGTGGCCAAGGAGCACATCGTCGCCGGCGACATCTTCCAGGTCGTGCTCGCCCAGCGCTACGACCTCCAGCTCGACGCCGACCCGTTCGACGTGTACCGGGTGCTGCGCCAGGTCAACCCCAGCCCGTACATGTACTTCGTCCGCCACCCCGAGCTGACCATCGTCGGCTCGTCACCCGAGCCGATGGTCCAGCTGCTCGACGGCACCGTGATCTCGCGGCCGATCGCCGGCACCCGCAAGCGTGGCGAGACCGACGAGCACGACCGGCGGATGGCCGCCGAGCTGATCGAGCACCCCAAGGAGCGGGCCGAGCACGTGATGCTCGTCGACCTGGCGCGCAACGACGTCGGGCGGGTGGCCGACTTCGGCACCGTGCACGTCGACGAGCTGATGACGCTGGAGCGTTACAGCCACGTGATGCACCTCACGTCGCAGGTGTCCGGCCGGTTGCGCGCCGGGCTCGGGCCGATCGACGTGCTGCGGGCGACGCTGCCCGCAGGCACCGTGAGCGGGGCGCCGAAGGTGCGCGCGATGGAGATCATCGACGACCTCGAGCCGGTCAAGCGCGGTCCATACGCCGGCGTCGTCGGCTACGTCGACTGGAGCGGCAACCTCGATACGGCGATCGCCATCCGCACCATGTTCTGCGCACCGGCGGGCGCCAGCCTGCAGGCCGGTGCCGGGATCGTCGCCGACTCGGTCCCCGACGACGAGGACCTCGAGTGCCGCAACAAGGCCGCCGCGCTATTGGCCGCGATCCCTGCCGCCCGCCGGATGACCGCCGCCCGGTCGGAGGCCGGCACGCAGGCCTGACCCCTCACGTTTTGGTCCGGATCGTGGTTGCGCATGCGACCAGGATCCGGACGAAAACGCAACGTTCAGGTCCGGTAGGCGGCGAGGAAGTGGTCGACGCAGCGGTCGGCGAAGTCGTCGTCGACCTTGACGGTGTCGGTGAGGTGGGCGAACAGCAGCGGGCCGGCGAGCATGGCGATGGCCTCGCGCACGTCGAGGTCGGCGGGCAGCACACCCTCGCCGACACCCCGCTCGAGCAGCGACTTGAGGACGTCCTCCTGCTCGCGCTCGAGCCGCTGATCGATCGCCGCGACGCCGGCTTCGTGGTTCTTCAGCATCAACAGCGCCGGCACGACGCGCGCCCACTCCGGGTCGTTGAGGAACCCGGCCATCGCCCGCAGCACGTCGTGCAGCGACGACTCGACGTCGGCAGTTGGATCGGGCGGCGGCAACTGGGGCGCGCAGGCTTCGATCACGGCGAGCAGGACCTCGTCGCGCGACTGCCAGTGGCGGTAGATCGTGGACTTGGCGACGCCAGAGCGGGCGACGATGGCGTCGATCGTCACGGCGCTCGGTCCGCCTTCGACGAGCAGGTCCGTGGCCGCCCGGATGACGGCGGCACGGCTGCGGGACACCCGTGGGTCCACGGCGTCGAACGGTACCGGTGACGTGTGTCTCACGAATGACCCCGTGACAAGCGCTGCATGAAACAGTACGATACCGTTTCGTACTGAATTTGATGACGACGACGCGAACGGAGCACCACGTGGATGTGACGACGGATTCCCTGAATCCCAGCGGGGAGATCGTCACCGATCCCCGACGGCAGCGCCGGATCCTGGTCGCCATGTGCGCCGCGCTGATCGCGGTGGTGGCATCGGTGTCGGGCCTCAACGTGGCGCAGCAGGACCTGGCGATCGACCTCGGAGCGTCGCAGGGTCAGCTGCTGTGGATCATCAACGGCTACACGATGGCCCTGGCGGCCCTGCTGCTGCCGATCGGTGCGATCGGCGACCGCTGGGGCCGCAAGCCGATCCTGACGAGCGGGTTGGTGTTGTTCATCGCCGCCAACGCGATGGCCGGCTTCGCCGGATCCACTGGCGTGCTCCTGGTGGCGCGCGTGCTGGCGGGGGTCGCGGCGGCGATGATCATGCCGGTCACGCTGTCGGTGATCACCTCCAGCTTCCCGCCCGAGCAGCGGGCGCGGGCCGTCGGCATCTGGTCCGGCTTCGCCGGCGCCGGCGGGATCCTCGGCCTGTTCGTGTCGTCGTTCCTCATCGACCGGTTCACGTGGCCGTGGCTGTTCGCGATGCCCATCCTGGTCGCAGCCGTCTCGCTCCTCCTCACGGTGAGGTCGGTCGGCAACTCCCGGGAGGACCGCATCGGCCGGTTCGACGCCGTTGGTTCGGTGCTGTCGGCGCTCGCCATCGGCGCGGTCGTGCTCGGGATCCATGAGGGCCCGGATCGGGGGTGGACCGACGCCCTGACCCTCGCCGGTCTGGCCGTCGGCGTCCTGGCGCTGGTCGGGTTCGTGGCCTGGGAGCTGCGCCAGTCGCAGCCGCTGCTCGAGATCCGGCTGTTCGCCGATCGCAGCCTCGCCGCCGGCTCGCTGACCCTGCTCATCCTGTTCGCCGTGATGTTCGGCATCTTCCTCGTGTTGATGCAGTTCCTCCAGGCCGTGCTCGGCTTCTCGGCGCTGCGCGGCGCGGCCGGCCTCCTGCCGATGGCGGCGGCGATGATGCCGCTGTCCGCCGTGGCGCCGACGATCGCCAAGCGGGTGGGCACGCGGACCGTCCTGATCGCCGGTGTGGGCGTCTTCGGCGCCGGCCTGGCGCTACTCGCGCTGATGGTGTCGCCGACCGGTGGCTACTGGTCGGTCCTGCCCGGGCTGCTGATCGTCGGTGTCGGGATGGGCCTGTCGATGAGCCCGTCGACGACGGCGATCACCGAGTCGCTGCCGACCGACAAGCAGGGCGTCGCGTCGGCGCTCAACGACACCGTGCGCGAGCTCGGTGGTGCGGTCGGAATCGCTCTGCTCGGCTCGATCGTCAACGCCGGCTACCGCTCCAGCGTGTCGTCGGCGACCGGTTCACTGGCTCCCGAGCTGGCGCACCGCGTCGAGGACGGCATCGGCTCGGCGTTCGCCGCGTCCAACGACCTCGGCCCGTCGGCGCCGACCGTGCTCGACGCTGCCCGCGACGCGCTCGTCGACGGCTGGCGGCTGTCGATGTGGTTCGGCGTCGCCCTCGCCGCCGTGGCGTTCGCCTTCCTCACGGTGCGCGGCCGGCGCCCGAACCCGGCGCGCGAGCTGGTCGTCGACACAGGACTCCTGGAGCTGGAGCCCGCGGCCTGACCCAGCGCGCGCCATCCGAGTGTCTGGCGCCATCCGAGTGTCTGGCGCCATCCGAGTGTCGGAATGTCGGTTTTCGACCACCTCTTCTCGGGCTCAGGTCGCAGCCAAGCTGCTCCCCTCGCCTCCGGGCTTGACGGCGCCGCTGCGCAGCGCCGCTCGCCCAACCTCGAGCACTCACCGCACCCTCCCTCGCTCCGATGCCCGCCCACACTCGGATGGGCGGCTGGCTGGCACACTCAACCGATGGCCGACATCGACGAGCTCGCCCGGCGGACTGGTGGGTTGATCGCCAACCTCGCCCGGCGGGGGATGGAGCTGGCCACCGGGTTCGCGCTGGTGACGCTGGTCGTCGGCGGGCTGTCCTACCTGACCGGGCTGGCGGCGCTCGATGGCAGCGCCCGCTCGGCGTGGACGCTCGTCGGGGCGGTGATGCTGGTGATCGCCGTCGGCGCGCCGCTCCTGGCCCGGTGGCGGCTGTCGTCGGTGTTGCGCCGGACGAGCGCGCTTGCCGGCGAGCTGATGTCGCTGATGCGTCGCGACGCCGCGGCGCAGCGGGTCGTGATCGAGACCGTCGCCGTCGAGGAGCCGATCGGCCCGACCACCGACATGCGCCCGGTCATCTACGACAGCCGGCAGTTCAACTGCCTGCACCAGGTCAGCGTGCGGGCGGGCGACCTGCGCGAGCTGCCAAGCGCGCTGCGCGCGGTGACGACGTTCCCGCTGCTGCTGCTCACCGCGTTGGTCGGCATCCTGGTGTTCGGCGTGCTCGGGTTCCTGTTCCTCGTGGCGTGGGTCCTCTAGCGCCCGGACGGGGCATGCTGGACGTGATGGGCGACCAACCGTTCCTCGACGCCATGCCCCGCGACCGCGTGCGGGTCAGCGGTCGCGACGCGTTGGCGTATCTCCAGGGCCAGGTGTCGCAGGACCTGCTCTCGATGGCGGTGGGTGATCGGCGCTGGACGTTCGTGCTGCAACCGACCGGCAAGATCGACGCGCTGGCGCGAGTCGAGCGCACGGCGGACGACGAGCTCACGCTCGACGTCGACGCCGGCTACGGCGATGCGCTGATCGTCCGTCTCAACCGCTTCAAGATCCGCGTCCAGGTCGAGATCGAGCCGTTGCCTGCCACGGGGCAGGGCCACGCGCCGGGGGAGGAGCTCGAGCAGGAACGCATCGAGGCCGGATGGCCAGCGATGGGCGCGGAGATCGTGGCGGGCGAGACGATCCCGGCCGAGACGGGACTCACCGCCGTGGCCGTCGACTTCCGGAAGGGCTGCTATCCCGGCCAGGAGCTGATCGAGCGGATGGACTCCCGCGGCGCGAGCCCCCCACGCCGCCTGCGCATCCTCGACGTGGCGCCCGGTTCCCAGCCCGGCGATCCGATCGTCCACGACGGCGGCGAGGTCGGCGTGCTGACCAGCGTCGCCGGCCCGCGCGCCCTCGGCTACGTCAAGAGGGGCGTCGAGCTCGGCACCGCCCCCGTTCATTGACGTTTGTTCACTGACGCCCGTTCCGCGATCTGGGCGGGATCCGTCTCGGTTTCCGAGACGATCCCCGCCCAGATCCCCGGCTGAGACGATTCCCGCCCAGATTGGGGTGCCGGCCGGGAGTTGGCTGGCCGCCCAGATATCGGTCAGCGCGTCGCCGGCAGGGTGTCGCGTAGGGCGACGACGTCGGGGCGCCGGCGCACCGCGGCCAGCTCGGGGGCGCGGTCGATCACCGTCGCCAGGCTGTCAGCTGACGGACCGCCGTCGACGGCCGCGCGCAGCCAGGCGACCGTCGTCTCCTCGTCGCCGAGCGCGCCGGCAGCCCGGGCGATCGTCGCCGCCAGCAGTGGTTGCGGGTGGCGGGCGTAGCTGCCGGCGCCGTACTCGGCGGCCTCCCGGAAGCGGCCTCCGTTGAGCAACAGGTTCGCCAGCACGTACTCCTGCCACGGGTCGCCAGTCGGCAGTGGATTGGGGAGCGCGTCGAGCAGCCCGCGCACCTCGGCGGCGCCCATCGGCCGGGGGACGAGCGGCGTCTGGCTCGGGCGGCGCATCGCCTTGGCGACGATGCGCGCCGCCCTCTCGGGGTCGCCGCGGCGCACGGCCTCGGCGGCGTCGTCGAACGGCGAGACGGCGTGGCGCTCGCGGTCGTCGAACACGTCCTGCAGCTGCAGCATCAGCAGCAAGCCGAGGAACACGACCATGCCGCGGTAGGGCGCCCACAGCGCCAGCGCCACCGCGGCCGCGGTCGTCAGGCCGAGACTGCCGTACAGCATCCACTGGCGTGCCCGTCCCGGCACCACGTAGTCGAGCAGCGAGACCACGACGTTGCCGCCGTCGAGCGGCAGGACCGGGAGCAGGTTGAAGGCCCCGATCGCCACGCCGGCCCACCACACCGCCCTCGTCGCGTCGGTGCCGCCGCGCTCGGTGGCGACGAGCGGGTTGACCCCCATCGCCAGCAGCACGAGGAGCCCGGCCGTGATGTGCGTGAGCGGTCCGGCCAGAGCGATCCCCGCCTCGGTCCGGCGGGCGAGCGGTCGCGGCGAGCTGTAGCTGGCATAGCCGGCGAGGAAGTCGAGCGAGATCTCGGCCGTCGCCCCCGCCCGCCGGGCGGCGATCGCGTGGCCGAGCTCGTGGAGCAACGTGAACACGGCGATCGATGCCGCCAACCAGACGCCGAAGTCGGTGCGGTAGAGGGCGACGATGAGAACCATGAAGACCATGAAGCCGGGCCGCACGTGGAGCGGGAAGCCGAGCACACGCATCACGCCCGATCGTAGGGGTCGTAGACTCCGGCCGTGCCGTCACATCCCGCCGCCCAGCTCGTGTACGCGTTCGACCACAAGCACCGGCGCCCGCCGATGGAGTACAAGGATCTCCTCGGCGGCAAGGGTGCCAACCTCGCCGAGATGACGAGCGTGCTCAAGCTGCCCGTCCCACCCGGCTTCACGATCTCCACCGACGCCTGCCGGGGCTACATGCACAGCGGCTGGCCGGCCGGACTCGACGGCGAGATCGCCGCCCAGGTCGGCAAGCTGGAGATGACGATGGGCCGGCGCCTCGGCGACCCCACCGATCCGCTGCTCGTCAGCGTGCGCTCGGGAGCCAAGTTCTCGATGCCGGGGATGATGGACACCGTCCTCAACCTCGGGCTCAACGACAAGAGCGTGCGGGGATTGGCAGAGGCGACCGGCGACGAGCGCTTCGCCTACGACTCCTACCGTCGCTTCATCGCCATGTACGGCCGCATCGTGCTCGGCGTCGACGGAGCCCGCTTCGAGCACCCGCTGGACGAGGCGCGGGCTGCGGCCGGGGTGGCCACCGACGCCGAGATCCCCGCCGACGCGCTGAAGCAGCTCTGCGCCGAGTACAAGGCGGCCGTCAAGGAGGCCACCGGGAAGCCGTTCCCGCAGGACCCGATGAAGCAGCTGCGCGGCGCCGTCGAAGCGGTGTTCAAGAGCTGGAACGGTGCCCGCGCCATCGCCTACCGGGTGCGCGAGCGGATCAGCCACGAGCTCGGCACGGCCGTCAACGTGCAGACGATGGTGTTCGGCAACCGTGACACCAACTCGGGCACCGGCGTCGGCTTCACCCGCAACGCGGCGACCGGCGAGAACAAGCCGTACGGCGACTTCCTGATCAACGCCCAGGGCGAGGACGTCGTCGCCGGAATCCGCAAGACCGAGGACCTCGAGGCGATGAAGCACCACTTCCCGGCGCTGCACGACGACTTGCTCGCGATCTTCGACCGCCTCGAACGGCACTACCAGGACATGTGCGACACCGAGTTCACGATCGAGCAGGGCAAGCTCTGGATGCTGCAGACCCGCGTCGGCAAGCGCACCGGCACGGCGGCGCTGAAGATGGCCGTCGACATGACCAAGGGCACCGGCTCGGGGCGCGAGCGGTGGAAGATCTCGCGCGAGGAGGCTTTGCAGCGGGTCTCCGCCGAACACCTCGATCAGGTACTCCACCCGCAGTTCGCCGGCAGCGGAGAGGTCATCGCCAAGGGCCTCGCGGCCTCGCCGGGGGCCGCCGTCGGCCGGGCCTACTTCACGGCCAACGATGCCGAGGCCGCGGCTGCCCGCGGTGAGCCGGTGATCCTCGTGCGCAGCGAGACGAGCCCCGAGGACGTCCACGGGATGATGGCGTCGCAGGGCATCGTGACCTCGCGCGGCGGCCTCGTCAGCCATGCCGCCGTCGTTGCCCGGGGCTGGGGTACGCCGGCGGTGGTCGGCGCCGAGTCGGTACGGATCAGCGGCAAGTCGTTCACGTCGCACGGCGTCACCGTCAACGAGGGCGACTTCCTCTCCATCGACGGCTCGTCAGGCGAGGTCGTGCTCGGCGAGATGGAGCTGGCCAACGCCCAGCCGCCGCGGGAGTTTGACATCATCCTCGGATGGGCCGACGCCGTGCGCCTGAAGGGCCGCCACCCGCTGCGTGTGCGGGCTAACGCCGACACGGGCGACGACGCCACCGTCGCCCGCCATCACGGTGCCGAGGGCATCGGGCTGTGCCGCACCGAGCACATGTTCCTAGCGCCCGAACGGCTCCCTGTCGTGCGCCGGATGATCCTGGCGTCGACGCCCCAGGAGGAGGCCGAGGCGCTCGACGAGCTGCGCAAGGTGCAGCAGGACGACTTCACGGCGATCCTCGAGGCGATGGACGGCCTGCCCGTCACGGTCCGCCTGCTCGACCCGCCGCTGCACGAGTTCCTCCCCTCGATCGAGGAGCTGCGCGTCAAGCAGGCCACGACCGGGCTCGACGTCGAGGACAAGGCGCTGCTGGCCGCGGCCGAGAGCTGGGCCGAGCACAACCCGATGCTCGGTACCCGCGGGGTGCGTCTCGGCGTCCTCAAGCCGGGCCTCTACGCGATGCAGGTGCGTGCCCTGCTCGACGCCGCCGCCGAGCTGCGTCGGCGGGGCAAGAACCCGATCGTCGAGATCATGATCCCGCTCACTGTCACCCGTGAGGAGCTGCACCTCGCTCGCGGCTGGGTCGAGGAGGAGATCGCCGCAGCGACCAAGAACATGAAGAAGAAGCCCGAGATCACGATCGGCACGATGATCGAGACGCCGCGCGCCGCGGTCGTCGCCGACCAGATCGCCGAAGAGGCCGACTTCTTCAGCTTCGGGACCAACGACCTCACCCAGATGGCATTCGGGTTCAGCCGCGACGACGTCGAGAGCCGGCTGATGCCCGCCTACCTGGAGCACGGCCTACTGAAGCGCAACCCGTTCGAGACGATCGACCGCGACGGCGTGGGCGAGCTCGTGCGCATCGCCGCGCGCCTCGGCCGCAAGGCCAAGCCCAAGCTCAAGCTCGGCGTGTGCGGCGAGCACGGCGGCGACCCGGAGTCGATCGCCCTGTTCCACGACGCCGGACTCGACTACGTCAGCTGCTCGCCGTTCCGGGTGCCGATCGCCCGCCTGGCGGCCGCCCAGGCCATCGTCGGGGCGGCGACCAGCACGGCGTGACGCGCGCCGCCAATACCTGCTCGGTGGAGCGGCCGCGCCCGGGCCTGGTCCCGCGCGATGGAGGGTAGAAACGGGGCATGACCCTCGCGCTCGCGTCCGCCACGGGCTCGAGCTTCGTCGACCTCGATGTCGAGCTGTGGCACTGGGCGGCCCTGCTCGCCGTCGTGCTGGGGTTGCTGCTGGTGGATCTCCTCGTGCTCCACCGCGAGGCGCATGTGATCGGCCCACGCGAGGCGGCCATCGAGTCGGCGGTGTGGATCTCGATCGGCCTCGGGTTCGCGTTCGTGGTGTGGTGGTGGTTCGGCGGCGCGGCGGCCGGCGAGTACCTGTCCGGGTATCTCGTCGAGCAGAGCTTGAGCATCGACAACGTGTTCGTCTGGGCGATCATCCTCACCTACTTCGCAGTGCCCGCGCAGTACCAGCACCGGGTGCTGTTCTGGGGCATCTTCGGCGCCCTGGTGCTGCGGGCGTCGTTCATCTTCGCCGGCATCGCGCTGATCGAGCGGTTCGAGTGGGTGCTGTTCGTATTCGGCGCCTTCCTCCTGTTCACGGCCGGGCGCCTGCTGCTGTCACGGGGCGACGAGCAGGTCGACCCGGCCCGCAGCCGCTTCCTGCGGCTCGTGTTCCGCCTCGTCCCGAGCACCGACCGGCTCGACGGCCCGCACCTGTTCACGAAGATCGACGGCCGCCGGCTGGCGACGCCACTGTTCGCCGTGCTGGTGCTGGTCGAGCTCACCGACCTGATCTTCGCCGTCGACAGCGTGCCGGCGGTGCTCGCCGTCAGCCACGAGCAGTTCATCGTGTTCTCGTCGAACGCGTTCGCCATCCTCGGCCTGCGCTCGCTGTACTTCCTGCTCGCCGACCTGCACGGCCGCTTCCGCTACCTCCAGCAGGGACTGGCCGTGATCCTCGCGTTCGTCGGGGCGAAGATGATCCTCGAGCCGTGGGTGCACATCCCGACATGGGTCTCGCTGATCGTGATCGGCACCGTGCTCACGGTGGCGATCGTGGTGTCGCTGCGGTTCCCGGGCGCGGCGGCGGCCGGCGAGCGGGCCGCGGCGCGCTCCGAACGGTCAGCAGCCGGTCGGCGTTGACACGAACCGCTGGGCGTCCGACACCACCGTCACGACGACGCCGGGTGAGCTGGGTCTGGGCGGAGGAAGACGCGGTCGCTGATCCGCACACGCAGAACCTGCTGCCGTCTGCCAACGTGACGATCCCGTCCGAGGGTCGGATCACCATCGACAGTAGCGACGCGGACGGCACGATCGGCTCGCCGCTCATGGCCGCCTGCCGAGCTTCATCGACCAGGTGAGCGACCTCATCGTCCATCGTGCTCGTGAGACCGACGATCACGAGCACCGCCGTCACCGTCCACCCGACCCATCGCTGCAACGCCGACCTTGGGACGAGCGACCCCATCAGACCCACCATCGCGCCAACCAGCAAGGTGAAGCCCGCGACGTAGAGCAAGTAGCACGCGTAGGCGATCTCCGATGTGGCCCACGACGAGACCAGTCCCACCGCCACCGAGATCACGATCGCGAGGCCGGTCGAAGCGAACAGAACCACGCAGAAGTCCGCGTTGGTCAGCGAGAAGGCCCACGTGGCGACGCGTCGGCCGATTCGGCTCCCGAGTAGCAGCACGACGAGGAACCCTCCAAGGAACGCCACGGAAGTTCCGGCGATGACCAGGTACGTCGAGGTATCCGCCCCCAGGTCGGCCGGCGAGACCCCGAGCCGGCGACCGAGCTCGGCGATCTGCATGAAGCCGAGCACCGAGAGGATGGCGCCGCCCACTGCCACAAGCAGGCTGACGTGATCGACGATCCACGCCACCGGCCCTCGTAATGGCGCGACCGGCGCGGCGCGCCAGCTCTGCTTGAGCCCCTTGCGTTGGCGGAACAGCCAGTGCCGAGCGTCGTCGATGTGTGTCCTGTCGCCAGCATGGCGAAGGGGTGTCACAGCGGAGAACCGGTCTGGAGCCGCCCTACCCTGACCGCGATGGCGATTGCGGACGACGACATCGAGCGCGTGCGTTCCACGGTGTCGATCGTCGACGTCGTCGGCCAGGCCGTCGCGCTGCGCAAGGTCGGGCGCAACTGGGTCGGGCTGTGCCCGTTCCACGCCGAGAAGACGCCGTCGTTCAGCGTGCGCGAGGAGACCGGCCGCTACCACTGCTTTGGCTGCTCCAAGTCCGGCGACGTGTTCACGTTCGTCCAGGAGCACGACCACGTCGATTTCGTCGGCGCCGTCGAAGTGTTGGCGGCCAAGGCCGGCATCCAGCTGACCTACACGTCGGCGGGACAGTCCAGGGAGCGCGCCCGCCGCAAGCAGCTGGTCGAGGCGATGGCGGCGGCCGTTGAGTGGTATCACCGCCGCCTGCTCGACGACCCTGGCGCCCGGCCGGCCCGTGACTACCTGCGCTCGCGAGGTCTCGCCGGCGACGTCGCCCGGCAGTTCACGCTGGGCTGGGCGCCCGACGACTGGGACGCCCTGTCACGCGGCGCGGGGATCGACCCCGACCTGCTGCGAGCGACAGGGCTGGCGTTCACCAACCGGCGCGACAGGCTGCAGGACGCGTTCCGCGCCCGCGTGCTGTTCCCCATCTTCAGCGACAGTGGCGAGGCGATCGCGATCGGCGGGCGAGTGCTGCCCGGCTCGGACGACCCGGCGAAGTACAAGAACTCGCCGGAGACCCCGATCTACGCCAAGTCGAAGACGCTGTACGGGCTGAACTGGGCGAAGGCTGACATCGTCGCCAGCGATCAGGTCGTGGTGTGCGAGGGCTACACCGATGTGATCGGGTTCCACCTCGCCGGCGTGCCCCGCGCCGTGGCGACGTGTGGCACGGCGTTCACCGAGGACCACGTCCGCCTGCTCAAGCGCTTCGCCAGCCGAGTCGTGCTGGCGTTCGACGCCGACGCCGCCGGGCAGGGGGCGGCGGAGCGGTTCTACGAGTGGGAGCAGCGCCACCAGGTGCAAGTCGCCGTCGCTCGCCTGCCCGGTGGTCTCGACCCAGGTGAGCTCGCCCAGCGCGACCCGCCGGCGCTCGCCGCGGCGGTGGCCGGGGCCCCGCCGTTCCTGGCGTTCCGGCTGCAACGGGTGCTCGACGGTCAGCCGGCACGCACGCCCGAGGACCGCGCCAGGCAGGCCGAGCGGGCGATGGAGGTCGTCAACGAGCATCCTGACGCCAACGTGCGCAAGCTGTACGCCGGACAGGTGGCCACCGAGGTCGGCCTGCCCGTGCCCGACCTGGTGCGGCTCGCCGAGCGCCGCACTCGGCGCCCGACCCTGGAGGTCGCCCGGGTGCGACGCCCGGTTGTGCGGGAGAACGCCGAGTTCGTCGCCGTCGCGCTGCTGACCCAGGACTGGGACTCGATCGCCGGCTGGCTGGTCGAGGAGCTGTTCGCCGACGACGCTCACCGGCGGGCGTTCCTGGCCCTCGGCGCCGCCGACGGCAACCTCAACGCGGCGATCGGCGGCGCCGACCCAGAGGCGAGGGAGGTGCTCGAACGGGCCGCGGTGGTCGATCTCGACGTCGAGCCCGAGGTCGAGGCGCGCAATCTGATCGGGGCCGCCGTCCGCCGCCAGCTCGCCCGCCGCACCGGCTCCGCCGACCCCGACGTCATCCGCGAGGACGCTGAGGCGAGGCGCCGGCTGGAGGACCTGGCCGGGCCGATCCCCGACACGTCGGCAGGGGAGTGGTTGCTAGCGTGGCTCCATCGCCGGATGGAGCCACGCCACGGCGGGGGACCATGACGATCACCCCTCGGACGCCGCGGTGCAGCCGCGCCCGATCGCCGTGGAGCCGGCCGAGATGGAGGGCGTCGACGCCGCCGAGTGGCGATTGCTCATCGATCGTGGCCACCAGCAGGGGAGCGTTCACGCCGAGCAGGTGACGCACGTGCTGCGCCACGTCGAGCTGACCGGCGATGTGCTCGATCTGGTGACCCACTCGTTGAGCGAGGCCGGCATCTCCCTCGACGAGACCATCGAAGGTGACGACGACGACGTCTTGGCGGATGACGCCGACACCACGCCGACGGCCGCCCAGCGGCTGGCGGCGCGCGAGCTCGACGACGCCGACGAGCACCTGCTCAGCCGGCGCCGCCGGCGGCGGATCCGCAAGGCCGCACCGCGGACCGAGGGCATGACCTCCGACGGGGTGCGGATGTACCTGCGCGAGATCGGCCAGGTCGACCTGCTGACCGGTGATGACGAGCGGCGTCTGGCCCAGCTGATCGAGGAGGGGCACGTCGCCGCTGAGCAGATCGACGAGCTCGCCCAGCAGCCCGGAGGCGCGGTCGACGCCGACATGCGCCGGTTGATGCGTGCCGTGCAGCGCGGCGAGCGGGCCAAGAGCGAGCTGACCCAGGCCAACCTGCGCCTCGTGGTGAGCATCGCCAAGCGCTATTCCGGCCGTGGGATGCAACTGCTCGATCTGATCCAGGAGGGCAACCTCGGGCTGATGCGGGCGGTCGACAAGTTCGACCACTCGAAGGGGTTCAAGTTCTCGACGTACGCGACCTGGTGGATTCGCCAGGCGATCACCCGCTCGATCGCCGACCAGGCGCGCACGATCCGCATCCCGGTGCACATGGTCGAGCACATGAACCGGGTGATCCGGGCCAAGCGCCAGCTGCACCAGGAGCTGGAGCGGGAGCCGACGATCGACGAGCTGTCGCTGCGGGTGCAGCTCGACCCCGAGCGCGTGCGGGAGTTGCTGCGCTACTCGCTCGACCCGCTGTCGCTCGACTCACCGATCGGTGAGGAGGACGAGTCGAACCTCGGTGACTTCATCGAGGACTCGTCGACGGACGGCCCGGCCGATGCGGCGACGCGGGTGATGCTCACCCAGGCGGTCGGCGCGGTGCTCGGCGAGCTGTCGGAGCGGGAGCAGGAGATCGTGCGCCTGCGGTTCGGGCTCGACGGCGGGCAGGCCAAGACCCTGGAGGAGGTCGGCAAGGAGTTCGGCGTGACGCGGGAGCGGATCCGTCAGATCGAGGCCAAGACGCTGGCCAAGCTGCGCCACCCCCAGCGGTCGCAGCGGCTGCGGGAGTTCCTCGAGGCCGAGTAGCGCAGCGCGCTGTCACACTCGCCGTCTGGTCGCCTCGGCGGCGAGCTCGGACCGGTTGGTGATGTCCAGCTTGGTGAAGATGTGGGCGAGATGCGTCTTGACCGTGGTGCGGCCCATCAGCAGGGCAGCGGCGATCTCCGGGTTGGATCGGCCGGCGGCCACTTGGCTGGCGACCTGCAGCTCGGTCGGGGTGAGGCTGTCCCAGCCCGTCGATGGCCGCTTGCGTTCGCCTCGCGTGCGCAGGGCGTAGGCAACGGCGCTGTCGAGGTCGAGCGTGAAGCCCTCGGTGAACGCAGTGTTGAACGCCTCGTCGCCGAGGGTCTCGCGAGCACGCTGCTGGGTCTCGGCCCGGCCGGTGACGAGGAGCCGTGGCAGCCACGGTAGGCCGCAGCCAACCTGGGTGCCGGCGACGGCACCCAACAACCGTGCGGCCTCGTGGTGGCTGCCGGCCTGGGCGGCGCAGTGGGCGAGCATCAGCAGCCAGAAGTGACGGTCCTCGCTGCGTCTGCGCACGAGCGTCGCGGCACCGGCTTCGGCTTCCCGCGCCCGCCCCTGCCGGTAGGCGGACACTGTCGATGTCACGAGCGCGTTGAACCGCGCGAGGTCGCCAGCGCTGGTGGAGGTCACCGTCGGCAGCAGGCGCACGTGGTCCTCACCGATGGCGTCGCCCAGGACCCAGCGGAGCTGCGGGCTGGGACCGCCAATGGTGACGTCCGGCCGGTCCCAGTCCACATGTCCGGCCAGCAGCTCGGGCAGTCGCTCGTACACGACGGCGAGCCCGGTCAGCACCCCCCAGTCACGTGCGGAGCGCCGGGCGAGCCCGCGGAAGCCCTCGAGCGGCGCGGTCTCGCCGCACAGGATCCGGTACCAGACCAGGTTTCCCAAGGCGTGGAGCGCGGTGTTGGGCGACACCCGGTCGATGTCGCGCATCGCGTGTTCGAGTTCGGCGATGGCGTCCCGCACTCGAAGCTCAGCGGCCAGGTGCCGCGCGGTGATGGCTCGCGCACCGAAGCGGAGCGAGCTGGTGTCCAGCTCCTCCACGTACTCGAGGAGGCGCTCGAGCTCGGCGTGCGCCTCGGGCCGATCGAGGACTTGATCCCACGCCGCGATGCAGACCTGCATCCGTGCCGCGATCCACCGCTCTCCGCAGCTCTCGGCGGTTCTGGCGAGGGCACGAAACTCCTCCAGCTCGTCGATCGCGAAGATCAGCGTGGCCCGGCAGCGCAGCGGGGTGACCTGATCGCCACACCGGTCAGCGATCTCGCACGCCTCCGGAACGACCGTCGTCATGAACTCGGCGTCGTTGGCGTAGTACCGGCTGGCGGCGACGCGACCGACGGTGCGCGCCCAGTCGGGTCCGTGCGGCGCGCTGGTCAGGGCGAGGTCCCCGAGCGTGATGGCATCACTCAGCAGCCCGCGGTAGTGCCAGTAGTTCCCGAGACCACCGGCCAGCTCAAGCGCCAACTCGGGCTGTGTGTCGGCGACCCACCGGAGCGCGGCGCGCAGGTTGACGTAGCCGAGCTCGATGGTGTCGAGATCCCCGTCGGAGGGCGCGTCGGCATGATGGGCGTCGAGCCATGCCATCCACCAGGCGGCGTGCCGGTCGCGGGTGGCCTCCACCTCGCCGGCGTCGCCGCAGCGCTCGATGGCGTACAGGCGGATCGACTCCAGCAGCCGGTACCAGCCCGTGTCCGGATCGTGCTGGACGAGCGACTTGTCGACCAGGCGGCAGAGGACGTCGAACACCGCCCAGCCGGCATCGTCCGCCTCGCCGCACACCGCCTCGGTGGCCTCGAGCGGAAAGAGGCCGGTGAACGCGCCGAGGCGGCGGAACACGATCCGCTCGTCGGCCGCGAGCAGCTCGTGACTCCATGCGATCGATGCCAGCAGCGTCTGCTGGCGGGCCAGTGCTGTTCGTGCTCCGCCGGTCAGCATCACGAACCGGCGATCGAGCTCGACGGCGATCCGCTCGGGGGTCATCGTCCGGCACCGAGCGGCAGCCAGTTCGAGGGCGAGCGGGATGCCATCGAGCCGGGAGCAGATCTCGACGATCGCGCCGGAGTTGAGCTCGGTGAGCGCGAACCCCGGGCGAGCGCGGCAGGCCCGATCGGCAAACAATCGGATCGCATCGAAGCCGGACAGCTCGACGAGGTCCAGACGCTGATCGGACGCCGGTGCGGGGAGCGAGGGCACCCGCCAGGCGATCTCGCCGGGCACTCCCAGCGGCTCGCGGCTGGTGGCCAGAATCGTCAGCTCGGGGCACGCCGCGAGCAGTCGCAACGCCAGGTCGGCCGAGGCGTCGATGAGGTGCTCGCAGTTGTCGAGCACGATCAGCATCGACCGGTCGGCCACGAACCGGCAGATCGCATCCACGGTCGGCTCGGTCCTCGTCTCCCACACCCGCAGCAGGCCGGCCAGCGTGGGCGCCACCGCGTCTGGCTCGTTGACCGGGGCCAGCTCGACGAACACCACCCCGTCCGCGTGGCGATCGACGCGCTCGGCCGCGGCGTGGATCGCCAGGCGGGTCTTGCCGATCCCCGCCGCACCGACCAGCGTGACGAGCCGATCTGCGTCGAGGGCGGCGGCGATCGCGGCCAGCTCGACGGTCCGGCCGATCAGCGGCGTCGTCTGGCGGGGCAGGTTGTGGCGTCCGGCGTCGGGCCATCGCACGGCCGAGTGCTCGCCGGGCGCAGCGGGATGGGTGAGCTGGTCCCCGTGCTCACCCACCACGCCGCAAGTCTCGCGCCGCACCGGCACGTCAAGGTGATGCGTGAAGCGTCACCGCGCCGGCCACGTCGGCGCGGCGCTCGACGTGCCGGAAGCCGGCTGCCAACAGCGCCTGGCGCAGCCGGGACTCCACCGAGGCCGCCAGCAGCGTGCGGGTCACCCCGGTCAGGCGGGAGCTGTCGAGACCCGTCAACGGCACGGTGACGGCAACCCCGACGCCCGCTCTGGCGAGCTCCCGGGCCCGGTTCGTCACCGGGAGCGGTTGGAAGAACAGGCCGCCGTCGAGCACCACCGTGTCGGTGGTCACGTCGGCGGGCGCTGGCATGGATTCAATGGTGATCGTCATGACCGCCAGCGTGACGACCCCCGCTGTCGTGAACATCGGCCAACAGGACGACCCGCCGGTGATCGGGTGGCCGACGCTGTCACACCCCCTGGTCATGATGGCCGCAGGAGGTGCGGCGTGGGGTACGGCGGCAAGGTCAGCGAGCAGCAACGAGCGCGGGAGTTGCGCGCCCGGGCGTGGACGCTGCAGGCGATCGCGACCGAGCTGGGCGTGTCGAAGTCGTCCGTCAGCCTGTGGGTCCGCGACGT
>JBIOUO010000448.1:0-2852 GCA_044867195.1 Ilumatobacteraceae bacterium
GGCATCATCGTGTCGATCGGGATGACGGTCGACAGCTACGTCGTCTACTTCGAGCGGATGAAGGACGAGGTGCTGCACGGCCGGACGTTCAAGAACTCCGCCGCCCGCAGCTTCAAGTCGACGTGGCGGACGATCCTCGCCGCCAACCTCGTCTCGTTCATCGCCGCCGCCGTGCTGTTCGTGCTCAGCGTCGGGTCGGTGCGCGGCTTCGCCCTCTACCTCGGCGTGACGACGATCTGCGACGTGATCGTGCTGTGGTTCTTCACCCGCCCGGCCGTGGTCCTGCTTGCCGGCACCGGCCGCCTCGACCGCCACGACCCGTTCGGGATCGGACCGCTGCCGGAGCAGGCGCCGATTGCGCCGGCGCCCGCGCCTGGCGCTGGAGGTGGCACGTGAGCGAGCGAGTCTTCGAGCGAGTGAACAATTCGGCACGGTCTTTCGCTCATTGGTGCCCCCGAAGGTCTGACACTGCAGCGTGGTCGCGTGATGACAGGGTGCACCAATGACCACGGTCGAGACGATCGTTCCGCGGCTGCGCCCGGTCGCCACGTCACGCTGGCGGCGGCTCGTGCTGGCCCAGACGGCCATCGACTTCTGGGGCCGCCGGCGGCTGTGGCTGGGGATCTCGGGCGTGCTGATCCTCGTCAGCGTGCTCTCGCTGTGGCAGCGCGGGCTCGTGCTCGGCATCGACTTCGAGGGTGGCGTGGCGTGGGATGTCCCGGCCAGCGAGGGGTTCACCACCGCCGACGCCCGCCGGGTGCTCAGCGACAACGGGATCGCCGTCGAGGGCGCCAAGATCCAGGAGCGCAACTCCGACAGCGGCAACATCATCAAGGTCCAGGTCGAGGACCAGCCGGCCGATGTGCGGGTGAAGGTCCAGGAGGATCTGGCCTCGGTCGCCGGCGTCCAGGCGGCCGACGTCAGCGTGGCGTCGGTCAGCGCGACGTGGGGCAAGGAGATCACACGCAAGGCGATCACTGCGCTGATCGTGTTCCTGATCCTGATCGCGGTGTACATCTCGTTCCGCTTCGAGTGGCAGATGGCGGTGACGGCGATCCTCGCCATGCTCCACGACGTGCTCGTCAGCGTCGGCATCTACTCGGTGTTCGGGTTCGAGGTCACCCCGCCCACCGTCGTCGCCTTCCTCACCGTGCTCGGATACTCGCTCTACGACAGCATCGTCGTGTTCGACCGGATCCGTGACAACGAGCGGCGCGTGCTGGCGGCGGGGATGACGGCGGGCGACCTGATCAACGTCTCGACCAACCAGGTGCTGCTGCGGTCGATCAACACGACGATCGCCTCGGCACTGCCCGTGATCTCGCTGCTGCTCATCGGCGCCGGCGTGTTCGGCCAGGTCACGCTGCGCGAGTTCGCCATCGCCCTGCTCGTCGGCATGCTGACGGGCGCCTACTCGTCGATCTTCGTCGCCTCCCCGCTACTCGGGCTGCTGAAGGCCCGCTCGCTGGCCTTCGCCGGGCGGGGCACATCGCCGGGCGACCACCTCGTCGGCGAGGACCTGCGGGCGGTCGTCATCGCCGGCCCTGGCGGCGTGCGTCCGATCTCCGGACGCCGGCGGGCTCGGGCCGCGGCGACCGCGGCGTCCGCTGCGACCGCGGCGTCCGCGGTGGCGTCCGGCGCAGTGCCGGCGGCAGGCGACGGCGCTGCCGTGCCGTCCGCCGCCGAGGTCGCCGCGCCCCACGTCGACACGGTCCCCGCCGACCGCATCCTCACCCACCCGCCCCGCCCGCGCAAGAAGAAGCGCCGCTGAGCCTCGGTATCCTCGGGACATGACCGGGGAGTTGACGGCCACCAAGACGGCGGACACCGGGGCCGCTAGTGCGGCCGCCGCGCCCACCAGCGAGCCGGCCTGGATGCGCTCGCTGGTGCGCGAGATCCCCGACTACCCCGAGCCCGGGGTGACGTTCCGCGACATCACCCCCTTGCTCGCTGACGCCGTGGCCTTCCGGCGGGCGATCGACGAGCTCGCCACGCGCTTCGCCGACGTCGAGGTCGACGCGGTGGTCGGCATCGAGTCGCGCGGATTCATCCTCGCCGCCCCGATCGCCTACCGGCTGGGCGCCGCTTTCGTCCCCGTCCGCAAGGCCGGCAAGCTGCCGTGGGCCGTGGCCCGCGAGGAGTACGCGCTGGAATACGGCCAGGCCAAGCTGGAGATCCACCGCGACGCCATCCACCCCGACGAGCGGGTGCTCGTCGTCGACGACGTGCTCGCCACCGGCGGCACCGCGCAGGCGACGGCGAAGCTGGTCGAGGCGCTCGACGGGACCGTCGTCGGCATCGGGCTGCTGATCGAGATCGCCAGCCTTGGCGGGCGGGACGTGCTCGACGGCCGCCGTGTCGAGGTCCTGGCCGCTTACTAGAGACGTCATGGGCACCGTCGATCGCGTCCTGCCTTGGCGGCGGCACCACGAGGAGGCCGCGCCCGCCGAGTTGACGCCGCTGCTGGCCAGCTACCGCCGGCGTCACCCCAAGGCGCCGGTCACCACGATCAACCGGGCCTATCAGGTCGCCGCCGAGGCCCATCGCAGCCAGCTCCGCTCCAGCGGCGAGAGCTACATCAACCACCCGCTGGCCGTCGCGCGCATCGTCGCCGACATCGGCCTCGATGAAATCTCCGTCGCCGCCGCCCTGCTCCACGACGCCGTCGAGGACACCGAGATCACGCTCGCCGACGTCGAGTCCGAGTTCGGCAACGAGATCGCCGCCATCGTCGACGGGGTCACCAAGCTGGAGCGGATCCAGTTCAACTCGCGCGAGGCGCAGCAGGCGGCGACGATGCGCAAGATGCTGGTGGCGATGGCCCGCGACCTGCGGGTGCTGGTCATCAAGCT
>JBIOUO010000449.1:0-10652 GCA_044867195.1 Ilumatobacteraceae bacterium
CGGTGTGGGACGTGACGTCGTACGTCCAGGCCGCCGGCGCCGGCACCTACACGGTCGCCGACATCATGTTCGAGCGGGCGGGGGCGTTCCTGCCGTACGCCTCGTGGGCGCTGGTGGCGGCGTACGAACTCGACCCGGCAGCCGACCTCGCCGCGATGCCGGCGGTCGAGCAGGCGCGCTTCGCCCGGCGAGCGATCTCCTGGTACGACGGCTTCGTCGTGACGACCGACGGATCGGTCGACGTGGCCGTCACCGGGCTCGATGTCCGGCTCGATCAGGCACCGTTCGGCAAGACGTTCCACCTCGTGGCCCACGCCCAGCACCGCGGGGCTGACAACCTGCTGTTCGCCGGCCAGCCGCTCGGCAACAACGCACCTCCCGGCGCGGCGGTCCCGCCCGCGGGCGTCGTGCTCGGCGCTGATCCGGCGTGCAACACCACGACGGGGATCCTGAACGATTCGATCTGCGCGCTCGGCCAACCGGTCGTCGCCAAGTCGCCCGGCCCCGCCGACTACGTGGCGGCGGTCGACGGCACGACTCGGTCGTCGGGGTCGGGCGTCGACATCGACATCACCCGCATCCCGCCGCGGTACTTCGCGCCCGGCACCACGTCGGCCACGCTGTCGCTGCAGTCGCACGGGCGAGCCCCGGTGGCCACCGGCCTGCTGGCGGCGTCGATCGACCTGCCCGCTGCCGCGCCGGTCGTCGAGGGGCCGCCGTGAGGCGTGTGATCGCCACCGTCGCGGCAGCCGCGCTGGTGCCGATCGTTGCGTGGACCGCGGCGTCGGCGAGCCCCGAGCCGCCGGTCGACTGCTCGTCGCCGACGACCTCGCCTGGCGGCGCCTGCGTCGCCCCGGCGCCGGCGCCGGCGGTGCAGCCGGTTGCTGATCCGGCGCCAGAGACGACGACCGCGGCGCCGGAGACGCCCGGCTCGGCCACCACGGCACCGCCGGCGCCAACGGCACCCACCACCGTCGATCCGTCCGCTCCGACGACGACGCTCGATCCGGCTGCGACCACGACGGCGCCGACGACGGTGCCGGGTGATCCGGCGGCAACCACGACCACCATCGACCCGGTCGCCCCGACCACGACCGTCGACCCCGCCGCCGCCACGACCACGATCGATCCCGCGGCGACGACCACCACCATCGACCCGGCCGCCACGACGACCACCGTGGCAGCGCTGCCGCCCGAGGATCTCGATACCGGCCCGGTCGCGCCACCGGTCGAGACACCCAGCGGACGCATCGTGTTCGCCGCCGGGGCCGTCGAGACCGGGGAAGTGCGGGCCGTCGCGTTCCCGGTGGCCGGACCGATCACCTATGTCAACGATTGGGGTGCCTGCCGCGACGGCTGCGCTCGGGCGCACAAGGGCAACGACCTGATCGGCGACCGGCTGCAGCCGATCCTCGCCATGCATGACGGTGTGATCGACCACCTCGTCAACCACCCGACGGCCGGCTTCGGCGTCGCCATCCGCGACGACGAGGGCTGGCAGTACCACGTGTACCACATGAACAACGACGACCCCGGGACCGATGACGGCGCCGATCCGGGCACGTGGCGGTTCCTGCCCGGCATCGTTCCCGGGGCGCGGGTGACCGCCGGCCAGCAGCTCGGCTGGATGGGCGACAGCGGCAACTCCGAGGGCTCGGTGCCCCACGCCCACGTCGAGATCCACCGTCCCGACGGGACGGCGATCAACCCGTACTGGAGCCTGCGCGCCGCGCAGCGGGCCGCGATGTGCGCGGTCGGCACGGTTGGCCAGCCCCGTCCCGAGGGCCCCGCGATCACGCCGGCCGCCGATCCTGGCGCCGCGCCCGGCGCGGCGCTGATGGCCGCGCCCGACGGCGCGGCGGCCGCCGAGGTGGCGCCGCAGCTCGCCGAGACGACGGCGGCGGCGGCCGTCCAGGTCGACCTCGGGTGGCTGGCGGCGGGATGGACCGCTGCCGACGTGCCGGCCGGATGGGTCCCGCTCACCCTGACGGGCGGGAACCCACTCGCGGGCGGCGTCGCCGCCCGGTTCTGGATCAGCCAGCAGGGGTTCACGCCAGTCGACGCCGCCGCGCTGCGCGTCGGCGACGCCCGGTACGACGCCGGGGTCGACTGCTCGACGGCGGCAACGGCGGCGCCGGCGATCCCCACCGAGCTCGGGGCGATCCTGGCCACGATCCGGACGATGGAGTCGGGCGGCGACTACTCCGTGTCGGTGACCACCTCGACGGCGTCGGGCGCCTACGGCTTCCTCGACAGCAGCTGGGGCGGCTACGGCGGCTTCGTGCGAGCCAAGGACGCCCCGCCAGCGGTGCAGGACGCCAAGGCCGCCGAGTTCGCCGCGGCGATCCTCGCCCGCAACGGTGGTGACGTCTCGACGGTTCCGGTGTCGTGGTACATCGGCCACGTTCCGGTCGGCTCGGAATGGGACTCGGTGCCCAAGCCGCAGGCAGGGAACCGCCTGACACCGCGTGAGTACCAGGATCGGTGGATGCAGCGCTACGCCACCTTCCTCGGCAATCCAACGCTGTGGGTGGCAGGCGCCGGCGGCGCCCTCGGTCCCGCCGTCGACACGTCGGCCACGTGCCGAACCGTGGTCGTCGACGTCGGCGAGCCCGGCGCCCCGGTGTACGCGCTCACCCAGGCGCAGTCGTTCCTCGTCAGCCCCGACGGCCGGGCCGTGCCCGATGCCGTCGACCGGTGCGACCCGGCGCGGGTGTCGTCGACGGCGCCGAGCCCGGGCGACCCCGGTGCGCCGTCGCCGGGCGCCCCAGCCAGCGACACCCAAGCGGTGCTCCAGCCCCCCGTCGCCCTGCGCACGTCCGGCCCCCGCTGAGCACGCTCGACGCGGTCGGCGCCTTGGCGGGCGTCGTACGCTCCGCTGGTGCCGATCAGCGCGGCGTTCCCGTTCGCCAGGCAACGCGTCGACGTCGACGGGGTCGCCATGGCGTTTGTCGACGTCGGCGACGGCGACCCGATCGTGTTCCTGCATGGCAACCCGACGTCGTCGTACCTGTGGCGCAACGTCGTGCCCCATCTCGCCGGGCTCGGTCGCTGCGTCGTGCCTGACCTCCTCGGCATGGGCGACTCCGGCAAGCTGCCCGACCCCGGGCCATCGTCCTACACGTTCGTCGAGCACCGCCACTATCTCGACGGCCTCCTCGATGCCATCGGCGTGCGGCGCAACGTCACGCTGGTGGTTCACGACTGGGGCTCGGCCCTCGGGTTCGACTGGGCCAACCGTCACCGTGACGCGGTCGCCGGCATCGCCTACATGGAAGCGATCGTGCGGCCGCTGACGTGGGACGAGTGGCCGGCCCAGGCCCGGTCGATCTTCCAGGGCTTCCGGTCGCCGGCGGGTGAGGAGATGGTGCTGGACAAGAACCTGTTCGTCGAAGCCGTCCTGCCGGCGTCCGTGATCCGGCGGCTGACCGACGTCGAGATGGCCGAGTACCGGCGACCGTTCTCCGAGCCGGGCGAGTCGCGGCGGCCGACGCTGACATGGCCGCGCCAGATCCCCATCGACGGCGAACCGGCCGACGTCGCCGCCATCGTCGCCGACTACGCCGTCTGGCTGTCCGCCAGCGAGGTGCCCAAACTGCTCGTCGTCGCCGATCCCGGAGCGATCCTGATCGGCGCCCAGCTCGAGCACTGCCGGCGCTGGCCCAACCAGCACGAGGTCACCGTGGTGGGCAACCACTTCCTGCAAGAGGACAGCCCCGACGAGATCGGCACCGCCATCGCCACCTGGCTTCGAGAGGGCCAGCCGTCGCGCTTCGGGTCGCCGTAGCACTGGAGCGGATCTGGTCCCGGTCGGTCCACGGGCATCAGGCTGGGGACGGTCGAATGGGCGGCGTCCTTGGCGCGGAGCTCGGCGTCGATGTCGAAGGCGTAGGTGCCGTAGAAGCTGATGTGGCGTCTTGGGCCGGGTCGTCGTTGGAGATCGCGTAGCCGTCGGCGGGAGGGCGTCGAGGACGTCGCCGAGGTAGGTAGTGATCCGAAGGACGGCGGCGTTGGTGATGATGGACCGCCCAACGCGACGCCCTCGCCGGCTCGGCGTGAATCCCGTACGCATCTACGTCGACCAGGGGCTCACCGGAACCAACCGGGCCCGACGCGCGGGAGATCCTCGCCGACCTCACCACCCGGCAGGTCAAGCTGAGCTTCGTGTTGGCGATGGACGCCGAGTTCGAAGCCCACCTGATCCGGCTGCGCGCCCGAGAGGGCATGAAGGTCGGTAAGGCCAAAGCCGCCTGCGCCGCAAGCAGCCCAAGCTCACCTCCGCCAAACAGGCACACCTCGTCGCCCTGCGCCAGGCAGGTGACCACAGCGTCGACGAGCTCGGCGACCTGTTCGGTGTCACCCGCTCGACCGTCTACCGGGCGATCGAACGAGCCGCGACACGACAGCGAGCCCAGGTGCTCGCCGGTGCAGGCTCGAAGGTGGTCGCCCTGGAGAATGGTCCGCTGGAGGGAGCCGCTCGTCGGTCGGGATTAGGTGCGGTAGGCGTCCGCCCGTGCCCGGACGTCGAGGACAGTGATCAGGTGGCGGTCCTCGTCGATGCGGTAACGGACGCGGTAGGTGCTCCGTCGGGCAACCCACTGGCCAGCGAACGGGGCGCGCAGCGCCGTGCCGACCCGTCGAGGGTTGTCACGAAGCGCACCGTCGATCAGTTCCCAGGCCGCACCGGCGACCTTGACCGGGAGCTCGTCGGTGAGGGCACGGCGAGCCGGGCGAGCCAGCTCGACGTCGTAGCTCACCGACCGCGGCTGGCACCGTCGAGTCGGTCGGCGACGAGCCGGTCGATCTCCTCCCGACCGGTGACGTCGCCGGACGCGATCGAGCGCTCAGCCTCGTCGAGGCGTTGGCGATCGATCGGGTCGTTGAGCAGGGCGAGGGTCTCCATGATCGACTCGTAGTCGTCGACCGAGATGACGACGGCGGCCGGCGTCCCGTTGCGGGTGATGGTCAACGTGTCGTGGGTGCGGGTCACGGCGTCGACGAGCGACGACAGCTGGTCTCTGACCTTGGCGAGCGGAAGCGTGGTCATAGCCAGAATCCTAGCCAACACGTTCGACCAGCATGCAGCCGGTTGCGGGCCGACTCACATCGCGATCGCGTCCGACGCCGGGCGCGCGGCATCGGACGACAAGGCGGGAGCGGATCTGCACCCGGACACCGGGTCGCGCAACAGAGGAGCGTCGCTATCGCGTAGGACCGGGAGCCGGGACCCAGCGGCCATGTTGTGGACTGGGGCTTGACTCGTCGTGATTATCACGCGCGGGAACCGACGAGTGCGCCGGAAGTCGTGCGCTTGCGGACCCGATAGGCGCCGCGATTACCGGACGCGTCGCGAGCGCCATCGAGCCGGCGGTAGCGGGCACTATCTGACGGTTTATTCGGTCGCGGTACTCGGATCCCTGCACGGCGCCGGATCGGATACTATGCGCCCGCGTCAGACACCGCCGGGCATAGCGGGTGCTGGCTACGTCGACGACGTCACGACGTCATCAAGTTGAGCCGCTCGCCGATGACGCGTGCCAACGGGGCTTCCACGACTTCATGGGCCGACGCGCTCACCACGAGGGCGACGAAGCCAGCCTTTCGCCCGAGCAGCCTCGTCATGATGGCCGCCGTCACCGACGACACGATCACCGTGGCGAGAATCCGAGCCAGCTTGTTCGGCCGCATCGGTGCCTCGGCGACGGTCGGCCCAGCGACGATCGGCTCGGCGTGCTGCGACTCGTCTGCCATCGCACGGGGACACTAGCCAGCCCTCGTCAACGTCGGGGCGGCCGCTGGACCGCCACGGGTTCCGTGACCCCGCCACGCACGGCTGCCAGCGTGCGCTGTCGACGTCAGGGTGGGACCTGATCCGCGCCGACCTTCGGTGGGGCGGAGCCGGTCGCGATCCTCCAACCGACCGTGGCGGCACGGTTGCTCACGAGCCTGGCGATGCCGAGGCCGATGCCGCCTGCCACCGACCACAGCACGAATGCGGACCAGGAAAACTGCGCGCTATCCGGGTCGAAAACCGACCGAGGATTTCGCTTCCGGATTGTCGCGTACGCCGCCCTGACGAGCCTCTGCGCGATCATCGAGCCGAGAACGCTCGCGACCCCGGACTCGAGGTTCCAGATCCTCTCTCGCGTGAACATCCCGCGCACCCGCGCCTTTGCCACGTGGGGACCGTACCAGGGCCGGTCTGCATCAGCGGCAGGTCGGTCACCGCCCCTTGGCCGGCGCGCCGAACTGATGCCGATCGGCGCTCAGTGGCCGGTGGGCACCGGATCGTCCAGGCGGACCTTCGGCGTCCGACTGCCGGCGGTAGCGGACGCGTGAGCCGAGCCTGGCTGTTGTTGTTCTCGGACACGAGTCGCGGACGCGGTGCAAGACGGCGGGCCGCTGGTTCCCGGACGATGCGTTCGCTCAGTCGCGGCGGGGTTCAGCGGTGCGATCGGGGCGGCCACGGCGAACCCGGCCACGAGATCGCCGCGCAGCCAGCGCCGTTGATAGGAACGAATCCAGCCGACGATCGGCACAAGACGCCATCGGTCCGGGCCACCCGCTCCGTCCCCTCGACTGTCACAATCGACGAGCGCCGTACTCGCGCCGGCGCGGCCGCCCTGGAGTCGCGATCCCGAGCCGCGTCACGAGCTCGACCCTTGGTGCTACAAGCAGGCTGGGGTCGACGCAACGGTCGTGGCCTCCGCCGTCGTCGGAGAGCTCGTTCGAGGAACCCAGACCGAGCGGCGGATCGTCCTTCAGTCCCCGTGGTCATTGTCCCACTCGACAGCTACTACGGTGAGCCTCTCGAACCTGGAGGGGGAAGATGGCGAACCTGAACGTCGTCATGATCAACGTGACCTCACGTGATGATGGTCTTCGCGTGTTGGACCGCGTCGATGCGGCGGGCGAGACGGGCGAGATCAACGTCGAGGATGTGGCGATGGTCTACAAGAACGACAAAGGAAAGGTGAAGATCCAGCAGACCGCCGATGCGACCGCGGGCAAGGGCGCCGTCAAGGGCGGTGGGCTCGGTCTGCTCGTCGGGATCTTCGCCGCACCGCTCGTGCCGGCGGTGGCGGTAGGCGCGGGAATCGGAGCGCTTATCGGGAAGGCACGCGACCGGGGGATCTCCGACGACCTCATCAAGCAAGCTGGTCAGGCGATCGAGAAATATGGTGCGGTCGTCTTCGTGCTCGCCGACCAGGCCAACACCCAAGTCATCACCGGGCTCATCGACGAGGCCGCCGCTGGCGGCGCCACGGTGGAGTACCAGGTGCTCTCCGAGGATGCACAGGACCTGCTGCGCGTGCAGCTCAAGACAGGCGGGAAGGTTGGTGTTGGAGTCCAACAGGACTTCAAGGGCATGACGCTCGAGCAGTACGACGACGTCCTCAACCGAATGGGGTTCTCGCCCCGAGGTGCGGGCCCGCCAGGAAGCGTGTTCCACTGGGTGACGAAGACCGGTGACGGGGTCAGGGTGACCGACGTCTGGGAGACCCAGGACGACTTCGAGAAGTTCGCCGAGGAGAAGATCGGACCAGTCGCTCAGGAAGTCGGCATCCAGGGACAGCCCGAGATCCAGTTCTGCGACGTCCACAACTACTTGACGGCCGGCTGAATCACCGCGACGGCAGCTGTCGGCTGCCTGCCTTCAGCCTGTCGCTCAGGTGCGTCACGACAACCTCGTCGTCGTCATGTGGGCCGCGGCGTGTGAGCGCGCCAGGTCACCGGTTCGGCTGACCTCGCCGGGCGCCACTGTGGCGAGGTCCGGGTCGGCAGGGATCCCCCGATCGCCGGCGTGACGGAGTTACTGTCGGTCCGACATCGCTAGGGAGGTGACGATGCGCTTGTCGGCGAGGTTGGGCGCGGAGTTCGTTGGAACGTTTGTGCTGGTGTTCGGTGGTACTGGGAGCGCGGTGCTCGCAGCCACGTTCCTGAACCCTTTGGGAGCGGACACCGGCCTGGGGATCGGCTTCGCCGGTGTCGCCCTTGCGTTCGGGCTCAGCGTCCTCACGATGGCCTACGCGGTCGGTCACATCTCAGGTGGGCACTTCAACCCGGCGATCACCGTGGGCCTGGCCGCGGCCAGGCGGTTCGACTGGAAGGACGCGCTCCCCTACATCGTCACACAGGTCGTCGCCGCGATCGCCGCCTCCGCCACGTTGTGGGTCATCGCGATCAATCACCAGGGCACCACGAAAGCGTCGCTGGCCGCCGGAGGCTTCGCCGCCAACGGCTACGACGACCACTCGCCAGGCCACTACAACCTGTTCGCCGGTCTCCTCATCGAGATCGTGCTCACCGCGGTCTTCCTCGTCGTCATCATGGGCACCACGGACAAACGGGCCTCCAAGGGGTTCGCCGCGCTGGCCATCGGCCTCTCCCTCACTCTGATCCACCTCGCCAGCATCCCGGTCACCAACACATCCGTGAACCCCGCCCGTTCGACTGGGCCCGCAATCCTCCTCGCGTTCGCCGGCCGATCCTGGGGTCTCGCCCAGCTGTGGCTGTTCTGGCTGGCGCCGATCGTGGGCGGCATCCTCGGAGCGTTCGTCTACCAGTTCGTTACCGAACGAGAGGCGGTCTCCGACGCCGCCGTCATGGGCGTCACCGCCAGCGGCCCGGCACCAGAACCAGACGCACCCTGATCAGAGCGACGCCCAGCGGGACGCGCTCGAAGCCTCCGACACTCCGCCGTTCGCGACGCGATGTCCGATTCACACTCACAGTCCGGTAATGCGGCTCTACGCGGCCAAGGCTGGTTGTCGGCCTCTGATTCTGCGGGTGGGGACGGTAGTCCATGTGATGCCGAAGCCGAGGAGGAGTTGGCATCGATAGTTGGTGAAGTTGCGGTAGCCGTGGCCGATGCGACGGATCTTCTCGACGAGGAGGTTGACGGCTTCGGTCGGCCCGTTGCTGGCGCCGTTGGTGGTGTGGAAGTCGAGAACTTCGTCACGCCACCGGTCGATCGTCGATGCGAGCCGGGTGAGCTCGGGGATGTCGGCGTCGGCGGCGTGCTGGAAGAACACGATCAGCCGCCGCTTGGCGTGGGCGAGGTCGACGGCGGCGTAGACCTCGGCGAGCAGCTCACGGGCCAGCCACACGGCGGCAACCTCACCGTTGGGGTCGCCGGCGGCGAGGCCCTGACGGAGTCGTTCCCAGCCCCGTTCGTTGAGGTTCGACCATGTCCGCAGCAGCGGTCGGCGGATCCCGTAGAGAGGATCGTGCTCGCGGCCACGATGACCGAGCTGGTCCTGCGGGACCCGGCGACGGACGTCGTTGACCGCCTCCGACGCCAGGCGGATGGCGTGGAAGTGGTCGATGACCAGCGTCGCATCGGGCAGGACGTCGCCGATCGCGTGGCGTAGCCACGGAACGCGTCGATGGCTGCGACGTCGATCCGGTCGGCCCACCAGATCGGCTGCGACCGCACCCACTCACGCACGACATCGCCGGATCTGCCAGGGACGACGTCGAGCAGTCGGCCACGCTCCAAGTCGACGAAGGTGGTCGCCATCTGCGTCCGGTGGCGGGCGTTGGCGTGCTGGAAGGTGTGCTCATCGACACCGAGTCGATGCGTCCGCTCAAGGCGGTCGTCGGCTCCGATGAGAGCGTCGCCGTAGTCGACGACGGCCTGATGGGCACAGGCCCAACCGACCCCGAACTCACGGGCAACCGCCGCCACCGAGTCGAGCTCTTCACCGACCCGACGGCAGTTCTCGCGCCGAGCCCGCTCGGTCAGCGACGCCCGCACCCCGATCTCAGTCGAGGTCTCCGACCACGACCCGACCAGACAGCGCTCCTCCCGACAACGCCATGTCCGCTTCGCCCACACGATCACCGTCGAGCGGCCGGCGATCGGCAGGTCGCGCACCGTCACATCGCGGCGGCCGTTGCCGACCGCCCGCACCCCGCAACCGTGACACGAAGTTCGATCAGCCGTCGTCTGCACGAGCAGCCAGTGCTCACCATCGCGCCCAAGCTGCGACCTCACGACGAAGCCGTCTGTTGCCGGACACGTTGAATGATCGCGGCGGCGACATTGTTGGTGATCGTGTGAGGGGCGTACGACCGAACGACCAAAGCCTCGCGGTGACGGGTGAGCCAGCGCAGCCAAGCCCGCCAGCAGCCGCTGGCGGGCGATGACCACTGTCGGACCGCGGCAGGCTTGACGACCGCCGGCGTCAAGGGCCTCGCTGCGCTCGGTCCCTACGGGACGGCCTGACGGCCGCCCTTGACCCCGGCTCGACCCGACTGCCGTGGGGCAGCGATGAGCCCGCCAGTGAGCCCGACCACCGTCTCCCACGGCGAGCCAGGCCCCAGCCGGCGCACCGCCGCCGCCGCCGCGACACCCGCCGCCTCCAGCGCGTCAGCCAGCGGCGAGCCGGCCGGACGGATCGGCCCGAGCTCGGGGTCGAGGCGGTGGGCCCCAGCTCAGCGCAGCGGCACGGATCGCGTCCGCCTCGGCGGCCAGGCGCCGCAGCCACCGGCGCACCGTGGACACGGGGCGGTCGAGGCGGGACGCGATCGCCCGGTGCCCGGCGCCGCCCACGCGCGCCATCCACGCCGCGCCGATCACCTCGGCGGTGTCGCGATGCCGTAGCACGATCGACGCCGGCTCGACCACATGGGTCGCCCCACACGAC
>JBIOUO010000450.1:0-16602 GCA_044867195.1 Ilumatobacteraceae bacterium
TCGGTGCTGGCCGTCCCCGGCACGATCGTCCACGCCGCGCTCGGGCACATCGACTGGTCCGTCACCATCGTCTTCGCCGCGGCGTCGATCCCACTGTCGAGCCTCGGCGCACGCACCGCCCTGCGGATGGGCGCGGCTCGGCTGGAGCGCGTCTACGGAGCCGGCTTGCTCCTGCTCGGGCTGACGCTGCTCGTCGCCCGCTGACCGTCGCTCCGGCGGGCGAGAGCCCGGCGCGGCCCGTCCGCCTCCCATGCATTTTCAGTGGTCGCGCTCGGCCTCGCGCAGGCGGCGGGCGAGGGCGGCGAGCAGCTTCTGGGCCAGCGCGGGCACCTCGTTCAGGACGGCGGCGAAGCCGGCCTCGTTGAGCACGTAGAGCCGGGACTCGCGGGCGGCGACGACGGTTGCCGACCGAGGTCCGCGGTCGAGCAGGGCGAGCTCACCGAAGTGGTCGCCGGTCTGCAGCTTGGCGACGGCCACGCCGCCGCGCTCGACGGTCGCCTCTCCGTCGGCGATGAGATAGAAGTCGTGCCCGGGTTCACCCTCGGTGCAGATGACGTCACCGGCCGCGACGGTGATCGGGTTCATCACCAGCGCGATGCGGTCGAGCTCCGACGGCAGCAGACCGGCGAAGAGCGGGACGGCGCGCATGAACTGCTGGAGCTCGGACTTCGGCGGCACGGCCCAGACGCTACTGATGGCTCGCCGGAGCCGGAACCTCCCGCCCGAGCCGGCGGGAGCGGGTTGGCTACGGACCGTGGCCGTTGGCGTACTGGACGAGGACCCGCTCGGCGCCGTTCTCGCCGGAGTTGCCGACGACCAGGTCGAGATCGCCATCGCCGTCGATGTCTCCGAACGCGGCATCCGTGGTCGGGTCGAGCAGGGTCGGGAAGTGGGCGGCCGTGCGATCGGCGAAGTGGGCTCGTCCGTTGTTGCGGAAGTAGCGGTCCGCTCCGCCATCGAAGCCGTGACCGGCCACGAACCGGCCGGCGTTGGGGACGTAGGCGTCGAGGTCGCCGTCACCATCGAGATCGACGAGCTCGAGCCCGGTGATCGTCTCGTCCAGGCCCGGCGCAGGGAACGCCGCCGCGGTGAACACGCCACGGTCGTTGAGGTACAGCGCGACGGGCTCGTTGCGGCTGTTGCCGACCGCGAGGTCGAGGTCACCGTCGCCGTCGAGATCGGCGAGGCCGCCGCCCCGGCTGGAGTCGGAGGTCACCGGGAAGCGGGTGGCCGTCTCGTCGCGGAACACACCGGCGCCGTCGTTGACGAGCACGACGTCCTGTCCCCGGTCGAGCACCACGATGTCGACGTCGCCGTCTCCGTCGACGTCGCCCGGGAGCATCGCCCCCGTCTGGTCGGTGGCCGCCGGCAGCCGCGCCGCGGTGACGTCAATGAACGTGGCTGACCCGTCGTTGATCCACAGCCGGTTCTGGGCGCCGCCGGTCGGGCTCGGGTTGAACGGGTTCTCGTTCGCCAGGAGGATGTCGAGGTCGCCGTCGAGGTCGATGTCGACGAGGCGGGCATCGGCGGTGATGTCGTCGAACAGCGACGGTGGAGGAGGCAGCTGACCGCTGCCGTCGACGAAACGGCCCGATCCGTCGTTGAGCAGCAGCTGCTCGGGTCCGAGATTGGCGACGATCGCGTCGAGGTCACCGTCGCCATCGAG
This sequence comes from Ilumatobacteraceae bacterium, assembly GCA_044867195.1. GTDB lineage: Bacteria > Actinomycetota > Acidimicrobiia > Acidimicrobiales > Ilumatobacteraceae > JALZMG01. Next base: position 1,667 of record JBIOUO010000450.1, read on the forward strand.
GTCGCCGAAGTCCGCCTTGGTGCTGTTCGCCTGCCCGGCCGGGAGGTTCGAGGTGCTGACGTCGCGGAACACGCCGGCTCCGTCGTTGAGCAACAGTCGGTTGGGACGTGGCGCCGGGCTGTCGGTCCCCTCCGCCACGAAGAGGTCGAGATCCCCGTCATCGTCGACGTCGACGAGGTCGACGTCGGTCGACGACGTACCAGGCAGCGAGGTGTCGGTCACGAGCCGCGACGACTCCTCGACGAAGAAGAAGCTCTGACCGTGTCCGGCCGTCGTCAGCACCGACGCCGCCGCCATTGCGACGATCACCACCAGCGAGCCCATGACCACTCCCTCACGTCATCCGCCCGAACGATTGCCAGCCGACAGTAGCGCCGCCACCGCCGCCAGCCGGCCGGCGCCATCCGCCAACTTGTGACACCCCTTGATTACGTTCGCCGGCATGGGTGTCAACAACCGACAGCGACGAGCCGCCAAGGCCCGGCGACGGGCGAAGGAGCGAGCTCACCACACGATGAACGGACAATCGCACGGCCCGGGTTGCCGATGTGGGCAGGCGGATGCCGATCAGCCGCGGTTCACGCCGACCGAGCGGGTCCGCGCCCTGCTCGAGTTCGCCCTCGCCGGAGTCCGCCACGGCGACGACGAGCAAGTCGAGCGGCTGATCGAACAGCTGGCGACCAGCAACTCGGAGCTCGTCGACCGCCAAGCGGAGGGGTCTCTGCTCTCGTTGCTCGGGCCGATGTGGGAGCACGGTTGGCTCCCGGCCGAGGCCATCAGGTACGCGAGCCGCACCGACGCTCGCGCTGGCCGCCTCGTCGCCACGGCCGTCGCCGCGGATCATGCACGCCGCGCCCCGTCGACCTTGCACCCGCGATGGGCGGCCCATGTCGAGGCGCTCGATCTACCGGCTGTCAGCGGCGCCACGGGTTGGCTGGCCAGCTTCGCTGACGATGAGGACATCAGCCGCCGGGCGACGCTGTGCGCGGTCATCCTCGCGCTCGGCGCGCTGGGCCTCGCCGGTCCGCTGCCCACCATCATGGCACCACCGGGCTCGAGCGAACGGTCGGCGACCTGGGACTCCGGCGAGCGCGTCGGCGATCCGGTGCTGCAGAAGGTGCGTGCCCTGCTGGCCCAAGCGGAGTCGACGACGTTCGAGGCCGAGGCGGCGGCGTTCACCGCCAAGGCACAGGAGCTGATGGCCCGCCACGCCATCGACGCCGCCTTGATCTGGGCGAGCTCCGATCGCGTCGAGCGCCCGACCGCGATCCGCCTGCCGATCGACGACCCTTACGCCGACAGCAAGGCGCTGCTGCTGCACATCGTGGCGAAGCACTCCCGGTGCCGGGCCGTCCGCCATCTTGACTACGGCTTGGTGTCGGTGGTCGGGTTCGCCTCCGACCTGGCCGCCACCGAGCTGCTGTTCACGTCGCTGCTCGTGCAGTCGCAGGCCGCCCTGCACGCCGAGGGCGCCAAGGTTGGCCCCGGTGGGCACGCCCGCAGCCGCGCGTTCCGGTCGTCGTTCCTCCTGTCGTTCGGCCACCGCATCGACCAGCGCCTGGCAGCGATCACGGCCGCCGTCCAGCGCGGCGCGGCCGAGCAGGAGGGATCGCTCCTGCCCGTGCTGGCGGCGCGCGACGACGCCGTCGATGGTGTCGTGAACGAGATGTTCCCAACGCTCACTCGGGACAGGGCGCGGGGCGCTTCCGACCCCACTGGTTGGGCCCGCGGCAGGCTCGCCGCCGACCTCGCCCAGCTCAACGTCGCCGTCAGCGCCTGACCGCTCGGCCGTCTCGTGGCTGAGCCCCGACCCGAGCTGCTCTCCGCGCTCGCTCTAGTGCAACGCGCGCAGCCGGAGCCCTCGAATGGATCCGAAGTGCTTGGTGTTGCGGGTGGCCACGCCGAGATCGTGCTCCAGTGCAGTCGCCGCGATGAGTGCATCGGGCAAGGGGATGCCCGTCTCTCGTCGGACTCGACCGGCACGCTCCGCGATCGGCCGGGTCACCGGCAGTTCACGCAATGGTGCCAGTAGCATCCCGATGTGGTCGCTGGCCGGGGTTCCGGCGAACAGTTCGGCACGGGTGATCGCTGAGTAGTGCAAGCGATCCCTGGGACGTTGCAGAAGCGCCTGTGCCCCCCGCAGGTGATCGATGAAGACGTCGGTGTCGACGAGCACGTCAGCCATAGCCACGATCCCATTCGGATCGGGACGGCACGGTGAGGTCGCGCAAGCTTCCGAACGTGGCGTTGAAGGCCGCCTCGATCGCGTCATGCTCATCGCCGAGGTAGGCATCGAGTGCCCGCCTGACGATCTCGGCGAGACTCATTCCCGTCGCCGCCGTCTCGGCGTCGATGCGCCGCCGCTGTTCAGCGGTGAGGTAGATCTGCGTGCGGGTGGCCGACATACAGCACCATTGTACAGCATCCGTCGGCTCGCCCGCCCGCGAGCTTGCCGCGCTACGCCTCGAGGTCCCGGTTCTCGATGACGAACTGGCTGGCGACGAACAGCGCACCTTGCGGATCCTTGACCACCGCCAACCTGGTCCACGGGGCGTCGAGCGGCCCGGCGACCACCTCGCCACCGAGCTCCTTCGCCGTTGCCGCAGCCGCGGCGACGTCGTCGACGGCGAACGTCACGCTCCAGTGCGCCGGCGTGTCGGCGTCGTCGGTGGCGATCGGGTTCAGTGCGGCGACCACATCGATGAACCCGTCGGGCGCTCCCATCTGCGCCATCTGCTGACGTAGCCCCGGCGTCGAAGCTTCGAGATGATCGCCGTAGCCGGGCAGCGTCCACATCACTCCGGCCCCCAGTTCCAGGGTCTCCCAGCCGAACACCGCGCCGTAGAACGCCTTGGCGCCTTCGACGTCCCGCGTGGCGAGGCCATTGAAGTTGAGCGCGCCGTGCTCGTTGACGACCTTGGCACCCTTGTGATTGCCCGCCTGCCAGACGCAGAAGACCGCTCCTGCCGGATCGCTGAACACAGCCATCCGCCCCGCATCCGGGACGTCGAACGGCTCCGTCACGACGGCGCCGCCCGCGCCGCGGACCTTCTCCGCCGTCTCGTCGGCGCCGTCGACCCACACGTAGGTGTTCCACATCGCCATTGACGGCGCGCCGGCGGGGATCGACCCGATCCCCGCCACGTCGCCGCCGCGGATGCGGCCGAAGTAGTAGCTGCCCTCCGCCCCGTCCGGCATCGCGCTCTGGCACTCCCACCCGAACAGGCCGCCGTAGAACCGACACGCCGCCTCGGGGTCTGGCTGGCTGGTGTCGATCCAACAGGGGACGCCGGGGATGTAGCCGTCTCGCTCTGACATGTTCTCTCTCCTTCAGTTTCGATGCCTCGAACTGGACCATACGCAGGAAACGAGGTCATCTCCTGACCAGTTTGGCGGCCGCTAACACCTCGCTAGCGCTCAGCGCGCACCCTGCTCCGCGATGTCGCATCAGGTGGTCGCATCATGAGGATCTTGCTCCTGTGCTCGGCGTTCAACGGTCTCAGCCAGCGGGCATGGATCGAGCTACGCGAGCTGGGCCACGACGTTCGCGTGCAGCTGGCCGCGGACGACGGAGAGATGGTGAGGGCGGTGGCCGACTTCGATCCATCCCTCATCCTGTGCCCGTTCCTGCGGGAGCGCGTACCGTCCGAGATCTGGGCACAGCGCCGTACGATCATCGTCCACCCCGGCCCGCAGGGCGATCGGGGACCATCGTCGTTGGACTGGGCGATCATGGACAGCGCCACGCAGTGGGGCGTCACGGCGCTGCAGGCGATCGAGGAGATGGACGCCGGGCCGATCTGGGGCAGCCGCACGTTCCCGATCGACGCTGACCCGCCTCGCAAGGGCCGCCTCTACAACGGGTCGGTCGCCGACGCGGCGATCTCGCTGATCCGCGAGGTGGTGGTGAAGGCCGTCGATCCTGCATTCGTGCCCGAGCCACTGGACGAATCGCGCGGCGACGTCACGGGCAGGCTGAGGCCGCTGATGCGTCAATCGGACCGGGCGTTCTCGTGGTCGGACCCGACCGACGGGGTGCTCCGCCGCATCCGGGCCGCCGACGGTTCACCGGGCGTCCGCACGACGCTCTGCGGCCTGCCCGTCTCGGTCTTCGACGCCCATCGCGGATCGGCTCTGGCGGGTGAGCCGGGTGCGGTCCTCGCCCGCCGGCACGGCGCCGTGCTCGTTCGCACCGGCGACGGAGCGATCTGGGTCGGTCACGCCCGCCGCGTGCCAGGTGACGGCACGCGCGCGCTGAAGCTGCCCGCGGTCTCCGTCCTCGGCGACCAGCTCGGCGCCTGCCCCGAGTCGTTGGCGCGCGACGACGTCGAGCAGCAGCGATGCGCGCGCGGGGAGATCACCTACCGCCAGGTGGATGCCGTCGGCGTGGTTTCGTTCGACTTCTACAACGGCGCCATGTCGACCCGCCAGTGCCGCCGGCTGACGGCCGCTCTGCGCTACGCCGCGTCCCGTGACACGCGGGTGCTGGCGATCTTCGGCGGCGAAGTCTTCTCCAACGGCATCCACTTGAACATCATCGAAGCGGCGGACGACCCCGCCGCCGAGGCGTGGCGCAACATCAACGCCATCGACGACGTCTGCCGCGAGATCATCGACTGCCGTCAACTTGTGGTGGCGGCTGTCGGCGGCAATGCGGGCGCCGGCGGGGTCATGCTCGCGCTCGGCGCGGATCGGGTGATCCTGCGTGACGGCGTGGTGCTCAACCCGCACTACCGGACGATGGGGTTGTTCGGCTCCGAGTACTGGACGTATGTCCTCCCCCGCCGGACCGGTCACCGGGCGTCCATCGAACTGACCAACCGCTGCCTGCCGATCGGCGCAGCCGAGGCCGTCCGGATCGGGCTCGCCGACGAGGCGTTCGGCGGACAGCCGGTCGAGTTCGAGCATGCTGTGCTGGAACATGCGTCGCGGCTGGCCAGTGGGAGGCGCGCCGCCGGCCTTCTGGCCGCCAAGGCTGCTGCTCGCCGTGCGGACGAAGAGCGGCGCCCCCTGCTTGCCTACCGGGTCGAGGAGCTGGCCGAGATGAGTCGAGACATCTTCGACGACCGCCACGGCTTCGCCGCCGCGCGCCGCGCGTTCCTCGACAAGCAGCAGTCCCCGCTGCGCGTCAACGAGGTTGGCGGCCGGCCAATCCGTGCCCTCGCGTCGTGACCCGTGCGCAGCTCCGTAACGCGGCGGGACTGACGCCCTCGTAAGGTCGGATCCGCGCGGCCCCGCCCGGTCGGTGCTGTGGTGGAAAGAGGGGATTTCGATGAATGGGACCCGATCGCGCTGGTTGGCGATCCTCTGCGGCCTGACCTTCGTCGCTGCCGCGTGTGGGGACGACGACGACTCCACCGACGAGTCGGCGCCCGTCGGCTCGGTGAGCCAGACGGAGGGGGGCGAGCAGCCGGCCGACACGGCACCCGCTGCGACGACCGGCGAGACGGACGACAGCACCGGCGCCGCGGCGTCCGACGAGGGTGAGCCCGTCCGCGGCGGCACGCTCGTCTACGGGGTCGAAGCCGACACCGCCAACCCATGGGCCGGCTACCGGTCGTCGTTCGCCCCCGCGGGATATGTCGTGATCAGCAGCATCACCGACCCGCTGTTCCTGCCCAACGAGGACGCCGAGACCATCCCCCATCTGGTGGAGTCGGCCGAACCGAATGCCGACCACACACAGTGGACGTTCACGCTGCGTGACGGGATCACGTTCCACGACGGCACGCCGTTCGACGCCGCCGCCGTGAAGGTCAACATCGACGCCTGCCGAGCCGCGCCGCTCTCGCGCGCCGGCTACTCGCCGATCACGGACGTCCAGGCCGATGGCCAAGTGGTGACGATCACGACGGCCGGGCCGTGGGTGTCACTGCCGGCGTACTTCGCCACCAACCATGGATGCAGCTACATGCTCTCGGGAGAGTGGCTGAAGACGCTGCCCGACCTCCCGCAGCGCGATCCGGCGAGCCCGGTGTACGACGCTGAGATTGCCGCCATCCCCGCGACCGGGGACCCGGCCCACCCGGTCGGCCTCGGTGCGTTCAAGTTCGAGAGCTACACGCCGGGCAACGGGAACGCGTTCGTCGCTGTCCGCAACGACGACTACTGGCGCGGCGACGGCCCGGACAGCACCGGCGAGGGCCTGCCGTACCTGGACAGGATCGAGATCGTCGTCGCCGTCGACATCCAGAGCCGGTCCAACTCCCTGCGCTCCGGTCAGTTCCACATCATCCACACGTCGAACGCCGACGAGATCGCCGTGTTCAAGGACGACGATGCGTTCGAGACGCACATCAGCGACACGTTCGGAGAGACCAACTACCTCATGCTCAACGTCGCCGAGGGGACCAGCCCAACGTCCGGCGAACCGATCGATCCGCAGGGGGCCAACGCCGCCAGCCCGTTGCTGCACGTGTCGTGCCGCAAGGCGCTGGCCCACGCCATCGACTACGACCGGGTGAACGAGGAGCGCAACGCCGGCCTCGCCAAGATCGCCAACGGTCCGTTCCCGCCGGGTTCGATCGGCTACCTCGACGACACCGGCTACCCGACGTTCGACGTCGACGCCGCGCAAGCCGAGTTCGACACGTGCTTGCAGGAGTCGGGCCAGGACAAGATCGTGCTCAGCTTCAACACCACCAACGACCCGTTCAACGTGGAGACCAACACGCTGATCCTGTCGATGTGGCAGGAGGCGTTTGGCGACCAGATCGACGCCAAGATCGAGCCGATCGAACAGGGCCAGTACATCGGCCTCGGCCTCGTCGGCGACTTCCAGATCCTCGGCTGGCGCAGCCACAGCGGCTCCGATCCCGACCAGCAGCGGCGGTGGTGGCACTCCTCGACGGCGTTCCCGCTCGGGCAGACGGCGACCAATTTCGGGCGCATCGTCGACCCTGTGATCGACGAGAACCTCGACATCATCCGCACCAACGCCGATCCTGACGCACGCCGCGAGGCGGCCGAGGCGATCAACCGCCAGTTCGGTGAGCAGGTGTACAACCTCTGGCTCAACTACGCGCTGTGGGGCATCATCAGCCAACCGCAGGTCAACGGCGTCGAAGTCAACGTCCTGCCCGGCGACGGCAACGGGCCGGGCGTCTACTTCGGTGGCCGCCACCAGATGGCTCAGCTGTGGTGCGACGAAGGCGACTGCGGCTGACCCACCCAACGCCGCGCCAACTGGGTGGCCGTGGTCTCATCCCCGCTTCTGGGCGGTCGCGGTCTCGAATTTCGATACTGCGGCCACCCAGAAGGCCGCCTTCCGGACCGTGGCAGTGCTGACGGCGTCGCTCAGCGAACGGTGCGCGCGGCGGCGACGAGCGCGCCCTCGATGCGTTGGGCCCGCTCGTGGTCGCCAACGTGGGTGGTGAGGAACGCCCAGGCCAAACCGACCTCCGGTCGGGCTGCGGCCCATTGGCCACCCAATCCGCCCATGCCGATGTCGGGCCCGTCGACCTGCCCGCCGGCCAGCGTCCATGTCACATCACCGTCGACGAACCGGTCGTGGCCGGTCACGGCCGGCTGACCGACCGCCGCGGGTAATCGACCCTCGAGAAGGGCCTGCCAGAACGAGGCGAGTCCTCGTGCCGTGGCGTGCCCGTTCACCGCGGGGACCTCGGCTCGCCGCCATGCGCGCTGGTTGACGTCGAGCCACGGTCCCAACGCCCGATGGCGCACCGAACCCGGTTCGCCACGGGCCGTGGCCCACCACGGGGGATCGAGTCCGATGGTGTCGGCGACTCTAGCGAGGTCGGCATCTGGCACTCCGACGTGGACGTCGAGGCCGAGTGGCCCGGCGAGCTCGTCGGCGAGGAATCGCCCGAGCGACCGCCCGTCGATTCGCCGAACGACCTCGCCGACGAGGTGTCCGAACGTGAGCGCGTGCTCACAGATGGCCTCGCCCGGCGACCAGTCCGGCGTCATCTGCGCCAGCGCTGCCACCGACTGGTCCCAGTCGACCAGCGGAACGGCCGGCACCGTCACTCGTCCCGCCGTGTGGGTCAGCAGGTGCCGAATCAGCAACCGGTCGTCACCCAGCTCTGGCCACATCGACCCGACTTGGTCGTCGAGACCGATCCGGCCGCGCTCCACGAGCAGCAACAGGCATGCTCCGGTCAGCGGCTTGATCGCCGACCAGGTGCACAGCAGGGCGTCCGCCCCCAGGTCGCTGGTCCACACGTCGACAACCTGACGCCCGCCCACGAACCCGGCCACCGCAACGCCCGGACCACACCCGGCGAGCGCATTGGCGACCCCCTCATATCCGCTGGCCACCGATCCGTCCACGCGCACGCCGGGATCCTCCCACCCACGCCACCGCGCGAGTCGCCCGCGACGGCGGCGGCACGCCGACCGACCCATCCGACGACACCGAGCGGCGTCCTCGGTGTGACGAAGGAGCCAACCGGTCCAACGACGACGTCTGCGCGATCGCGATCGCTGCGCTCACCGCCTGACTGAAGCGCACGAGCGTGGCTGCGTTCGCGTGCACGAGGCTGTGTCTGCCCGGCGGCTCCTGGCGTGGGATGCTGCTGGCATGAAGCCTGCGACTCGCTTGCTCCTTGCCGGCACCGCTGCCGCGGCGACGACGGCAAACGCCCTCCGCCCGGTCGGACGTGGGCGCGTGCTCGCGATGCCGACATTCGCCGTTGGCCTGGGACCGTCGGAGTTCCCAATGCACACAGGACTGGTGCAGCTGGCGGTCGGCGCACTGCTGGTGCGCCGCGGGGGTACTCGCGGCTGGAAGGGCAAAGTCGCCATCGCCGCTCACGCGGCCTCCGTCGCCGGGCTCGTCATCGTGTCGCGGAGAACGCGCCGGGCGGGCGGCGTGCTGGATGCGGCGCTGGTGGACGAGTTGGGAACGGAGTACCGCGGTCGCATCGGCGAGTCGTTCACGCCACGACCGGAAGCGGCCATCACCCGGCGCCAGGTCCTGCGTCCCGAGATGCGCCTCCGCAAGCGGTATCGATCGGCGCGCGACATCAGCTACGGGGACTTCGGGGTCCGCAACCAGCTCGACGTGTGGAAGCGGAGCGACCTCCCTGCCGACGCCCGGGCACCCGTGCTGTTCCAGGTCCACGGCGGCGGGTGGACGATGGGCAGAAAGGAGGGCCAGGGCGAGCCGCTGATGGCCCACCTCGCCGAGCGCGGCTGGGTGTGCGTCACCGCCAACTACCGCCTCTCGCCGCGAGCGACCTGGCCGGACCACATCGTCGACGTCAAGCGGGCCTTGGCGTGGATCAAGGCGAACGTCGGTGAGCACGGTGGCGACCCGGACTTCGTCGCCATCACTGGCGGCTCGGCGGGCGGCCATCTGTGCGCGCTCGCCGCCCTGACCCCGAATCTGGCCGACTTCCAGCCCGGCTTCGAGGACGTTGATACCACCGTCGCCGCCGCGGTCCCGCTCTACGGCGTCTACGACTTCGTGAACCGTCACGGCACCAGCCATCCCGGCCTCGAGGAGTTCCTCGCCAAGAGGGTCTTCAAGTCACCGCTCACCGACGACCGCCCGCGCTGGGAGCAGGCTTCGCCGATCAGTCATGTCGGTCCGCACGCTCCGCCGTTCTTCGTGCTCCACGGCCGCAACGACTCGCTCGTCCCCGTCGAGCAAGCACGCGCGTTCGTCGACGAGCTCCGCAAGCAGTCTCAGCAACCCGTGGTCTATGCCGAGCTGGCCGGTGCCCAGCATGCGTTCGAGACGATGCCTTCGGTGCGCACGCACGCCACGGTCCACGCCGTCGAGCGCTTCCTCGCGATCGTGAGGAGCGAGTCCCCGCAGCTCGCTCACACGTAGGCTCCGTGCCCCTGAACCGCCGGACGGAACTGGCGATGATCAGCGGCCGGTCTCGCCGTCGATCAGCTCGCGCAGGATGTCTGCGTGGCCGGCGTGCCGTGCCGTCTCCTGCAGGACGTGGGCCAGAACCCAGCGCAGATCCGGGCTGGGCCCATCGTCGATGCCGACACAGATCATGTCCAGATCGGATCCGGCGATCGCCGCGTCGGCCAGCGACCACGTGATCCGTTCGTCGCCGGCGAGGCGGGGTGGCTTCCGATCCGTCATGCCCCTGGTCTACCGAATGTCGCCTGAGGCTCGTTCGGTGCACGACGCCCGCACTGTGTCGCCCACGCCGCATGCCCGTTGACAGCCTTCGGACACGGCTGGTCGGGTTCCAGCCGGTGGGCTGTTGGGTACTGGTGGGCGAGCCGGAGCGGCCGGAGATGTCAGCGCCAGGAGACAGTGGATGGACGCACGAACCCTCGGAGAACGACTCGAGACCGTCGACGCGCTCGACCGCGTCGGCCGTCCGGTCGAGCAGGTGGCATCGAAGTTGCTCCCCCGAGGGGGCGTAAAGGATGCACTGCACGGCGTCTGGCTCGGTCATCCGCTGCATCCCGCGCTCACCGACTTGCCGATCGGGTTCTGGACCAGCGCTTTCGTGCTCGACCTTGCAGGCGGGCGCCGGGCCCGTGCCGCGACGGACGCGCTGATCGGCTTGGGCGTGCTCACGGCCGTGCCGACTGCGGCGGCCGGGCTGGCGGACTGGTCGGAGCTCAATCAGCCGGAACGGCGAAGCGGCCTGGTCCACGCAGCCGCCAACGTCACCGCGACCGCGCTCTACGGCCTGTCGTTGCTGGCCCGGCTGCGGGGACGGCGATCGACTGGCGTGGCCCTCGCGATGGCCGGGGCGACCGCCGCCACGGTCGGAGGATTCCTGGGTGGCCATCTCGCGTTCCGCCGTGCCAGCGGTGTCAATCACGCTGCTGACGCCCCGGGCGCCAGCGACTGGACGGAGATCTCCGTCGACGGAACGCTCGCCAGTGACAAGCCCACGCTCGCCCACCTCGACGGAGCGCCGCTCGCCGCGGTCGCCGACGGCCCGGCCGCCCTGTTCGCCCGCTGCAGCCATCTCGGTGGACCGCTCCAGGATGGCGACCTCATCGACGGCTGCCTGCGCTGCCCGTGGCACGCCAGCGTCTTCCGCATCGCCGACGGCACGGTCGTCCATGGTCCCGCGACCGCGCCTCAACCGGCCTACGAGCTGCGCATCCGCGACGAGCGGATCGAGGCCCGGCGCCGCCTCAGCGGCCGGTGAACTGCGGCGGTCGCCGCTCGAGGAAGCTGGCGATGCCTTCCTTGTGGTCGTCGGACTGGAAGCAGCGCTCCATCACAACCCGGTTGTCCACGACGTGGTCGTCGAACGAGCGACCGAGCCCGGCGTAGAGCAGCGCCTTCGTCTCGCCGATCGCGAACGGCGAGCCGACCGTGAACCGGCTGGCTTCGGCGCGCGCCGCTGCCTGCAGTTCTTCGGGCTCCACGACGGCGACCACATAGCCGAGCGCGGCTGCTTCGTCAGCACCGATGATGTCGCCCGAGAACAGCAAGCGGGCCGCCGCCTGCACTCCGACCAGCCGGGGCAGGATCCACGTCCCGGCGCCGGTGTCGGGGACCAGCCCGCGGTGCACGAACACCCAGCCGAACCGGGCCCGCGGCGTCGCGATGCGCACGTCGCACATCGAGGTGAACTCGGCGCCCATGCCGATCGCCGGTCCGTCGATGGCGCACACGATCGGTTTCGGGCAGGCGATCAGCGGCGACGCCGCACGCGCCCGCCGTGACTCGCCACCACCGCGCTGGTCCTCGGGCGTGCTCTGGAGGTCGGAGAGGTCCGTGCCGGCGCAGAAGGCACCCGGCACACCGGTCAGGATCACGGCCCGGCAGCCGTCGTCCGCAGCCGCCTCGTCGAGCGCGTCCCACAGCTCGCGGAGCATGGCGTAGGTCATCGCGTTCTTCTTCTCCGGCCGGTCGATCGTGATCGTCCCGATCCCATCGCTCGCCACGTACGAGATGTGTCCCATCGCGACGACGGTACGGCGGCCAGGACGCACAACTGCGAGCGGACGACGGCCCGCTCGTAGGAGATGTTCAGTCGAACGTCAGGCCGCGATAGCCGGCCTCGGCGACGTCGGTGATCTTCTGGCGGTACTTCGGCGTGCCGCCATTGAACACGAGGTGACGGCGAGTGCCCTTCTCATGGCCCTCGACGTTGGAGTTGTACCCTGTGAACCAGCCCTGGGCGTTGCGTAGCAGCATGATCTCGTAGAGCTTCGCCACGTAGGCGCTCCACTCTGCCTCCGCCTGGGGAGTGGGCTCGACCCGGCTGTGGTCGTGCTTCCACAGGAACTGCAGCAGCTCGGTGACCCAATCGACCCCGAGCTCGATGCCGCGCGGGAAGTTCGTCGAGGCCGAACCGCTCTGTGGCCCGGTCGGCATGAGCATGTTCGGGAATCCCGACACGGTGAGGCCGAGGAACGTCTCCGGCCCGCCGGCCCACTTCTCCCGGAGTGACTGCCCGCCGACGCCGCGGATATCGATGCGGTCATAGGCGCCGGTGACGGCGTCGAAGCCGGTGGCGTAGACGATGATGTCGAACTCGTACTCCTGCTCGCTCGTCCGTATGCCGCGGCGTGTGATCCGCTCGATCGGCGTCTCCTGCAGGTCCACAAGATGGACGTTGCCCCGGTTGTACGCCTCGTAGTAGCCGGTCTCCAGCGGGACACGCTGGACACCGAAGCCATGATCCTTGGGGACCAGCTTCTCGGCGACCACCGGGTCGTGGACCCGGGAGCGGATCTTGTCGGCGATGAACTCGGAGAACTCGGCGTTGGCCTCCTCATCGATGAAGATGTCCCGGAAGTTGGCCAGCCAGATGCCAAAGCCCGGCTCGCCGTACAGCTTCTCCCACATCGCGACCCGCTCCTCGCGCGGCACCTCGAAGAAGGGCCGGCGGTCAGGCTCGTGAATGAACCCGCCGGGCGTGCGGGCGCACAGCTCGAAGATCTCGTCGTAGCGGGCCTTGAACTCGGTCATCTCCCCGACCGTGATCTCGGCGTTGTGCAGCGGCGCGCACCAGTTGGGCCGCCGCTGGAACACCGTCAGCTCACCGACCTTGTCAGCGATCTCGCCGATCACCTGCACGCCCGTCGCGCCGGTACCGATCACCGCGACCCGCTTTCCGGCCATCTCGATCGGCTCGGCGGGCCAGTTGTAGGTGTGGAATGACAGCCCCTCGAACTCGTCGAGGCCTTCGTAGCGCGGCAGCGTCGGCGCCGACAGCAGGCCGATCGCCGTGATCAAGAAGCGAGCCGCGAGCTGGCGGCCGTCGCCGAGTCGCAAGCGCCACTGGGTGGCGTCGTCATCCCAGCACGCCGACTCCACCGTGCAGCCGAACTGCATGTGCCGGCGGAGGTGGAACTTGTCGGTGACGTACTGCAGATAACGCAGGTTCTCCGGCTGGCCGGAGAACCGCTCCTTCCAGTCCCACTCCCGCAACAGCTCCTCAGAGAAGGAGTAGCCGTAGCTGATGCTCTCGGAGTCGAACCGGGCACCCGGGTAGCGGTTCCAGTACCACGTGCCCCCGACGTCCTCTCCGGCCTCGAGCAACGTGACATCCACGCCGAGGTCGACCATCCGGTACAGCTGGTAGATGCCGCAGACGCCGGCACCGACGACGATCACCTCGTAGTCAGGCTGACCCGACGGCTCGCTCGTGTTCATCATCACTGCCTCCTCATCCGCCCAACAGCATGACCGTCGAACGGGCACAGATGCGATCCCGACGCGGCGCCGGCGTCCGGCGGAGTTAGTTGCCGGTTTCGGGTGGGGTTGGGGGTGGGTCGGGGAACATCAGCCATCTGGCGTCGAGGCGTTCGCCGAGGGGGTGTTCGTAGGGTCGGGCGGGGTCGGGTGGCGGGCGGGTGGGTTTGGTTGGTTGGGCGGCGGGGTTGATCGCCTGTCCGGTGGCGTCGGTGAACGTGAGCCCGTCGGGGTCGTCGGGGTTGCCGCTGATGCCCAGCAGCCCTTGGTGATGGAGACGGTGGCAGGCGCCGCAGAGCCCGATCAGGTCGCGGGTGTTGTGCCCGCCGCCGTGGTGGCGGTGGATGATGTGGTGCACTTCGAGCCAGCGGGTGTGGTGGCACCACGGGACCCGACATTTGGTGTCGCGGTGCAGCACGAGGCGGCGGGTGCGTTCGGGGATCGTCTGTTGGGTGCGTCCGACTGACACCGGCCGGGCCCCGGCGGTGAACACCGGCGACACGGTCCCGTCGCACGACAGCATGGCCGTCAGCCAGTCGGGGACCGCCAACCCGTCGGCCCAGCGGGCCGGGATCGGATCGTCAGGGTTGATGTACCAGTTGACCCGGAACCGTCCCCGCCGCTCGACGGGCGCCGCGTCGATCGAGCGGCGGGCCATCTCGACCAGCGCATCAGCCCAGCTGACGTTGGTCTGGCCGGCCTGGAACAAGGCGTCGCGGGCTTCGCCCAAGGCGGCGTCGACCTGGCGGCCATGATCAGGATCCAACACACCACCGAACCGGTAGCGGCCGTCGTCGTCGAACCACCCGCGAAACGACTCCGACCGCTCGTCGCCCGGCGACGGTGCCGGGGGTGGGGGTGGGGCGGGACGGGCAGCACGCACCGTCAGGCGCAGCTGGGCGACGGTCATCGTCTGCGCGAACTCGGCGAACTGGCCGTCGAGATAGGCCGGGGCGCGGGCGGCGATCGCCGCCTGGTCGACCGACACCGCACCCTCGTCGAACACGGCCGTCACCTGCGGATGGGTGGTGCGGGCGGCGGCGAGGCGGACCGTCTCGGCTGCCCGCGCCGGCGACAGACCGCCCTGCCAGGTCAGCCAGTGGGCCAGCGAGCGCACCCCCCGGCCTTCCCACGCCCGGGTCTCGGCGGCCTCGGCGGTGAGGGCGACGAGTTGGGCGTGCAACACGTTGAGGTGCCCGCAGATGTCACGCAGCCGGTCCTCGATGTCGACCACCGGCACGTCGGCCGGGTCGGCGACTGCTGCACCACTCATCCCTCCACCATACACGTGTTCGCCCACCTGATGCAACACCCGTTCGAGAAATCCTTGTTCGAT